>CAZYDR010000001.1:0-110998 GCA_964645285.1 uncultured Alphaproteobacteria bacterium
CAGCTTGCTCAAAGGCGACAACCCGCTACAAATCCCGGACGACCTTCGTTGGCAGGTATTGTTGCATGACGATTTCGGAACTCGGGACCAATCCATGCCCACGTGGACGGAGTGGTTGCAAACTGCCGGATGCAATGTGGATGCCACAGCCGGTCCGCATTTTTCTCATTCCAGCACGGTCGTCGAAGCCGCGGCCTTGGGTCACGGAGTGGCGCTTGTTGGCCGTGTCACGGCAGGCGATTACCTGGCAACGGGATGCCTGATCAGGCCGTTCGGACCGACGGTAACAACGCCTGTCGACTATGCCTACTATCTGGTTTGTCTCGAAGGAATGGCGGAGCGCCCCGACATTGCAGCCTTCCGCGCGTGGGCGCTAACAGAGGCTCTTCCGGACCGCGTCGCGATGACCGCTAGAAGCGCCAGTCCAACCATCTGACCTTCGAGCCATCGCGTTGTCGAACAGGTTCTGGCTTAGTGGGGTACTCCGCGCCTCACAGCAATAAGCCGCCGGCCGCCGGCTCGATACAGGCGGGGTCGTCGTGGCGGGTATTGTTGACGTGGCGGTCGACCGCCTGGGCGGTCAGGTCCTCATCCGGGGCGGGGCGCAACAGGGCGGTGAGACTCTCGGCCGAGGGCGGCGCCGGGTCGAGCCAGGCATCACGGTCGCCGGCGCCCACGATTACCGGCATGCGGTGATGGATTGGCGCCACGGTCGCATTGGCTTCGGCGGTGATGATGGCGCAGGTCTCCAGGGGCGCTTCCACGCCGGGCGGCTGCCAGTGCTCCCAAAGTCCGGCCATGGCGAAGGGTTCGCCATCCGGGCGGGCTATGAGATAGGGCTGTTTCGAACCATCTGGCGTCTTTTGCCATTCGTAGAAGCCGTCTGCCGGGATCAGGCAGCGGCGCTGGCGAAAGGCGGCGCGGAAGGCGGGCTTGTCGGCCACGGTCTCGGCCCGGGCGTTGATCATGCGGTTGCCCATGGCCGGGTCCTTGGCCCAGCCGGGCACCAGCCCCCAGCGCAGCATGACCAATTCGCGGTCATTGTCGGCATCAACGCGCAGAGCGGCGATGTCCTGGCTCGGCGCGATGTTGTAGCGCGCCGCCAGATTGGCGCGAACCTCGACACTGAACGCCTCGGCGAGTTTGTAGGCCGGTGTACGTAGTGTAAATCGGCCGCACATCGATCAATCTACTGACGTCGCTCTACCATGGTTTCGCCCTGGTAGATGGTGTTAACGTCACCCCGGTCCTTGATGCCGTCGGTGCCGTAGTAGCGGCGCAGAGGCGCGGAAATAGGCCGGCCGTTGGGCACATCGAGCCACAGGCGCAGCAGGTGGCGGCGCCGATCGAGATCCTCATGATCCTCGAACTCGGTGCGCGAGTGCAGGGTCACATAGTTGTTGAAGAAAATCGCCTCGCCGGCGGCCAGGCGGAATTGCAGGAGCATATCGTCGCGGTAAGCGACTTCCTCGAAATAATCCAGGGCCGCTTTCGACTCCGACGGCATTGGCTTATCGGATTCCTCTATGGCCATATCGATAAAACTACGCAGGTAACAGGTGCTCACCACGCCATCCTGCTCGGAGAATACCGGCACGGGATAGGACGTGATCGGCGGCTCACCCTCGGAATCTTCGCCGCGCCAGTGGTAATGGAAACCTTCGTAGAGCGGCGCCAGATGCTCGGGATGCTCGGCATATATGGCGTTATGCACGGCCAGGGTGCTGACCAGGCGGCTGACGCCGCCGGACTTGGCGTCGCGCAGGCACATGAGGCCGACGATATAGTCGGAGCCCGTATGCAGTTCGAGTTCCTTGCTTGAGCGATAGCCCCGTTCGCGCGGGTTATGGCCGGACACGTCGATAACATTGCCCATGCGGCTTTGACTGACGGCGCGGCCGAAATGGGTGCCGAGACCCCAATAGAGGATGCCCACGTCTTCTGTGCTGTAGCGATCCACCGGGAAACCCCGCACCACGACGATGCCGCGCCCTTCCATGAGGTCGTCGAAGATCGACTTCACGTCATCGGCGATGGGCGTCAGGTCGAAATCGTCGCGGGTGAAATGCTGAGCCTTGAGGCCACGTTGTTTAATGGATGCCACCGCCGCATCAAAGGCGACGATGTGGGCCGGACCAAGATCGAAGGAGAAACCGTCCTTCGATGCAAAGTCGCTGCCCTTCCAGGCTGCCGGATGGTCAATGTGGCCTTGAATCATCCCAGTCATGTTCCCTCGCAAAAAAAATGCCCCGCCGCTGCCAGGCGGCGAGGCTATTTAATATGAAAGCGCGTTCAAGCGCCACGCAGTTTGATCGAACTCGTTCGATCAAACTTAAAACGTCCTACTGCCAGCCTGCCCGATCAGCAATACGTACGGCTTCGGCATTATTCTCGCCGAGCACCGTCAGGTTGAGATCGTCGGCCTTGAAAGTACCCCAGGTGGCGACCACGTCGGACCACGGCACGCCGGGCGTCACCGGGTATTCGTTGACCACCTCGGCATAGGTCTGTTGAGCGATGTCGCCGGCGAGGAACTCGATGAACCGGATCGCGTTGGCGACGTTGCCGGCGCTCGCCGTGACGCCTGCGCCGCTGATGTTGACATGAACCCCGTGGCCATTCTGGTCGGGCCAGAATACCGCCACCTGGGCCGCGACCGTGCGGTCGGCTTCCTTGTCGGAGGTCGCCAGACGGGCCAGGTAGTACGTGTTGGCCAGGGCCACGTCACACTCACCGGCAGCGACGGCGCGAATCTGGTCACGATCGCCGCCCTGGGGTTTGCGCGCGAAGTTGGCCACCATACGCGTGGCCCAGACTTCAGTTTTGGCGACACCCTGGTGATCGATAAAGGCGGCCAGCATGGACTGATTGTAGATGTTGTTGGACGAGCGGACACAGACCCGCCCGGCCCATTGCGGTCCGGCCAGGGCGGCATAGGTGGACAGCTCGGCCGACGACACCCGGTCAACGGCATACATAATCGGCCGCGCCCGCAGGGACAGGCCAAACCAGGCCCCGGCCGGGTCGCGGTATTGGGCGGGAATGGCGGCGGTCAGGGCCGCCGTCGGCGTGACCTGCAGCAGGCCCGCCTGATTGGCCCGCACCAGACGGCCGGCGTCGGTGGTCAGCAGCACGTCGGCGGGGCTGTTGGCGCCCTCGCGCTCGAGCCGCTGAAGCAGGGCGTCGGCCTTGCCACTGACCAGATTGACGGCAATGCCGGTCTCCGCCGTGAAAGCGTCGAGCAGCGGCTTGATCAGCACTTCCTTGCGCGCCGAATAGATGTTGACCTCGGCGGTCAGCGCGCTGGTCAGGGGGGCGAAAAACAGGGCGGCGGCAAGGCCGGCACCCGCCAGTCGTGACAATCGGCCAGCGAAACCGTTGAGGCCACGCATGGCAAAATTCGATACACTACGCATAGTTCGGGTACTCCTCCGGGTCGATTCGTCTGCCAGAATTAATACGAATAAGAATAATTCGCAATCACGTAACGTCTATGTAGCGCCACAAAGACTGGACAGTCAATGTGGTTTTATAGGGCTCGCTAGAATGTTTCACATACAGCTCCAACCCATTGGCAACATTTAATAGTTTTTACGGATAGCACGGCTTATGATAAATTGACCCAAGCCGAGCGACACGGTAATCAGGTATAAAGAAGTGTCTGGCTATGATAGACTGCAACCGCCAATTCTGAGGGCATATTCGGGCGTCCATATAGCCCGTTGACATCAAGTGGTCGGATGCGTAGGTTGCGCCCTTCCCGGCCTCACGTAAACGCAGGAATTTCAACCATGAAAGTGGTGAACTCGTTCAAATCCGCCAAACGGCGCCACAAAGATTGCCGCGTGGTGCGCCGCAAGGGTCGCGTCTACGTGATCAACAAGACCAATCCCCGCTTCAAGGCGCGCCAGGGCTGATTTCGCGCCGCGCGATCCCATGGCGGACGCGCCTCCCATAAATGCTTCCATCATGACCATGGTCTTCGACCTCGGCGGGGTTCTCATCGACTGGAATCCGCGCCATCTCTACCGCAAGCTGTTCCCCGGTGACGAGGCCGCCATGGAAGCGTTCCTCACCACCGTGGTCGACGTCGAGTGGAACGCTCATCAGGATGCGGCCGACCCTTCGCCGAAGCAGTGGCCGAGGCCAGTGCCCGCCACCCCCAATACGCCAGCCTGATCGAAGCTTTCGACAGCCGCTGGGAGAAGATGCTGGCCGGGCCCATCCATGGCACCGTCGATCTCCTCGACAGCCTGCGTCAGCGCGCCGTGCCGCTCTACGCCCTGACCAACTGGTCCCGAGACAAGTTCCCCGTGGCCCGGGCGCGCTTTGACTTCCTTGCCTGGTTCGACGGTATCGTGGTGTCCGGCGAAGAGGGCCTGGTCAAGCCCGACCCGGCGATCTTCCACCGCCTGACCGCGCGCCACGGCCTCAAGCCCTCGACCACCCTATTCATCGACGACTCCGAGAAGAACGTGGTGGCGGCCCGCGACCTGGGATTCCAGACCCACCACTTCCGCTCACCCGAATCCCTGGGTGCGGCGCTTGCCGGGTATGGCCTGCTGTAGCGCTGACGCGTTGACGGGCGTGGGGCGCTGTCCCACAATAGCGCTCATGAAAATGCCCGAACCGGATCGCGACGCCCTGGCCCAGCGTGAGGCGTTGATTGGAACGTTCAGCGCCATGCTGCTCGACGGCTCTGTGATCGCCGCCGACGACGAGCTGCGAGTCTACGAGAGCGACGGCCTCACCGCCTATGGCCAGCGGCCCATGCTGGTGGTCCTGCCTGAGACCGTCGATCAGGTCTCGCGCATCCTGGCACACTGTCACGAGCGCGGCGTCAAGGTGGTGCCCCGGGGCGCCGGTACCGGGCTATCGGGCGGCGCCCTGCCGCTCGCTGACGGCGTCACTCTAGGTCTATCGAAGTTCAACCGCATCCTCGACGTCGATCTCGGCAACCGCTGCGTGGTTACCCAAACCGGCGTCACCAATCTCGCCATTACCCAGGCGGTGACGGCGGACGGCTTCTACTACGCCCCCGATCCGTCAAGCCAGATTGCCTGCTCGATCGGCGGCAACGTGGCCGAGAACTCGGGCGGCGTTCATTGCCTGAAATACGGCGTCACCACCAACAACCTGCTCGGCCTCGAAATGGTGCTGATGGACGGCGAAGTGCTGCGCCTCGGCGGCAAGCACATGGATGCGGGCGGCTATGACCTGCTCGGCGTGCTGACCGGTTCCGAGGGCCTGCTCGGGGTCATCACCGAGGTCACCGTACGCATTCTGCACGACCCGGCCTCGGCGCGGGCGCTGCTCATCGGCTTCCCGACCATCGAAGCGGCCGGCGACTGCGTCGGCCGGGTGATCGCCGCCGGCATCATTCCCGGCGGCATGGAAATCATGGACCGCGCCGCGGTCGAGGCGGCCGAGGCATTCTGCCACGCCGGCTACCCGCTCGACGCCGGCGCCCTGCTCATCGTCGAGCTCGACGGCCCCGAAGTCGAGGTCGACTACCTGATCGACCGGGTGCGTGGCATCGCCGAGCTGTGCGGCGCCACCACGCTGCGCGCCAGCACCAGCGAGGCCGAGCGCGAGCGCTTCTGGGTCGGACGCAAGGCGGCGTTCCCGGCGGTCGGCCGCATCTCACCCGATTACTACTGCATGGACGGCACCATCCCGCGCCACCGCCTGCCCGAGGTGCTGGCGCGCATCGCCGAGCTGTCGGACAAATACGGACTGCGGGTGGCCAACGTGTTTCATGCCGGCGACGGCAACCTCCACCCGCTGATCCTCTACGACACCAACATCCCCGGCGAGTTGGAGAAGACCGAGGAATTCGGCACCGAGATCCTCAAGCTCTGCGTCGCGGTCGGCGGCGTGCTGACCGGCGAACACGGGGTCGGCATTGAGAAGCGCGACCTCATGGGCATTATGTTCAGTGAGATCGACCTGGAACAGCAGCAGCGCCTCAAATGCGCCTTCGACCCGGACGGCCTGCTCAATCCCGGTAAAGTATTTCCGGAACTTCATCGCTGCGCCGAGCTCGGCCGCATGCATGTTCATCATGGCCAGACCGCATTCCCTGATATCCCGCGGTTCTGATGACGGAGCGGTTTGCACCCACGGATGCGGCCCAGGTCCTCGATGTGGTGACCTGGGCGGCGGCCGAGGAGACGGCGGTCGAGGTCATCGGCGCCGGCACCAAGCGCACCCTGGGCCGACCGGTGCAGGCGGACCACCAGCTAAATATGTCGGGGCTCAGCGGAATTGAACTCTACGAACCGAACGAACTGGTCATGACAGTCCGCCCGGGCACCCTCCTGACGGCCATCGAGGCCGAGATGGAAAGCCACGGTCAGCAACTGGCGTTCGAGCCGCCCGACCTCGGCCCGCTGCTCGGAAGCGATGCGGCCGGCGGCACTATCGGCGGCGTCATCGCCTGTAATTTGGCCGGGCCCCGCAGGCCCAAGGCGGGCGCGGCGCGGGATCACTTTCTCGGGGTCGAGGCGGTGACCGGGCGTGGCGAGGCCATGAAGGCCGGCGGCCGGGTGGTCAAGAACGTCACCGGCTATGATCTGTGCAAGCTGTTCGCCGGCTCCTACGGCACCCTGGCGGCCATGACCAGCATGACCGTCAAGGTCATGCCGGCGGCGGAGAAGACCCGCACGGTACTGGTCGCCGACCTCGACGACGCCGGCGCGGACCAGGCCATGACCGCCGCTCTGACCAGCCACCACGAAGTTTCGGCGGCGGCCCACCTGCCGGCGGCGGTGGCGGCGCGCTCGGACGTGTCCTATGTGGCTGGCGCCGGCAGCGCGGTCACCGCGCTCCGCGTCGAAGGCCCGGCGCCCTCCGCTGAATACCGCTGCCAAGCGCTCCGCGATTTGCTCGGCGGCTACGGCGAAATCGAGGAGTTGCACGGCCACAACTCAGGCGCCCTGTGGCGCGAGGTCGGTGATGCGGCGCCCTTCGTCGGCCAGCCCGGCCGCGTGGTGTGGCGCGTCTCGGTGCCGCCGACCGCCGGCGCGGCGGTGGCCGCAAGCATTCTTGCCGACACCGACGGCGAGGCGTTCTACGACTGGGGCGGCGGTCTGGTCTGGCTCAGTCTGGCTGACCATAACGTCTCGACGGTGCGAGCCGCCGTGGCCGATGCCGGCGGCCACGCCACTCTAATGGTCGCCGATGCCGCCCAACGCGAGGCCATCGCCGTGTTTGAGCCCCAGGAGCCGGGCCTTGCCGCCCTCACCGCCCGAGTCAAAGACGGCTTCGATCCGCGCCGCATCCTCAACCCCGGCCGCATGTACGAAGGCGTGTGATCGGCCATGCAAACCAGCTTCACCCTGGCCCAACTGGCCGAGCCGCAGATAGCCGAAGCCGAGCGCATCCTGCGCAAGTGCGTTCACTGCGGCTTCTGCACGGCGACCTGTCCGACCTATGTGCTGCTCGGCGATGAACTCGACAGCCCGCGCGGGCGGATCATGCTGATCAAGGCCATGCTCGAGACAAGCCGGGGGCCGACCGCCAAGGTGGTGCGCCACATAGACCGTTGCCTGAGTTGTCTGTCGTGCATGACCACCTGCCCGTCGGGGGTCGATTACATGCGTCTGGTCGACCGCGCTCGGGCCCATATCGACGATACCTTCCAGCGGCCTTGGGCAGAGACCATGCTGCGCGGCCTGCTGGCTATCGTGCTGCTGCGCCCGGCCCTGTTCCGTCTCGCTCTGCTGGCGAGCAAGGCACTGCCGCATTTTCTGTCGCGGCTGTTGCCGGGCCGCCTTGCCGGGCTGGCCGCCACGGCGCCGGCGATGGTTCCCAACCCCTCCGCCGTTGGCCCGCCCCAGACCCACAACGCCCGGGAGCCCCGCCGCCTGCGTGTCGCTCTGATGCCGGGTTGCGCCCAGCAGGTGCTGGCCCCATCGATCAATGAAGCCACGGTTCGGGTACTGACCCGCCACGGCTGCGAGGTGGTTGTGGCCAAGGGCGGTGGCTGTTGCGGCGCCCTGGTCCACCACATGGGCCATGAGGACGCCGCCCGCGACGCGGCGCGGCGCAACGTCACCGCCTGGAGCGCCGAAATCGCCAACGGCGGCCTCGACGCCATAGTCATCAACGCCTCGGGCTGCGGCACCACGGTCAAAGACTACGGCCACCTGCTCAAGGACGACCCAAAGTGGAGCGCGGTCGCGGCGCAGATCGCCGGTTTGACCAAGGACGTGAGCGAGGTGCTGGCTGATCTCGGAATCGAGCTCGACGGCGGCGCCGAGCCCCTCGCCGTGGCCTACCACTCGGCCTGCTCCATGCAGCATGGCCAGAATATCCACCTTGAGCCCCGCCAACTGCTCAACGCGGCCGGCTTCATGGTCCGCGAGATTGCCGAGGGTCATCTCTGCTGCGGTTCCGCCGGCACCTACAATCTGCTGCAGCCGGAGCTCAGCGAACGCCTGCTGCAACGCAAGATCGCCAATGTGGAGCGCTGCGCCGCTGACGTCATCGCCACCGGCAATATCGGCTGCATGATGCAACTGGCCCGCGCCACCGAGACCCCGGTGGTCCACACGGTCGAACTGATCGACTGGGCCACCGGCGGACCCCGCCCCGTGGCGCTCGAATAATTATGGGGACGATTGAACGCGCTTTCCAAAAAGTTCACCTCACGGCATCGTGTAGGGCGGGTGCTTGGAAGGCGGGTGGCCTCGCCCTATGATGGATCGCATGAGGATTATCGTCGCCATGGTCGCCATTCTGGTGATAGCAAACTCCCCGGCCGCCGCGCGTCAGGACGACCCGCGCCTCGACGGCCTGTTTACCGAGCTCCTGACGGCGACCGACACAGACTCGGCCCATGAGCTGGAAATGTCCATCTGGCGCATCTGGACCGAGGCCGGCGATGAAGATCTCGACCAGCTCATGAACTTCGGCATCGGCGCCATGCGGGCCGGTCAATTCGGCCCGGTACTCAACAGCTTCAATGCCATCATCGACGCCGACCCGGCCTTCGCCGAAGGCTGGAACAAGCGCGCCACCCTGTACTTTTATCTGGGCCGCTACAATGACTCGATCAGTGACGTGGAACGAACCCTGGCACTCGAGCCCCGCCACTTCGGCGCCCTCTCCGGCATGGGCCTGATCCACACCTAACTGGACGACGAAGCGATGGTCCTCCAGTGGTTCGAACACGCCCTCGAGGTCAATCCCCACATGCCCTTCATCCTGCAGCGCGTAGACTATTTGCGAGACAAGCTCCAGGGCGAACCGATCTGAGTGCACGCGGCGTAGAGAACGCTGGGAAGGCGGGATTTTAGCCTCGTGAAGCGCAACAGAAGTGCCGCGAAGGCGGGCCTGGCTGGACACCTCATTGGCAGCATTGATTGTCTTCTAGATCCCTATCGCAAAAAAAATCGCGCTTCTAGGTAGACTCGCGGATATCCGCGAAAATTAGTCCGACGGGGCAAGGACGGGGCAATGAGTTCAAAACGATTATTGGTGGTCGATGACGAGCCGGACTTCCGCGAGTTCGTGGTAGAGGTCGCCGAAGGACTGGGTTACCACGTGGAAAGCGCCGCCAACGGCGCCGAGTTCAAAGTGCTGTTCGACGCCTGCCAGCCCGATGTCGCCGTTGTCGATGTGGTAATGCCGGGCATTGACGGTATCGAACTTGTCAGTTGGTTGGCCGACCAGGCAACGAACCTGCGTCTCATAATGGTCACCGGGTTCACACTCCACTATACGGAACTGGCCAAGAAACTGGGTGAGGCCAGGGGCCTGCACTCAGTCACCACGTTGCACAAACCCGTGCGCCTCGCGGCCCTCCGCGAGGCGATCACCGCGGACGACTGATTAATAACAAGGAACAATAATAGAGACTCATAGAGACGGCTTCCCGTGGTTTTCGGCCAGGCGCGTTTGTCGCCACGATGCGGGGTATCGCAAGACGAGCGCAACGATGTCCGCCAGGGGGATTATTGGCGAAAGCCACGGGAAGCCGCCGTCCTGGTCGCGTCCGCTTATCGCCGGAGGGCGTCAGGACTCCTTGACGACGCGCCGCATCGCCTGTGCGCTCTCCCTACCCGGCGAAAAGCGAAAACGATCTCTATGGGCCTCTACTATCGCTCCTTGGTATAAACCTTAAGCTGCCACGACTTTCGGCCATGGTGTGGCGATATGGGCTATGGCGCTATTGTCACCTGACTTGTCCCGCATAACCGCATTGGGTGTGGCGAACGAAGTTGGCCGCACACCGCTCTGCTCGACGATTATGGGACGCTTGGCCGCAATGGCATCGACAATCCCGTCGCCCAGGCGGGGATCCACGGTCACCCCCGGCCCACCGCTTACATCGATGCGCGGCTGCTGAAATGCGTTATTCAAGTTCATGTCGAAGTCGTGGATGAACAAGATCAGCTGGAATAGCGCCGGGAAGATGCGTCGCCCCCCCGAGGCGCCGAGGGCGAAGTCCGGCTTATCATCCCGGACAACCACCGTTGGCGCCATGTTCGACAGCGGCCGCTTACCCGGCGCGATGGAGTTGATACGCCCCGGCACCGGATCGAACCACAGCATGCCGTTATTGAGAATGACGCCGGTTTCGGGCAGGCGCACCATGCTGCCGAAGGTCGACATCAGGGTCTGGGTCACCACCACCATATTACCGTCGCCGTCGATCACCGAGAAGTTGGTGGTCGACGATTGCGCCTGGGAAACCTCACCCATGGTCGCCAGGCGGGTCTCGTAAGCCTGGAACAGGGAGTCCGCTACGGCCAGGTAAGTGGCGGCGTCGGGTGTTGAACCCAGATCATGGGCTTCGAGCAGCCGCAAGGCGTCAAGCAAGGTCGGGCCGGCGGACAGGCCGGGCGCCGAATGGATTGTCGCGCCGCGATACTGGCCGGTGCTGGGGGCGCAAACGGTGGTGCGGAAGTCCGCCAGATCCTCCTGCCGGAGCGGACAGCCGGCGCGGCGTGCGTCACCATCGATCTTTGCCGCGATCTCGCCGGAATAGAAATCCTCGGGCCCGGCCACGGAGAGGCGCTTGAGGGTCGCGGCCAGGGCGTCGAGGTTGAGCCGCGGCATGCCGCCGTCCCAGGGCGCCGCCGGCGGGTAGCCACCCGGCAGATAGACCTCGGCGAGACTGGGATAGCGGGCAATGGTCGCCGCTTCGTAGGCGATGATCAGGGTGGCGTACCAGTCGATCCACATGCCCCGTTCAGCGAGCAATACGGCAGGCTCAAGGGATTCGCGCCAGCTCCGCGTGCCGAAATCCTTGAGCAGGGTGGCCATGCCCGACACAACGGTTGGTACCCCTACGGAATAAGGGCCGATGAAATTGCGGTCGTCGATGACCGCCGGCCAGCCAAAGCCACCGTCGCTGGTGCCGCCGGTCAGGGGATAGTCATCGGGGTTGACACCGCGCGGCGCCACGGTGCCGAAATCAAGCGACGTGACCTTCTTGCTCGAAGCGTCGAACACCTGAACAAAGCCACAGCCGCCGAGGCCGCTATTCCATGGCTCGACGATGCCAATGGCGAAACTAACGGCGACGGCGGCATCGACCGCGTTGCCGCCGGCGCGCAGCACCTCGGCGCCAATTTCCGAGGCATCGGCGTGGTTGGTGGCGACCAACCCGCCGCGGCTGTACACCGCCGCCTTGGTTACTGCCCATTGCTCCGTGATATTTTCCGATGTGACCATGACGCTGCCCCTATTCGACGCCGGCGATGAACTCGCGCATCAACCCCATGTACTCGGCGCGCTTCTCGGCGAAGGCCATATGGGACGCGTCCTCGATCTCCGTCACCTTGGCGCCGGGCACCAGGGCGGCGTACTCGCGGCAGGAGTGGGGAGTGGCCTCGTCGAACTCGCCGCAGGTGAACAGGGTCGGCGCCGAGATTTGGTGCAGCCGTTCGCTACAATCGTAGTCGGCGAGAGTGCCGTTGGCGGTGAATTCGCTGGGACCCCACATGGTGCTGTAGCACTCAAGATTGAGGGCGTCGAAGGCGCGCAGCACATAGTCGGGCAACGGGTCCATGCGGCAACCGTGAAGGCCGCTGAACACATCGACAGCTTCCTGGTAGGCCGGGTCGTCGGTGGTGTCCGCCGCTTCGTGGTGGTCGAGGGCGGCTCGGACCTCGGCGGGAAGCTGATTGCGATAGGCGGTGTTGTCAGCGATCCAGCGATGGGTATTGATCAATGGGCTCGACAGCACCAAACCCGCCAAGTCCGCCGGGCGGCCAATGGCGTATTCGGCGGCAATGGTTCCGCCCCAGGAATTGCCAATGATAACAACCCGCTCAAGGCCCAGGGTACGGCGCACCGCATCGACTTCGGCAACGAAGCGCTCGACCCGCCAGTTGACCGGATCGCCGGGCCGGTCGGCCTTGCCGGCGTCGAGCTGGTCGTAAAAAACCACCCGCCGCTCATCGGCCAGATCGACCAGCGGCAACATGTACTCGTGGCTCATGCCCGGCCCGCCGTGAATGCACAGCACCGGCACCGCACCGTCGTGGCGCCCGCCGTTGTCGCGATACCACACCCTGCCGCCTTCGACATCGATGGTGCCGGTCTGCTCCGCCTGGGGTTCTGTCATTGTTTCACGCTGCCTCTCCGTTTAGCATTTTGCGGGCGATCCACTGGTACCAGCGCAGGATGGGTTCCTCCATCCAGCTCATGTAGCCCGGCGCCGCCTTGGCCGAGCGAACGCCCATGGCAATATATGGCATGCTCTCGCCGTCTTCGTCGAGGGCGCGGCTTGAATCATAGGCTTCACCGTCCGGTGCATAGCGGCGCAGTTCGCCTTCCGGCCGTACCGACCCGGCCCGGTAGCGCACCTGATCGACCCCAACCGGCCACAGGGCATAGAAACCGGCGCCGCCGGGATAGATCACAAAGGCATTGGCCGGATGGATCATGACGATGTCGAGGCTGGACACATCCTGTCCGATATCGCCGGGCTTCCAATTGACCTCTTCGATGAGATCGCGGCTGACCTGACGGTCCATGTAATAGGGCACCTGATAGCGCGTCCAGCCGTCACTATAGGTAATGTTGGTGGTGTTATGGGTCGGCGAATATGTCTCCAACGTATTCTCGTGGAGGCCCATGTGGTGATAGCCCTCCATGTTGTTCTCGTTGAAGTTCTTCCAGTTGCCCGGCCATACTTTGTCGTAGTGGTTGGTCATGGTCCAGTCGTCGGCGCATTTGTAGGGCGCGAACGCCTGATCCAGAGCTTCCACCGTCGGCGCCAACGGCGCGGCATGGTCGTCCAGGTTGACCCAGATGAGATCGTTCCAGATTTCGAGGCGAAACTTGGGCAGGCAAATCTTGTTCTTGTCGAACTCCTGGTGCCGCTCCATGTGAAGCGGCTGCACGAGCTTGCCGTCCAACTCGTAGGTCCAGTGGTGATAAGGGCAGCGGAAGCGGTTGGCATTGCCGCTCTCGCCAGGCTTGACCACCAGCATGTAGCGGTAGCGGCATACGGTGGAGAGCGCCCGGATTGCCATGTCCGGGCCGCGCACGATGACCAGGGGCTCGCCGACCAGTTCCACCGTAAAGAAATCACCGGGACTACGGATTTCGGATACGTGGCCGACGTCGATCCATTGCTTTTTCCAGATGGTCTCGACCTCGAGATCGAAAAACGCCTGGGAGGTGTAATGGGCAGGCTCCATGGTACGCATGCGATCGACCGGCAGGTCGAGATAGGACTTAAGCGACCCCAGAAGGGTCGTGAGGCCGGGTTCCATAATATCCTCCGGATGGCATCGGTATATGTCAGAACTATAAGCCGAGACCGCATCGTCGAACCAGCTTTCACGACGGCGGCAATGGTTGACCTTTCAATCGCCGCCGATGTTGCCGTACCATGAGGCGCGGTCGTCGTCTTCGCGCCGCATAATCCTGATGCAACGGTAGGAACCACTATGAAACTGGGAATCAGTCTGCCCGGAACCGACCTTGGCCCCGACCCTTTGGCGCTGCGGGACTTCACCCAGCTCTCCGAGGAACTCGGTTACGACCATTTGGCGGTCTACGAGAACACCCTGAACATCAACCCGGTGAGCCTGCCCGACTGGGACGGCGTCGAGGAGCCCGGCAGTTCCTACCACGACCCCTTTGTCCTGCTCGGTTATCTAGCGGGGCAGACCACATACATCGAGCTCTCGGTGCAGGTGCTCGTGCTGGCCCAGCGTCAGACTGCCCTGGTCGCCAAACAGGCGGCCTCGCTGGATTTTCTGAGCGGCGGGCGGCTTCGCCTTGGCGTCGGGATTGGATGGGACGAGAAACAATTTATCGCCCTTGATGCGGATTTCTCCAGCCGGGGCGCGCGCTCGGCGGAACAGATCGATGTCATGAAGGCGTTGTGGCGCGACCAGTACGTGGATTTCGACGGCAAATGGCACCGCATTCCCGATGCCGGGATCAACCCTCGGCCGACCGGCAATTCCCTGGAGGTCTGGTTCGGCGGCAAGCACGACAACGTGCTGCAACGCATTGCCCGGATCGGTGACGGCTGGATGCCGCTGCACCTTGCCGCCGCCGATGACGCCCCGCGTGAGATCGCCCGGCGCGAGATCGAGACCCTGATGGGCTACGCCGAGACCAACGGGCGCGGCCGTGACGAGATCGGTATCGACGGCTGGGTTTCCATGGGCGCCGGGACCGCCGACGACTGGCGCCGGGAAATCCTCGGCTGGCGCGAGCTGGGCGCCAGCCATATCACCCTCAACACCGCTTTCGATGTGGGTCACCACAGCCGTATTGCGGGGCGGAACTTCGACGATCACGCCGCCGCCATACGGGAATACATGGCCGTGGTGAAGGATCTGTTCGAAACCTCCAACTGAGCGATAGAAGGTAGAAAAGATGTCCGTAACCCACTTGGAAATCCTCGACCGTCAGCCGTATGAGAACGGGCGATCCTTCGGCGAGGTCGGGCCCTTTGAGCGTATCGACGCCATCGCCCATTATGCGGTCGATCCGGGACATGCGGCGAACCAGGGCATCGTCGATCTCGCCCTGGCGGAACGGAACGACGAGGGCCGAGTCCGGTTCAGCGGTGATATGACCTTGCTGATGCCGCGGCAAGCTGATCGGGGCAACCGGGCGCTGATCATGCATGTGCCCAACCGCGGTGGGCGGCAGCTGTCGCGGTTGAATCTCTACCCGCGGGAAAGCCCGGTTTCCGCGGCCGTGGAGCCGGGCGACGGCTTCCTCTTTGAGCACGGCTGGACTGTCGGCTGGGCGGCATGGCAGTGGGACGTTCCACGATCCCCCGAACGGGTGCGGATCGGCCTGGCGGCCCCCGAAGTACCCCTGGCGGCGCGTCAACCGGACGGCCGTATGCAGCTCAGACTGCAGATCTTCCGCTCGAGTTCCAGTCTGCCCCTGACCGATCAGCACGTCGGCCCCCACGGCGATCACCGCCTGATCCGAAGCGCCGATGTGAACGACGCCGAGGCCACGCTTTTGGTGCGCCGTGGACCCTATGGCGAAGCGCGCACCATTGCGCGCGACCGCTGGCGCTTCGCCCGGGCGGTTGACGGCCAGGCGGTCGAGGACGACGGGCACATCTGGCTGGACGGCGGGTTTGAAGCCGGCCTGACCTACGATGTGTTGTACACGCCGCTGAACTGCCCCGTGGTCGGCGCCGGACTGCTGGCGACCCGAGACCTAGCGTCGTATCTGCGCTACGATGAGGGCGCGCCCACGGCCGGCGCGATCAACCATGCCATCGCCGAGGGCCAGTCCCAGTGCGGCCGCTTCCTGCGGACATTTCTCCATCTCGGCCTCAACAACGACGAAGCGGATCGGCCCGTATTCGACGGCGTGCTCGCCCATATCGCCGGCGGCCGGCGCGGCGAGTTCAACAACCGCCATGGTCAACCCTCGGTACAGCCGACACCGCTATTTGGCCATCTGTTCCCCTTCGCCGACGATCCGCAAACCGACCCCTTGACCGGCCAGACCGGTGGTCTGCTGGACCGCCTGCGGCAAAACGGCGGGGTGCCCAAGATTTTCTACACCGACACGTCGTCGGAATACTGGCGGGGCGATGCCTCGCTCAGCCACACCGATCTTGCGTCGGGCGGTGACTGTGCGTTGCCCGGCGAGGTCCGGCGTTACCTGTTCTCCTCGACCCAGCATAGCGCCGGCGAGGTGCCGCTAACCAATCAGACGGTATTCGGCGGCATTGGGACGGTCCCGGTGAACATTGTCGATTACCGCCCGCTCTATCGCGCCGCCCTGGCCAATCTGCTCGCCTGGATCGCCGATGGCTATGAGCCGCCGGCGAGCGCTTACCCCCAGGCATCGACGGGCACTCGCGGAACCCGGCGTGACGTCATGGCAACCCTGTCCGCCATTCCCGGTCTCGCCCTGCCCGACGCCGACGTGCTGACAACCATGTATCCCCTCGACCTTGGGGCGTTTGCCGACAGCGGCATCGCCACACCGCCGGCGAAGGTCGGTCCAACGGCCTATCCGGACTGGGTCTCGTCGGTCGATGCAAATGGCAACGAAGCAGCCGGCATTGCCATGCCCGACATCACCGTGCCGGTGGCCACCCACACCGGCTTCAACCCGCGCCATCCGGACATCGGCGGGCCCGGCGAGATGCTCGAATACATCGGCTCGACAGTGCCCTTCGCGCTGACCGAGGAGGCCCGCGCCGCGGCCAACGACCCGCGACCCTCCCTGGCCGAACGTTACGCCGGCCGCGACGACTATCTCGCCCAGGTCCGACAGGCGGCACAGGCCCTGGTCGGCCAGCGCTACCTGCTGGCCCAGGACATCGATGTCTGCCTTGAAATTGCCGCCGAGCGTTATGACGCCTGCCTGGCCGAGCCGTCAGCGGATCGGGCATAAGTCATACCGTAGATCAGCGTGCCGGCATCGACTTACTCACCGGGCAATCCGCTGTCCAACCACGCCGATTAGCCCGTACCGGGCTTCTCCAGCCGCGCCATCACCTGCTTCGCACTTGCTATGAGGGGCGCGAACCAGGAGCGGCCGCTATAGAACGGCATGGTCTTGAACGGCAGTTCGTCGAACGCGGTCTCGCTGCCCGGCTCTCCCATCAGCCTGAGGGCAACCTTGTTGCCAAGATGGGTCCCGGTGGGCAGGCCGCCGCCGTTCATGCCGAGGACGTAATAGACGCCGTCGTGGCGGCCGATATGGGGCAGCGTATCGAAGGTCAGCCCCAACTGCCCGTGCCAGTAATGGCTCAAACCGACATCGGCGAGTTGCGGGTGGATCTCGCACATCTCGCCATGCAGCGCCGTGGCAATACGGCGGTCGCGGTAGAGCGGGCGGATCGTCTGACCGAGAAACAGGATCCGCGGCTCGTCCGGGGCGATGCACCACGAATGGAAGTTGTTGCGTACATCGAGGTTGACGCGGCCGCTCGGGAAGAGCTCCGCCAGGGTCTCTTGGGGCAGCGGCTCGGTGGCCACCATATGGGCGTTGACCGGGATGATGCGGCGCCTGAGGAAGGGCGTTTCCTTGCCGATGTAGCCGTTGGTCGCGACCACCACGTCGCCCGCCTCGATCGTCCCCCGGCTGGTCGCCACGTCGAAGGTTTGTGCCCGTTGCTCGATACCGAGGACGCGGGTATGGTCAAGGATCGTCGCGCCCGCCGCCTCGACCCGGTCGATCAGGCCATCGACCAGCAGCGCCGGATGACAGGCGCCGGTGCCGGGAAACGCGACGCCGCCATAATAGAAATCCGACCCGGTCTCGCGCCGCTTGTCCTCGGGGCCGATGACATAGCCCTCGACGCCGGCGTGCTCCCGCATGAACTCCAGATCGCGGGTCTTGTACTCAAGCTGCTCGCGGTTGTAGGCCCAATAGACCCGGCCGCACTGGCGGTACTGGCAATGGATTTGCTCGCGTTCGATCAGCTCGGTGACATATTTGAAGGCGGCGTGGGTCTCGCGATATATGCCGGCCGCCCGCTCCATGCCGTGGCGCTTGGCCAGATCGACGAACGAGGCCATGGGCGCCACACCGACATAGCCGTGGTTTCGCGAGCTGGCGCCGAAGCCGGGCGCCTCGGCGTCAAGAACAACCACCTCGCGCCCATGGCGGGCCAGGGTCAAGGCCGCCGACAGTCCGGTGAACCCGGAGCCGACCACCACCACATCGGCCTTGGCCGGCAGCATGGCGTCGGCGCTCTCGGGCCGCCGCGGCGCTGCTTCCCACCAATAGGGTTCCTCCTTGAATCCGGAGGCGAATACCGATCCGGTCATGGTGCTGCTCCTATCCCTAGACCGCGTCGTCGAACCAGCTTTCGCCGGCCTCCCCGTGTTCGGCGATGGAGTCTTTGTAGCGTTGCTGAGTTTCCGGCGCCGCATCGGTCTGGTGGTTGGCCTTCCACTCGGCATAGGTCATGCCGTAGATCAGCGTGCGGGCATCGTCGTAGCTGATCTCGTCGCCATGCTCGGCGGCCGCCGCGCGATACCACTTGGACAGGCAGTTGCGGCAGAATCCGGCGTTGTTCATGACGTCGATATTCTGCACGTCGGTGCGCTGGCGGAAGTGATGGACCATGCGGCGGAACACAGCGGCCTCGACTTCAGTGCGGGTCTGATTGTCCATTTATTATCTCCCTCTGGATTGGTTCACTCGACACGGCGCATGTATCGATCCCGGTTTATTGTTAGCGCCGACAATTCATGGAATCGATTTCGTGGTCAAGGTCGAACCCGGAACCCAAGGGGTATCACGCCGATGGCACCAACAGATAAGGCGCGGCCCCGTCGCACTGTGACACGGAAACCCTGCTATTGATCTCAAGCGGAGCCCGGGACGCGCCCATAAGCTGGACCTCGGCGGCGCCATGGAGTTGGACCATGGCGATATAGAACGGAACCTCGCCCGTCGGGCTATAGACCGGGGATCGGTCCACGCGGGTGACAGCCGTCACGGAACCGCTCGCAGGGAGTGAAACGGGTTCGCATTGTTCGGCGCCACAGCCCGCGCAGGCATAACGGCCGCGCAGCCGGTGGGTGCCGCAACTCTGGCAGCGATCGACAAGAAGGCTGTGGTCCGACATTGGCTAGGCCTCCAGAACAATCGAGACATGGGACGAAAACACGCCGCCATCGGCGTGGAGGAACGCGGCAGGCCGGCGGGCGGCCCCAGTCGCATCGTCCTCACGAGCCGCCCGGACGATCTCGACCAGATGGGCCAGACCGCCGGCGACGCCGCTATGGCCGTAGGACAACAGGCCGCCATGGGTGTTCAGCGGCAGGTCGCCGTCGCCATCAAAGCGGCCCTCTTTGGCGTCGCTCGTCGCCTGCCCGGCGGCGCTGACGCCGCACGCCTCAAGCAGTATGGCCAGGGTCACCGTGAAGCTGTCGTAAATCGCGACGCGGCCCATATCCGCCATACGCCGGCCGGCGGTGTCCAGGGCGGTGCGTGAGGCCCGCACAGCACCCTCGGCAATATCCGCCGGGGCGGCGCTCATGTGCTGGTGGGTGTGTGACTGACCGGTTCCGGTGACCCGCAGCGCCGGGCCACGGGCGGGAGGCGTGGCGGAGACCACAACCGCCGCGCCGCCATCAGAGACCGGACAGCAGTCGAGCAGTTTCAGGGGCGTGGCAATGGGCTTGCTCGCCATGACCTCGGCGACCGTGATCGGCTTCGAGAAATGGGCGCCGGGCGTCGCTGCCGCATGGCGGCGCATGAGC
The DNA here is from genome assembly GCA_964645285.1 of uncultured Alphaproteobacteria bacterium. Lineage (GTDB taxonomy): Bacteria > Pseudomonadota > Alphaproteobacteria > JAAXGF01 > JAAXGF01 > JAYZAP01. The sequence continues at coordinate 19,683 of CAZYDR010000001.1, forward strand.
ACCGCGAACTCGGCCAGATCGACCTCGGACAAGCCCGTCCGGTGAAGGTAGGCCGAGGCGACGAGGCCGTAATAAGCCGGAACGGAAGCACCGTTCGGCGCCTCGTGCAGGGGGTCACCGACCTCGGACAGGACCCGCGTGGTCGCCGCGCCGGTTTGCCCGCTGAGGCGATTCTCGCCGGCGACTACGAGGATGGTCTCCGCGGCGCCGGACGCAATCAGATGGCGGGCTAGGGCGACCATGGCCAGCCCCGAGGCGCCGCCAACCGAAATGCCGTAGGCGCAGCTGGGCTGCAACGCGAAGGCCTCGGCGAAGCGCGTGGCGGGCATGAGGTGCGGCGCCGTAGTCGCGTAGCCGACAAGCAGGCCGTCGATCTGCCGGCGCTGCAAACCGCTGTCGGCCAAAGCCGCGCTGGCGGCCCGGGCCTGAAGATCGAGGGCGGAGGCCGGGCCAAGCTTGCCGAATTCGGTCAGCCCGACGCCGCAAATATAGGCGTCCCTCATGGCTGCGCCTTGTCACTGTCGGGCGTGAAGCTGCCGGCGATGGCCGCTTCGCCGTCCTCCCGTTCGACGGTCAAGCGCAGGGCGCCGGCGGCGTCAGGCTCGAGAACAACCCGAACCGCATCGCCCACGAAAATCGGCTTGAGAAACCGGACCTCGGCGCGGCCCGCGAGGAAGGCGGTCTCGCCGACAAAGCGGCGCAGCTCGGAAAGCGCCCGCGCCAGAGAGAGCGTTCCGTGGGCGATAGGCCGGCCCATGGCCGTGGTGGCGGCGAAGTCCGGGTCGAGATGGATCGGGTTCATGTCGCCGGTCAGGGCCGCGTAGGCCTCGGTGCGCGAGCGGTCAACTCGGACCCAGTCGGTGACATGGCGCGGCGCCATTATTTCGCCCATAGGAAACTCATTTCGCCCTCGACAACCATCTCGCTATCCGATGTCAGGGTCAGGCCGAAGGTGACCCAGGGCCGGCCTTTCTTACGCTCCTTTGCGATGCACCGGGCACGGGCCATGAAGCGGTCCCCCGGCGCCAGAAGCCGCCCCACGGTCAGGCTCTGGCCGGCATGGATATTCCCCGGCGGGCGCGGCGAAATGATGGAAATATAGGCGCGCATCATCATGCCGATAGTCATTTCGACACGGCCATCAAAGTCGCCCATGTCCGGAAAGGCTTTACCTAGGTGATCGCGCGCGTCGTCGGTCACGACCATCTCGCGTGTACCGATCTCGTGGCCGACCTGGAAATCGTCGAAAGTGAGAACTTTGCTCATGGTACCGCCTGCCGCTCAACATCGGTGTCGAGCGCTAGAGTGTATCCCGATAATGTAGGAAAATGCTCTAGGCGTTGCCCTCGCCGTGAACCACCCTGCCGCCGACAATGGTGGTGTCCACCTGAACCTCCTTAAGAGCATCGATCGGAATCTCGAATGGGTTTCGGTCGAGTACGATGACGTCGGCCAGCTTGCCGGTCTCGATCGAGCCCTTGCTGTCTTCCTCGAACCCGGCGCGGGCCGAGAAGGTCGTATAGAGCCGGATGCCGTCCATCACGGTGAGCGCTTCCTCGGGGCAGATTAGGCGGCCGCTCCGGGTCTCGCGGGCGACAGTGCACCAGATGCTCCACCACGGGTTCAACGCCTCGGGCTCGGTGCCCATGGAATCCGAATTGCCCGGCGGCATGAAGCCTTCGTCCAGCAGAGTGCGATAGGGCGCCGCCTTGTCGCCCTGGTTGGCGGTCTCGAGCCAGCCGTCGCCATACCAGCCTAGCGAACTGTAGGGCGTCGGCACCGGGATGATTCCCAACTCCTTGAGTCGGGCCAGCCCTTCGGGCCAATAGTCGCCGGCGAAATGTTCGATGCGGTGGCGATGATCGGCGCGCGGCGCCGCGTCCAGGGTGGTGCTGACCGCCTCGATGGCCATGGCCTGAGCGTCACGGGAGATGGCGTGCATCATCATGCGGATGCCGGATTTGTGAGCGCCGGCAACCAGATCGTTCAACTCGTCCTGGCTGAGGCGCATCCATTCCTGGTGAACGCCGTCGGCATCGCGCCCGGCGCCGTCGATGAACATCTTGGCGCTGCCGAATTTGAGCCAGTCGTTGCCGAAGCCAGTCTGCATTCCGAGGTTGATCAAGCCTTCGAGATCAACCGTGCGATACATTCCCCAGACGCAGGGGCAAAGCTGCACCCGGAGCGGCAGTTCGCCGTCGCGGTAGAGGTCCTGATAAATTCGCGTGCTCTCGGGCCAGCTCAGGAACTCGTGGATGCCGGTGATGCCGAACGCGGAGGCCTCGCCTAGGGTCTCGCGAATGGCGCCCTTGAGGGTGTAGTAGGGCCACGGGTTATGTTTGCGAAAAATCCAGTCGATGGCCTCGTGAATGATGCCCGTGGGCTCGCCGCTCGCCGTATCGCGAACGATGCGACCGCCGTTGGCGACCGCGTGGAGTTCGGCGTCGGTCGGCGAATCCCTGGTTATGCCGGCCATGGCGAGGGCCTTGCCGTTCAACATCTGACAGTGGGCGCTGTAGCGAACCATAAGCGGATGATCCGGCGCCGCCGCGTCGAAATCCGCCCGGCTCGGCGAGTTGCCGTCGGCCTCCAGAGGGAAACGGCCCTGGCCGATGATCCACCGACCTTTGGGCGTGCGCGCAGCCTCGTCCCTGACCCAGGCGAGAATGGCCTCGCGGGTGTCGCCACCGCCCGAGACGCCGACATATTCGACCGGCGGGATATGGCAGCTCCCGGCCAGCTTGGTGTGGGTCGCCGTGCAATCGAGATGGATGTGGGTATCGATGAACCCCGGCAACGCGACGCGGCCCTTGAGGTCGATCACCCGCGTCTGGTCACCGATCAAGGCGTCCATGTCGGACCCGGCGCCCAGCGCAACGATGCGCTCGCCGTTAAAGGCGGCCGCTTCGACAGTCGTGCCGGCGGCATCCATGGTGACAATTTGGCCGTTCGTCAGAACCATATCCGCAGTCATCATTCCCAGTCCTTTCTTGCCTTTGAACAGAGCAATGTCTTGGCGTCATAGGGCCGCCGATAACCTGGACAGCGCCCACGACCTTCCGCTCCGCGGCATAATCGGTGACAGCCATCAGATACGACCGCTACCCAGGGTGTCGTTGACCTAAATTAAGTTCGAGGGTGGTGATGCGGCCTGATGGATGGCCCGCGCTCTAGTCGAGACCCAATACGGTCTCTTCAATGAGAAAATCGACCACCGCCTCAAGCGCCTCGTGGCCGTCGGCGCCGCCGGTCTTGGCGGTTTAGTTCCTTGACCCCGAACCGACTTTGTCACAACGACCACTCTGCGCTACCATACTCGACTTCGCCCGCATACCAGCCCGACAGTTGGCACGGCGGGGAGGCAAACCGTTATTTCACGTTCGAGCACGACGGCGAAAAGCGACCCAGTACTGGCTTTATTTTGCAAGCCCCTTCAGCAACAAGCGGCCTTGCCCGCGGAAACCGTGATGGAGTTGAATCGTGACGGCAAAGAAACCGAACGTCATCCTGATATTCGTCGATAATCATCCCGCGAATATGCTGGGATGCGCCGGCAACGACGAGGTTCACACGCCACATCTCGACAGCCTTGCGGCGCAAGGCACCCGGTTCAGCGACGCCTATTGTCCGAACGCCATGTGTTCGCCGTGCCGGGCATCGGTTCTGACAGGACTGATGCCTTCGCAACACGGCATTCACACCTGGCTGGATGACGCCGTCATCGACACCTGGCCGGAGAAATGGAATGCCATCGCGGAATTCTATACCCTGCCTGAACGCCTCGTTGAGGAGGGATACGACACCGCGCTTATCGGAAAGTATCACCTTGGCATTGCCGACGAACCGCAGAATGGATTCAGGGAGTGGGTGACCTTACAGATCGGTCATGTATTGTCATTCTACGACAACGCGATGATCGACAACGGCAAGCGGGTTACCCATCCGGGGCATTCGGTCGATTATTTTACACAGCGCGCCGTTGACTATATCGGGGATCGCGGCAACGCTCCGGACCAGCCCTTCTTCATGTTTCTGACGTATCCGGCGCCTTACGGGCACTGGCCTTCCATCCAGGGCGAGCCGAACAATCGCTTCGCCGAGCGCTATCGCAATACCCCGTTCAATTCCGTGCCGCGAGAGGGGGTCAGCGGGAGTCTGGTTAACTGGTTGCTGGTCAGGCACGACAAAGTGCCTGGAGAAAAAGACCATGGTTATGTCGAGGATATGATTCAGATTCCCAACGACATGCCAACATTGCGAAACTACTACTCGCAGATGAGCATGGTCGACGAAGGCGTTGGAAATGTCCTGGCCGCGCTCGACAACAGCGGCCTGAGCGAGGATACGCTGGTCATCTATACGTCCGATCATGGCATGTCGCTGGGCGAGCATGGGTTCTGGGGGCATGGCGAGGATACCTGGCCGTCCAACACGTTTCGTGAAGCCAACCATATTCCGCTGATCGTAAGACCGCCCGGTGGCCCGGGCGGCGACCGCGTGGAACAACGCTTGGTCGGCACCACGGACATATTCGCCACCATTCTGGATTATTCGGGCGCCGCCTCGCCCGGCAAGGATGAAACAGCGTCGAGAAGCCTTCGCCGATTGATCGAAGGGTCCGAGTCTGATTGGAACGACGCCGTGTTCATGGAACAGGAGGAAACCCGGTCCATTCGGACTCCCGAATGGCTGTTCATGCGACGGTTCGAGCCGACCTCGTACAATTTCGATCACGAGCTGTTCGATTTGACGCAGGACCCCGACGAACGAAACAATGTCGCCAATGACCCTTCATACCGGTCGGTCGTCGACGAGTTGTCAGCCCGAATAGAGGCTTACTTTGAAAAATATTCCGACCCCAAATGGAACTTGTGGAAGGGCGGTACCTTGAAGTCAAACTCGGGCAGACCATTTCTCTGGAAAGAAGCGTGGGGAGAGAATTGGGAACCAGGATTCTAAACGGAAACCGACGCGGATTAGGCTAGTCGTGGTTTCCAGTGAGCGTTGGAAAAGAATTTCAGGGGCGCCGACAATTCATGGAATTGATTCCGTGGTCAAGGTCGAATCTTGACATCGGAGCATGTCCGCTGTTGGGATGCCGCCTCAGGGTCGCAATGTAGCTGTTCTGCGGTCCCGACAACAAATCGCCTTCCCAGTGACCCGGCACCGCCCGATCCTCGACCGAAGCCGGGCGCTCGCTGATCGACACCATGTCCCTGATCTGACCACGGTCAATGCCTTTCCGCCGCGCCAGTTTGGAGCGACGGATCGTGCGCCTGGCGTCTGGCGACCCTTCGGACGCCCCGCTGATCGACTTCAATTATCTTGACGCGCCAGAAGACTTGGATGACTTGCGCGCCTGTGTTCACCAAGCGCGCGATGTGGTGGCGCAGGAGGCCTTCGATCCCTATCGTAGGCCGGCCGAAGAGCCCTGGGCTTCCGCCCGCGCGGACGACGGAATTGACCAGCTCATCCGCAAAACCGCGGAGAGCGCCTATCATCCCTGTGGGACCTGTAAGATGGGCCACGACCTGCGCATCCACGTGCCGCTGGTGATCGGCGCCGATCTCTGAGACCATACCCGGCCAAACCTTGAGGAGCGGAACCATGGCGCTGGAAATGCGCGAGCAATGCGAGAAGTGTGAGCGGGCTTTGGGCAACGGCGACGAGGCTCATATCTGCAGCTATGAATGCACCTTTTGCGGCGACTGCACGGGCGCCATGAACGCCGTCTGCCCCAACTGCGGCGGCGAGCTGTTGCGCCGGCCGCGCCGCGCAGCATCCGACTAGGCACCGTCCGTGGAACCCCGGCTCGGCGCCCAGCTATGGGTCGAGGCTCATATCTGGCGCTGCTGGACCAACGACGTGCCGGCCATGCTGGTGCGCCGCGGCCACGACATGGCGGGGATCGTACTGCTCAAGATCAATCGTATCGAGGACGGCTGTACGGTGCTGGCGCCGGCCACGGATCTCGACGGCAATCGAACCTGGTTTCATGCCAGCGGCGAGCCGTGGGTATCGGAGGCCGACGCGGATGGGTATATCGCCCGTCGCTTGGAGAGCGATCCGGACCTCTGGGTGGTCGAGATCGAGGATCGCGAAGGCCGACACTTCCTCGACGACCCGGTGGAATAGGCGCGCCTATTCCACGCGCGCGCGGCGCCCCGGGTTACAGGACGACAGATACGGCGATCGAAAGAGCGATGATGGCGAAGGCGGTCAGGCTGCTGACCAGAAGGCCGTCGTAGAGTCGCAAAATTCGGTCGATAAGGCGGTGGTTCGTCGTCAACGTGGTCTTCTGCCCGGCCGATGCCGGGCCTGCATAGTCGGTCGCTTGGATGCCAGCGGGCCGAGGTTCGAAACCACCGCTTCAATCTACGCCCGCGGTATTAACAATTCCTGACGACGGGCGAAAAAAATGTGCCCTACAGGAAAATAATTTCGCGCCAAGAGGATTGGACCCGTGGCAACGCTTGGCCTAGCATGGCCGCCCGATTATCACCGTCGTCGCGCGCAAGGAATCACCATGCCTAAACTCGCCGCCAATCTCAGTATGATGTTCAACGAGGTCGACTTCCTCGACCGTTTTGCCGCCGTCGCCAAGGCCGGCTTCAAGGGCGTCGAATATCTCTTCCCCTACGAACACGACAAGGATCAGCTCGCCGAGCTGCTCGGCAAGCACGGCCTGACCCAGGCGCTGCATAATATGCCGGCGGGCGGTTGGGGCACCGGTGAGCGCGGCCTTGGCTGCCTCCCTGACCGGGTTACCGAGTTTCAGGACGGCGTCGGCCTAGCCATCGATTACGCCACCACATTGGGCTGCAAGCGGCTCAACTGCCTGGCCGGCGTGGCGCCGGACGGAGTTGATGACGACGCCCTGCGCGATACCTTCGTGCACAACCTGCGCTTCGCCGCCGGCGAATGCGCCAAGGCCGGCATCACCGTGATGAGCGAGCCCATCAACACCCGAGATATTCCCGGCTTCTACCTGAACCGCACGAACCAGGCGTTAGCTATCTTCGACGAGGTCGACGCGCCAAACCTCATGCTGCAATACGACATCTATCACATGCAGATCATGGAGGGCGATCTCGCCCCCACCATCGAGGCCAATCTCGGCCGCATCGCCCACATGCAGCTCGCCGACACCCCAGGCCGCCACGAGCCGGGCAGCGGCGAAATCAACTTCGACTTCCTGCTCGGCCACATCGACACCATCGGCTACGACGGCTGGATCGGCTGCGAATACAAACCCGCCGGCAACACTGTCGAAGGCCTCGGCTGGACCACACCCTATCTCGCGTAGTACCGCGACACATGCAATCACGAAAGGAAACAGACAAATGACAAACATCGGATTTATCGGCCTTGGCATCATGGGACGCCCGATGGCAGGCCATCTGCTGACGGCCGGCCACGAGTTGGCGCTGTACGACAAGTACATCTCGCCGTTGCCCCGGGAGTTGACGGACGGCGAAGGCATCGAATGCGCTTCGGGCAAGGAGGTGACCGAACGCTCCGACGTCATCATCGTCATGGTGCCCGACACCCCCGATGTCGAGGCGGTGCTGTTTGGCGCCGGCGGCGTTGCCGAGGGCTTGTCCAAGGGCAAGACCGTGATCGACATGAGCTCGATCTCGCCGATCGAGACCAAGGACTTCGCCAAGCGCGTCAACGATCTCGGCTGCGACTACCTCGATGCGCCGGTGTCCGGCGGCGAGGTCGGCGCCAAGGCCGGCGCCCTGACCATCATGGTCGGCGCCGAGCAGGCGGCCTTCGACGCCATGACGCCGCTGTTCGAAATCATGGGCCAGAACATCACCCTGGTCGGCGGCAACGGCGACGGCCAAACCTGCAAGGTTGCCAACCAGATCATCGTCGCGCTCAACATCGAGGCCGTCGCCGAAGCCCTGCTGTTCGCCGCCAAGGCGGGCGCCGACCCGGCCAAGGTGCGCGAGGCGCTGATGGGCGGATTCGCCTCGTCAAAGATCCTTGAGGTCCATGGCGAGCGCATGATCAAGCGCACCTTCGATCCCGGCTTCCGTATCCGCCTGCATCAGAAAGACCTCAGCCTCGCCCTTTCCGGCGCCCGCGCCCTGGGCCTCAGCCTACCCAACACGGCGACGGCTCAGGAACTGTTCAACGCCTGCAGCGCCAACGGCGGCGCCGACTGGGACCACTCGGCCATGGTCAAGGCCCTCGAGCTCATGGGCGGCCACGAGGTCGGGTGAGGCCATGACATTGCAAGTCGCCGACCACTGGTTCGAACACCGGGCTATCGATGATGACCTGACCCTGATATGGGAGCCCCATGTAACGTCGTTCGGGCGCTGTAATATCTGGCATGTGCGGGGCCGTGACCGGGACATGCTGATCGACACCGGCATGGGTATGGCGTCGTTGAAAGACGCCATAGGCCATATGCTGGACAAGCCGGTGCTGGCGGTGGCCAGCCATACCCACTTCGATCATGTGGGCTCGCACCACGAGTTCGACGAGCGCGTGGTCCATGCCGGCGAGGCCGATACCCTGGCCCACCCGACTGGCGAAAACACGGTGGCCGCCGGCTACGTTGATGAGACCATGATCACCGCCCTACCCCACGCCGGCTACGACGTCGCCACCTACGAAATCAAGGCGGCGCCGGCGACCCGGGTGGTCGAGAACGGCGACGTTATTGATCTCGGTGACCGGATCTTCGAGGTCATCCACATGCCCGGCCACTCGCCCGGCAGCATGGGCCTGTGGGAGGAGGCGAGCGGTCTGTTGTTCTCGGGCGACGCCATCTACGACGGCCAATTGCTCGACTCGCTCTACCACTCCGACGTTCCCGACTACCTCACCACCCTCGAGCGCCTGCGCGCCCTCCCCGCCAATGTGGTCCACGGCGGCCACAAGTCGAGCTTCGGCCACGAGCGCATGATCGAGATCGTCGACGACTACATGGCCGGCAAACGCGCGCCGGAATGCCCGGGGAAGACGACGTAGGATATCTGTCCACACAGGGCGTCACACCTCTTCCAAACCGAGGCCGATCGGCTAGACTGCCGCCAGCAACAGCTTGGACATTAACCGGAGGACAGAGACCATGAGTGAAATGAATATGGGCGTCGTGCTCACCTGTGCGGTGACCGGTGCCAGCGATACGGCGGACAAGCATCCCGGCCTTCCGATCACGCCCGAGCAGATCGCGGCCGCGGCTATCGAAGCCGCCAAGGCCGGTGCCTCAGTGGCCCATTGCCACGTGCGCGACCCGAAAACCGGCAAAAATGCCTTCCGCACGGACCTGTTTCGTGAAGTGACCGAGCGCATCCGCGAGAGCGAGACCGACATCGTCATCAACCTGACCGGCGGCAACGGCGGTGCCATGATCATCGACGATTCCAACCCGACGGTCATGATGGACGGCAGCGACATCACCACCCCAGAGGGCCGGGTCGCTCACGCGGTCGAACTGCAGCCGGAAATCTGCAGCCTCGACATGGGCAACATCACCTTCGGCGACAACGTCATCTATGCCGGCCACCCCACCGCTATGCGCGACATGGCCAAGCGTATGCAGGCCGCCGGGGTCAAGCCGGAGATCGAAGTCTTCGACGTGGGCCCCATCATCCTCGCGGGCCAGATGGTTGACGAGGGTCTGCTCGACGCCCCGCCGCTGTTCCAGCTGTGTCTCGGCATCGGCGTCAACGCGCCCATGGACACCAAGGTCATGATCGCCATGCGAGACGTTTTGCCCGCCGGTGCCGCGTGGTCGTCCTTCGGCATTTCGCGCCACCAGATGGGTATGGTCGCCAAGTCCGTGGCCCTGGGCGGCAACGCTCGGGTCGGCCTCGAGGACAACCTATACCTGTCACGCGGCGTCCTGGCCTCCAACGGCCAGCTCGTCGAGAAGGCCCGCGGCATCATCGAAGCCATGGGTTCCCGCGTGCTGACGCCCCAGGAGACCCGCGAGAAGCTCAACCTGAACAAGGTCAGGTAAGCCCTCCCGCCTGCCGTCCCCCGGGGCCGCGCCCATGAAGGCGTCGTGGCGCGGCCCCGGTTGTTGCCCTCTATCCGCCGCTCCGGCGGCTCGGAAAAACCATCGCCATGAATCCTGATTCGCCTTACGCCGTCCTCTTCGACGAGGTCAAAATCGGCCCTGTCACCGCCAAGAACCGGTTCTACCAGGTACCCCACTGTAACGGCATGGGCCGCCGCTATCCCACCGAGATGGCGGTCATGCGCGGGGTCAAGGCGGAAGGCGGCTGGGCGGTGGTGGCTACCGAGCAATGCGACATCCATCCCACCACCGAGGTCGGCACCCAGATCCGCCTGTGGGACGATCAGGACATTCCGTACCTGGCGCGCATGACCGAGCAGGTCCACAAGCACAACAGCCTTGCGGCCATCGAGTTCGTCCACATGGGCTATTACGGCGCTAACCTGGAAAGCCGCGAGGCCCTCATGGCGCCGTCCGGGCGGCCGGCTTACATGGCCATACCGGCCTATGCCCGGACCATGGACAAGCAGGATATTCGCGACGTCCGGCGCTGGCACCGGGCGGCGACGGTGCGCGCCAAGCAGGCCGGCTTCGACATCGTCATCGTCTACGCCGGCCACAATCTGTCCATGGCCATGCATTTCATGTCGCCGCGGCTCAACCAGCGCACCGACGAGTACGGCGGCTCCATGGAGAACCGGGCGCGGCTGTTCCGCGAGCTTATCGAGGAGACCAAGGACGCGGTCGGCGACACCTGCGGTGTTGCGGTTCGCATGGCGGTCGACGAACTCATGGGCGAGCGCGGCATCATGGGCGCGCGCGAAGGCCGCGAGGTGGTCGAGACGCTCGCCGAACTGCCCGATCTGTGGGACGTCAACTGCAGCGACTGGGCGAACGATTCCATCACCTCGCGCTTCGCCGAGGAAGGCTTCCAGGAGCCCTATATCGATTTCGTCAAAGGCCTGACCAGCAAGCCGGTGGCCGGGGTCGGTCGCTATACCAGCCCGGACCGCATGGTCTCCCTGGTCAACAAGGGCGTGCTCGACATGATCGGCGCAGCGCGGCCCGCCATCGCCGATTCGTTCCTGCCCAAGAAGATCGAGGAAGGCCGCATCGAGGACATTCGCGAGTGCATCGGCTGCAACAACTGCGTCGCCTCGAACATCCAGAAGGTGCCCATCCTGTGCACCCAGAACCCGACCCAAGGCGAAGAGTGGCGTCGCGGCTGGCACCCGGAGCGCATCGGGCCTAAGGATACGGATGACAGTGTGCTGGTGGTCGGCGCCGGCGCCGCCGGCCTGGAAGCCACGCGGGCCCTGGGCCAGCGCGGCTACAATGCGACCCTGGCCGAGGCCGGTACCGAACTCGGCGGCCGAGTCGGCCGGGAATCAACCCTGCCGGGCCTCTCCGCCTGGGGCCGGGTGCGTGACTACCGGGCCTATCAGATCAGCCAGATGGCCACGGTGGAGACCTACTTCGACAGCCGCATGGACGTCGATGGTGTGCTCGAGGCGGGCTACTCCCTGGTCGCCCTGGCCACCGGCGCGCGCTGGCGCCGGGACGGCACCGGCCGCTCAATCGACAACCCGGTTGCCGGCCTCGATAGACTGGCGGTCTATTCACCGGACGACATCATGGCCGGCGCGGCGGTCGAAGGCCCGGTGGTGATCTACGACGACGATCAGTTCTACATGGGCGGCGTCATCGCCGAGGCATTGCGCGCCCGGGACCTCGACGTCGCCATCGTCACGCCAGGTGCCCTGGTCTCGTCCCACACGGTCTTCACCCTGGAACAGGACCGCATTCAGACCCAGTTGCTCAACGCCGGGGTCGAGATCGTCGCCCTCCACAACCTGGCGGCGCTCGACAGCGACGGCGCCACGGTAGCCTGCAACTTCACCGGCAAAACCCGCAAGCTGGCCGCCGCCTCGGTGGTCATGGTGACGACCATGGAACCGGTCGATGATCTCTACCAGGCCCTGGCCGCGCGCCACGATGAATGGGCCGATCACGGCATCCGCCGCATCATTCGCATCGGCGACTGCCTGGCGCCAGGCACCATCGCCCAGGCCGTCTGGAGCGGCCACCGATTCGCCCGCGAACTCGGCGAAACCGATGGCGACGAAGTGCCCTACCGTCGCGAGAACGTGGAATTATCGGCCGATTATTGAGAGAACTTGTCGCGGGCAGCCTCGGACGTGGTTACCGGGATGAACTCTAAGTCGACCAGGTCGCGCCAGTTGTCGGCCCAGGTCTCCAGCAGGGCCGGGTCGTCGCAGCTCATGGTCTGGTAGCAGCCACTCATGTCCGCCGTGACCCAACTTTCGTGAAAGGTCAGACCGTCCGGCAACATGCGGCCGCGTTCTTCGACCCGGCGATAGACCGCCCCTGCGTCCTTGAAGCGCTCGATTACCATATAGAGCATCAACGACCCTCGCCGCGCCATGCCAGCATCAGCCCGCTAAGAGCCATCATCAGCACCAGCCACGGCGCCATGAGCGGCGCCTGACGAATGCCCGTGACCCGGAAGTCCTGGTTGGCGCGGAGGCCGATCCAGCCGCGCCCGGCGCTATCGCGGCCCGGCGCGACCATTCGCAAATCGGGCACGCCGTCGGCGGCGAACCAGGCGAAGGCGCCGCCGCTGGCCCGCACCAAGGGCGCCAGGGGCACGGTGGAGGCGCGCAGGTCGGCGAACTCCAGCGGGTTCACGTCGCCGACCAGGGCGATGGTCGAATGGACCCCGTCGCTGAGCCGGTAGAGCCCGGGATCGACCACGGTAATCGACGTGCCGGTGCGGCCATCGCCGAGATTCTCAAGGATGATCTCGCGCGGCTCTCCGGTTGGCGTGGTGACGACAACCGGAGAGCCGGTCTCGTCGAGACTGCGCCGGGTGATGTCGATGCGGTTGCCGTCGGTGACGGCGCGCAGGTCCTCTTCCTCCAGGTCCGGCTCCTTCATGAGCCAATGAGCGACCCGGCGCAGCAGCTCGGCCTGGGGACCACCGCCCTCAAACCCCCGCGCCCACAGCCACATGTGGTCGCTGAGAAGCTGGGCCACCCGGCCCTCCTTGACCCGGTCGAGCACCAGGATCGGGCTTTCCTCGACCCCCGCCATGAGCACCGCCGCGCTGCCAGCCGTCAGGTCCACATCGACCTGGCGGAACCAGCGGCCCCAGTCGGCGACCTCGCCGGGGGGCCCGGCGCCGGGCAGGGCCGCGGTCACCGGATGGCGCCGACCGACATCGGTCAAGGCCGGGCGGAAGCCGCCTTCGAAGACCTCGCCGGTCGGTCCCGCCGGCAATATATAGGCCAATCCGGTCCGGGCCAGACTGGCCTCGCCCGCGTAGGCCGGGCCGGCGGCGGACAACAAGGCGCCGCCGTTCTCCACGTAGGCCGCGATGTTCTTAAGATAAGTCTCCGGTATGACGCCACGGCGGCGGTAGCGATCGAAGATGATCAAGTCGAACTCGTTGAGCTTCTCCTCGAACAACGCCTTGATGGGAAATGAAATCAGCGCCAGCTCGCGGATCGGCGTGGCGTCCTGTTTTTCCGGCGGCCGCAGAATAGTGAAGTGGATAAGATCGACCGACGGGTCGGACTTGAGCAGATTGCGCCAGACCCGCTCGCCGGTATGGGCCTCGCCGGAAATCAACAGCACCCGCAAGCGGTCGCGGACGCCGTTGATGGCCACCACGGCGCGGTTGTTGAGCAGACTGAGCTCACTGGGCCCGTCTTCGACCTCGAGCTCGATTAGGGTCGTGCCGGGGCGGTCGAGGACGAATTCAATCTCGTGGGTTCCGCCAATGGGCACGAAACTCGATTCAGCCGGCCTGTCGTTGATCCGCGTGGTCAGCTTGACCAGGTCGCCCCGTTTGCTCGCATCCGATGAATCCTCGACCTTGATGATGACCGACAGGGTATTGCCGACAACGCCGTAGCGCGGCGCCTGCTCGATCACCAGACGGCGGTCGGTCTCGCCCGGGCCACCGGTGATCAGGGCATGGACCGGCGCCTCAAAACCGAGTTCCGCCAGGGTCTCGGGCACGTCATGAACCTGACCGTCGGTGACCAGCACGGCCCCGGCGATGCGCCGCCGGAGGACATCGGACAACGTCTGGCGCAGGGTGTCGAACAGGGCGGTGCCGGATACCGCCGCGCCGGCCTCGCGGACCTCGCCGCCGACATGGACCACACGGGTCTCGACCCCCTCGAAGGTCTCCAGGCCGGCGATCACCGCATCGGCCGCCGCCTTGGCCTGATCGGCCCGCTCGCCGATGCGCTGGCTCAACGACTCATCGACCACCACCACCGCCACATCGGCAAGGCGCTCGCGGCTTTCCTCGACCAGTATCGGGTTGAGCAATGCAAGCACGGCCGCGCCCATGCCCAGGGCGCGCCACCAGATACCACGGGCCCGGCGCCACAGGCCGAAGCCGACTCCGGCCACCGCCAAGGCGGTCAGCACCAGGGTAATCGGCCAGGGAACCAATGGCGCGAAGGCGATGGTGGTGAGCTGCTCGGTCATGGCCCTTACTGACTCAACCGGTCGAGGATCGCCGGCATGTGGACCTGATCGGCCTTGTAGTTGCCGGTCATGGCGTACATGGCAAGATTGATGCCGAAGCGGAACGCCCCTTCGCGCTGGCGCTCACCGCCCGGCACTACGGCGAACATGGGCCGCCGGCCTTCGTCCAACGCCCAGGCCGCGACCCAATCGTGGCTACCGATAATCAGCGACGAGACGCCGTCATTGACACCGCCCTCATGACGTTCGACCCAGACCTGACCGCCGATCCAGCGGCCGGGAAAATCGCGCAGGAGATAGAACGCCTTGGTCAGGACGTGATCCTCGGGCACCTGAATCAACGGCGGGATATCGAGCCCCCGCAGCAGCGTCCGCAGGCGCCGGGCTGCCGGGCTGAGGCCGCCCGACAGGCTGGTCGCGCCGATGTTGCAGTCGCGGGTGTCGAACAGGATGATGCCGCCGGTCTTGAGGTAGTGATTGACCTTGACCGCCGCCGCCGGCGACAGCGCTGCCTGGGACGCAGCGATCGGCCAATAAATCAGAGGAAAGAAAATCAGCTCGTCGTGCTCCACATCGATGGCCATGGGCTCGGCCGGCTCGATGGAGGTCCGCGCCGCAAGCACGATGCCAAGGCCGAACAGGCCATCGCGGCTATTGCCATCAATCTCGCTGTCGCCAGTCATGATAAACCCGAACCGCGACTCCAAGGTCGCTGCCAGGGCGAAGCCGTCGTCGCTCGTTGTCGTCTCCTGGGCCAGAGCCGGCGTCGCCACCATGGCCATCAACGCAACCCCGGCGGCAGTGCGTATGGCGCGACTGGGTACCAGGCCGCGCAAGATCATCCCGGCAATCAGGTCGCCGAACGCCAGCATCAGGGCGGCGATCAGGAACCAGGGTTTGAGATCCGCCTCGCCGGCCTCGCCGAAGATCCGGTGGGTGGCTGTCGCCGGCAGTTTGTCGATGGCCTCGATGGCAGTAAACCCGGCAGTCAGATTAAGCACCTGGCGGGCGCCCTGAGCGCCGTAGTAGCCCGGCGGATGACGCGGTCCGGGGGAGACATCGCCGAACTCCCTGGCCGCCACCGGCCGGCTGTCTTCCGTCGGCGCGCCGAGGCGGCCGAACCCGTCAAGGGTTTGCAGCGGCGCCAGCGCACCGTCTTCCAGGTCGCCGGTTACACCCTGGCTCAACTGCACCAGACGATAGAGCATCTCCACGAACAAGCCCGATATGGCGAGATCCGACCACGCCGTACTGGCGGTGGTGTGAACCAGTACCAGCCACCCATCACCCCGGCGCTCCGCCGTTACCAGGGGCGTACCGTCAACCAGCCGAACCCAGGTCTTGGCCGCCAGGTCGAGGGACGGTTCGGCCAGCATCTGGCGGCGAATGTGGACATCGTCGGGAATGGTGAGCCCGGCAAAGGGCGTATGATCGGCGAACGGCGCGAGGCGGGCCGGTTCCTCCCACGACAGGGCGCCGCCAAAAGAGCGGCCGCCAAAGCGCAGGCGCACCGGCACCAGATCATCGGCGCCCTCGGCGATCCGCGGTCCGGCGAAGCGCAGCAGGACGCCACCACCGCTGATCCAGTTCTCGACCAGTACCCGATCAGCGCCGACGACGGTCTTCACGTCGGCCAGCACCAACACCGCCAGGGGCCGCGCCAACAAGTCCCCGACCTCGCCGGTGCGAACTTCGCTGATCCGCTCGAGGGCACGCTCGAGATAGAAAATTTCCGAGAGCAGCGGCTGGTCGGCGTCGATCCCGGCGACCGACACCAGGCCGACCGGGCGGCGGCGCCAGCGTTCATCGAACAGCACCACCGCGTTGGCCCCGCGCTCACCCTCGATGTTCATGCGCGCCATGCGATTGCGCAGCTCGGCGGGGACGTCGAGTTCGACAACAGTGGTCTGCTCGCCATCACTGAAAGTCGCAGCCATGCGGGCGAGAACAGCGCCATCCTCGTCGCTGACCCGCAGCCACACGGTTTCTTCGGCCCGCGCCGCCGGGCGCAGCACCTTGATGTTCAGCGCCCCCGGCCCAGGCTCCGGCGGCAACAGGACATGAGCGCGGTCGAGGGGATCATCAAGCATGACCTGAAAATTCCCCAGCGCCGCCAGGCGTTCGGCGAAGGCCGTGACGGAGGGGCTATGGATGCCGTCGCTGAGCCAGACCACATCAACATCGCCCTCGACCCGCAGGCCATCAAGGGCCGTCGCGGCGGCGGCGCGATCGACAGCCCAGGGCTTGGGCTCGAGAGCCTGGGTCAGGGTCAGAACTTCGTCGGCACGCATCAGGCGGCCGGCGTCTATCGCCACGTCCGCGGCGGTCGGCGCCGTGGTCAGCAGTACTACGGGCCGATCCTCGCGGGCGGCGCGTTCAAGGATATTGGTCACGGCGGTCTGGCGCCGCTCCCAGCGCCGGGCGGCAGCCCAGCCGTCATCGACCACCAGGATCAACGGCCCGTCGCCATCGAGGCCGGTCTCCGGGTTGAGCAGCGGCTCAGCCAAACCGACGATCAACAGCGCTGCCAGAGCAAGACGAAGCGCAATCAGCCAGGGCGGCGTCTTGGCCGGCGTCTCCTCCTTGCCCGACAGGCCAAACAACAGGCGCACCGGTGGAAAGCGGACCAGCTTGGGCGCCGGCGGAAGCACCCGCAACAGCCACCAGATCACCGGCAACAACACCAGCGCCGCCAGCCCCCAAGGCGCGCCGAAAGTCAGGCCGCTCATCGTCGCAACTGTGCCGACATGGCGGTATAAAGCGCCAGCAGCGCCGCCTGGGCCGGCTTATCCGTGTGATGGACCGAAAAGCTCCAGCCGGCGGTGAGAACCATTTGCGAAAGTTCGGCCCGGTGGGCTTTGAAACGGGCGGCGTAGTCATGGCGAAGCGATTCAGGGCGACCGATCAGGGTCTCGCCCTCACCCTCCATGCCCTCGAACTGGGTGCGGCCGGAAAACGGCAAGGTCTCCTCGGCGGGATCATTGACCTGCAACACATGGCCCTTAACGCCACTGCCCACGTAGTGCTTGATCAGTCCCTCGATGTGGTCGAGCGGCGACAGGAAATCGCTGATCAGAACCACCTGGGCATGGCGCGGCAAGGCTTCGGCGGGGGGCAGGCTTTGGCCCGTGTCGCCGAGGCGGTCGAGGCGCGCCACCATCTGGCCCAGGGCGGCGGCGCCACTGGCCGGCCGGCCGTCCTCGCCAAGCAGCCCGATGTGCTCGCCGCCACGAATCAGCAGCACCGCCAGGGCCAGGGTCAGTAGCGACGCGCGCCCGGCTTTGTCCGTGGCCGCCATGTCCGAACCATAGGCCATGGACGGCGAGCTATCACACCACAGCCAGACGCTCTCGGCGGCTTCCCACTCATTTTCACGAACGAAAACGTGGGCACTGCGCGCCGACTGGCGCCAATCGACCCGGGTTGTCTCGTCACCAGGCTGATAGCGACGGTATTGCCAAAAGGTCTCGCCGATGCCGACCCGGCGGCGGCCGTGAACACCCTGGGCAACAATCGAGGCGACCCGCTCGGCGGCCACCAGCAGCGGTGGCAGGGTCGCGGCGAGCAGCTCGGCCTGCTGGCGACTCACGACCGAAGGACTAGGCACGATGGGCGATCAGGCGAACGGCGCACACAGCCGCTCGATCACCTGATCGATAACCACGCCATCGGCGCGGGCGGCGAAATTGAGCGCCATGCGGTGACGTAAAATCGGTCCGGCAAGATGAACCACGTCGTCGAGCGACGGCGCCAGGCGGCCGTCGAGAATAGCCCGCCCCCGCACCGCCATCATGAAAGCCTGGCTGGCCCGGGGTCCGGGGCCCCAGGCGACATGTTTACGGACGTCGTCGAATTCGGAAGTTTCGGGCCGGCCCGAGCGAACCAGGGTCAGGATAGCCTCGACCACGCTCTCGCCGACAGGCATGCGGCGCAGCAGGTGCTGGGCTGCCAGCATCTCGTCGGCGGTCATCATTTCGGCCGGCTGTTCTTCATTGATACCGGTGGTGGCGATCAACATGCCGCGCTCCGACGCCAGATCGGGATAGCTGATGTCGATTTGCATAAGGAACCGGTCGAGCTGGGCCTCGGGCAATGGATAGGTACCCTCCTGCTCCAGCGGGTTCTGGGTCGCCAGCACATGGAACGGTGTCGGCAGCGGGTGGCGCTGGCCGGCGATGGAGACTTCGTGCTCCTGCATGGCCTGGAGCAGCGCCGACTGGGTGCGCGGGCTGGCTCGGTTGATCTCGTCGGCCATGAGCAGCTGGCAGAACACCGGCCCCTTGATGAAGCGGAACGAGCGCCGCCCGCTATCGCTCTCCTCGAGCACCTCGGAGCCCAGGATATCGGCGGGCATCAGATCGGGGGTGAACTGGACGCGTTTCTCGCTGAGACCAAGAACCACGCCAAGGGTTTCCACCAGACGGGTCTTGGCCAGACCCGGCACACCAATGACCAGGGCGTGACCGCCGGCCAGCAGCGTGATAATAGTTTGATCAATGACTTGGCTCTGGCCGAAAATAATGCGCCCCATGCGCTCGCGCACCGTAGCCATCTTTTCGCCCAGAAGGTCGATCTTCGACGCCAGATTCTGGCTCGACTCAACCGCAGTGGGCACTGCTTCCGACATCGACTATGCTCCGTTTACCTCGAACCGTGGTACGCCGCGAAAGACAGCTGAATGACGAAGTCATCGTTTGACCCCACCACCTTGGCCGCGTCCCTGGACGACGATAACATCGTTGCATCGGGGCGCACCACGGGCACCTGCCCCGACCCCGTCATCCGCGATGATCTCAATATGCGCATCGCCCGTGACGGAACGTGGTTCTACCATGGCTCGCCCATCAGCCGCAAACCACTGGTTCGGCTTTTTGCATCGGTGCTCGGTCGCGACGACGACGGCATCTACTGGCTGACCACGCCGGTGGAAAAGGGCCGGGTCGAGGTCGACGATGCGCCGTTCCTGGCGGTCGCGGTCGAGGTCACCGGCACAGGCAAGGATCAATTGCTCCGCTTCCGCACCAGTCTTGACCAAGAGATCGCCGCCGGACCCGATAATCCGCTACGGGTCGAGCTGGACCCGGCAAGCCAGGAGCCGGCGCCCTATGTGCTGGTGCAGGGCCGCCTTGAAGCGTTGATTGCCCGTAGCGTGTTCTATGAACTGGTGGAACTCGGTCACGAAGAATTGATCGACGGCAAGGCTCGGTTCGGCGTCTGGAGCGGCGGTTGCTTCTTCCCTATCGGCGACATGGACGCCATGGACGTGGCGTCATGAAACCGGACGCCATACGCCAGCGTCTCGCCACCCTCGATCCCCGCGGCTGGGAGGCGGTGCCCGAACCGGTGGATGCGGAGCGCCCCCTGACGCCGGCAGCGGTGCTGATTCCCCTGGTCACTCATGCGGAAGGGCTGTCGGCCATTTTCACCGAGCGCACCGCCCATCTTCATGACCACGCCGGACAGGTGAGTTTCCCCGGCGGCCGTTATGAAGACTCCGACAACAACGCCATGGCCACCGCGTTGCGCGAGGCAGACGAGGAAATCGGCCTGCGTCCCGAGGCGGTTGAGATCATCGGGTGCCTCGACGCCCACGATACCTCCAGCGGCTTTTCCGTGGTGCCGGTGGTCGGTTTGGTGACGCCGCCCTATTCTCTGACCCTTGATGAGTTCGAAGTCGCCGAAGCGTTCGAAGTGCCGCTCAGCTTTCTCTTCGATCCGGCCAACAAGCGCCGCGAAGAGGCGTTCTGGCGTGGCGAGATGCGCCGCTACGATATCTATGACGATTACGACGGCCATATGGTTTGGGGGGTCACCGCACGTATCGTCGGGCGCCTCCAGGAAGTATTGTTACGACCATGAGACGAATTCTTCTGAATTACCTGCTGCCCATCATCCTGCCGTTCGTTATCTACGGCCTGTGGCTGGCCTTCGCCCGCTATAAGGCGCGCAAGGCCGGCGAAGAAGGCGGTCCCGAATGGCGCGACGCACCGTGGACCTGGCTGATGATCGCCAGCGCCGGACTGGTCGCCGCCGGCTTCGTGGTACTGGCG
The DNA here is from genome assembly GCA_964645285.1 of uncultured Alphaproteobacteria bacterium. Taxonomy (GTDB): domain Bacteria; phylum Pseudomonadota; class Alphaproteobacteria; order JAAXGF01; family JAAXGF01; genus JAYZAP01. The sequence continues at coordinate 40,239 of CAZYDR010000001.1, forward strand.
CTTCAGGGCGGTACATCGCCGGATACCACCTACTATCCGCCGCAATATATCGACGGCGAGATCGTGCAGAGCCACGCAGAGTAGCCGGGTTAAACCATGGAACCGGCCGGCCATATCGATACTCAGCCATGGATGACGGCGCCCGGAACCCGGGCGGTGCTCGACGCGCTTGGCGCCGAGAACGCAGTGGTGCGCATTGTCGGCGGCGCCGTGCGCGATGCGGTGATCGGCCGCGCCGACAGCAACACGGAAATCGACATCGCCACGCCCGACGGGCCCGAGACCGTCACCCGACTGCTTGAGGCGGCAGGCCTGCGCGCGGTCCCCACGGGCATCATACACGGCACGGTGACGGCGGTTGCCGCCCACCGGCCCTTCGAGATCACCACCCTGCGCCACGACGTGGAGACCGATGGCCGTCACGCTTTGGTCGCCTTCATCGATGACTGGGCGGCCGACGCGGCGCGCCGCGACTTCACCATGAATGCGCTTTACTGCGATCCCGACGGCACCCTCTACGACCCGGAAGGTGGCCTTGCCGACCTCAAGGCCGGGCGGGTGCGCTTCATTGGTCATGGCCCGACGCGCATTGACGAGGACGCCCTCCGGGTACTGCGCTTTTTCCGTTTTCACGCCCGCTACGGCGGCGGTGTCCCGGACAGTGACGCCGTCGCCGCCTGCCGCGCCAAGGCAGCCGCGGTGGCGACGTTGTCCGGCGAGCGTGTCGGCGGCGAGATGCTCAAGCTGCTGGCGGCGCCCACGCCCTGCGAGGCACTGGACCTGATGATTGAGGCCGGGGTGATGGCCCACGTGTTACCTGGTGTCAGCCGGATCGATGGGCTCGCCGCCCTATGCCGGGCCGAAGCCGGAACGCCCGACGGCCTGCGCCGCCTGGCCATGCTGTTGCGTACAGGCGGCGCCGCCATGGCGGCGCCGCAACGATTGCGCCTGTCCAACGACCAACGAGACCGGCTCAGGACCATGGTCGAGCCTGGCGCCGATGTGGTTGCCGGCCTCGATCCCCTGGCCCAGCGTCGTAATCTCTACCGTCTCGGCGCGGCAACGTTCATCGATTTGGTTTATCTGGCCTGGGCCGAGGCGGCGTTTCACGAGCAACGGGACGCCGAAGCCATGGCCGCGCCCTATGACGCCATGATCGCGACGGCTCGGAACTGGCCCGCGCCCACCCTGCCGGTCGAGGGCGCCGACGTGACGGCTCTGAGTGTCGCCCCCGGACCCATGGTCGGGCGGCTGCTCACGGCTATCGAGGACTGGTGGATCGCCGGCGACTTTCAGGCCGACCGTGACGAGACGCTGGCCAGACTGAAAGAACTGGCCGCCGCGAAAAGCGCCTAATCCGCGACCCTGGTCAGGGTTCCACTAACACTACGCACCAGGCGGCCGTCACGGAACCGGGTGAAATAGAGTTCCATGCCGGCGTCAGTCAGAGTGCGGTCATAGGTCTGCATCTCGTAGGACCCGTCTTCGTGAACCAGCAGGGAATGAATGGTCAGGGTGCGGTCCTCGATGCGTGCCCAGACAAACGGCCAGCCGGCCAGCGGATCAATCTCGATACCACTCTGAAACACACTGGCGTGCTCGGTGGCCTCGAAAAACAGGGCATGGTAGTTTTGTTTGATAGCGGATTCGCCGTCGTCACCGTCTTTACGCAAAACAGTCGCCCAGCTGAGGGCGGAGCCATCGCCATCCGGGGTGATGATGACATCGATATTGCGCAGGGTCTCGTCGAACGTCTCGCTAATTTCGTCCTTGGCGACACCGGTGCCGGCGAAATGACCGGCGAAAGCAGCAATCGGCAGATCATCGGCCACAGCCGCCGGCACCCCGCCAAACACGACCGCAACCATCAAGATAGCGCCGGAAATACACGCCAGCATATTCACACCCCCCCCCTGGAGGACAAAATTTCCCACCGCTTTAGTCCATGGCGCCGGTTGGGCCAAGCGCGAGGCTGGATCCTACGGCCAGGTGACCTCGGGGGGCAGGGACATGAGGATGGCTTCGGTGTTGCCGCCGGTCTTGAGGCCGAATTGGGTGCCTCGGTCGTGGAGCAGATTGAACTCCACATAGCGGCCCCGGCGAACCAGTTGATGGGCCCGCTGCTCGGGCGTCCAGGGGCGGTTCATGTGACGCCGCACGATGGTGGGATAGACATCGAGAAAGGCGAGGCCGACATCGCGGGTGAAAGCGAAATCCGCATCCCAGTCGCCGGTATCGAGGGAATCGTAGAAAATTCCGCCAACACCACGAGGCTCGTCGCGGTGGGGCAGGAAAAAGTAATCGTCGGCCCATTTTTTGAATTTCGGGTAGTAGGCCGGATCGTGAACGTCGCAGGCGGCCTGCATGGCGCCGTGAAACTCGGCCGTGTCGTCGTCGTCAGCCACCATGGGGGTAAGGTCGGCGCCGCCGCCAAACCAGTGCTTCCCGGTGACGATGTGGCGGGTGTTCATATGCACCGCCGGGACCAGGGGCGAGCGCATGTGAGCGACGAGCGATATGCCCGAGGCCCAGAACGACGGGTCGTCCTCGGTGCCTTTGATCTGGCCGCGAAATTCATCGCCGAAGGCACCGGAGACCGTGGAGACGTTGACCCCGACCTTCTCGAACACCCGGCCACGCATGATCGACATGACGCCACCACCACCACCCGGGCGGTCCCAGGCCTTGCGCTCGAAACGCCCCGGCGGCAGGTCCGAACCATCACCCGCGAGATCATCCTCGACCGCCTCGAAGGCGGCGCAGATGCGGTCGCGGAGATCCCGGAACCAGGCCTCGGCGGTGGATTGGTGTTGTTCGGTCATGACGACATCTCCGAAAAACCCTCGATCTGGCGCAATGCCTCGCCCAGGACCATGGCGCCGGCCACGGCGACATTGAGCGAACGCATGCCCGCCACCATGGGGATCACGACAGCCGCGTCGACCACCTGATGGACCGAGCCGGGAACACCAGTACTCTCACGGCCCAGCAGCAAGGTATCGCCAGGCCGGTAAGCGAGTTGCGTATAGGCGGTCGCCGCGCCTGTCGTCAACAGCACCAGACGGCCGTCCTGGCCATGACACGCTGCCTGATAGGACGACCACGAGACATGACGGGTGAGATCGACCGTATGGAGATAGTCGAGCCCGGCGCGCCGCATGCGACTGTCGGACCACACAAAACCGCAGGGTTCGATCACATCGACGGCGACCCCAAGACAGGCCGCTAGACGAAGCAACGTGCCGGTGTTCTGCGGGATGTCCGGCTCGTAAAGCGCCAGGCGCACAAGCGAGGTCTGTTTGTCATCAAGCGCCATGTTCCACCCATGTCGTCACCCGGCACGGTGTACCGTTTGCTTACAAAACGTTGGCCTCAACCTTCGAGCCCGTATTCGAGTCATTCTAAGGCGTCGGGAGGACCCTGTTAAGCGGCGCCAAATAATCTTTAAAAAGCTGTTCGCCGGAGGGCTGGACATGGCGGCGTTTTGATGACAAAACCCATCCCATCTGAAGCTCACGAATTCTGGGAGGCGATCGGTATGGCTGAATCAACCTCCGCCACCGGGCAGGGCGCTGCCCACGGCGAGGATGAAACGCGGCGTGATTTCTTGTATCTCGCCACCGGCGCCATGACAGCGGTCGGCGCCGTTGCTGCCTCTTGGCCCTTGATCGATAGCTGGAATCCGTCTGCCGACGTGCTGGCGTTGTCCAGCACCGAGGTTGATATTTCGCCGATCGAGGTCGGCCAGAGCATCACCGTTGTGTGGCGCGGCAAGCCGGTGTTTATACGCCACCGCACGGATGACGAAATCGCCAGCGCGCGCGATGTCGATGTTGCATCGCTGCCCCATCCGGAAAGCGACGCCGAGCGGGCGGAAAAGCCCGAGTGGCTGGTCATGGTCGGCATCTGCACCCATCTTGGCTGTATTCCCCTGGGCCAGAAATCCGGCGACCCCAAAGGCAAGTTCGACGGCTGGTTCTGCCCCTGTCACGGCTCGCACTACGACACCTCGGGACGTATTCGTATCGGTCCGGCGCCGCTCAATCTTGAGGTGCCGGCCTACGACTACCTCTCCGATGATGTCATTAAGATTGGTTGAGGGACAATCGCCATGAACTGGTTTATGCAAAATCCTGTCGTCCAGTGGGTCGAGTACCGCCTGCCGGTCTTCAGCTTCGTCAACCACCATCTGGTCGTCTATCCGGCGCCGCGCAATCTGAATTACTGGTGGAATTTTGGCTCCCTCGCCGGCATCGCCCTGGTGCTGCAAATTGTCACCGGCATCATTCTGGCCATGCACTACACGCCCCAGGCCGACCTCGCCTTCGACAGCGTCGAGCACATCATGCGCAACGTCAATTACGGCTGGCTGCTGCGTTATGCCCACGCCAACGGCGGCTCGATGTTCTTCCTGGTGGTCTACATTCATCTGTTCCGCGGCCTCTATTACGGCTCGTACAAGGCGCCGCGCGAAATCCTCTGGTGGCTCGGCCTGGTTATCCTGCTGATGATGATGGCGACAGCCTTCATGGGCTATGTGCTGCCCTGGGGCCAGATGAGCTATTGGGGCGCCACGGTGATTACCAACCTGTTCACCGCCATTCCCTGGGTCGGCGAATCAATCACCATCTGGATGTGGGGCGGCTATGTGATCGACAACCCGACCCTCAATCGCTTCTTCAGCCTGCATTACCTGTTGCCCTTCATGCTGGTCGGCGTGGTGGTCATGCATCTGTGGGCGCTGCACGTGCACAAGTCGAGTAACCCCCTGGGCATCGACATGAAGGGGCCGCAGGATTCCCTGCCGTTCCACCCCTACTACACCATCAAGGACATGTTCGGCCTTGGTGTCTTCATGCTGCTGCTGTCGTATCTGGTGTTCTATGCCCCCAATCTGCTGGGCGAGGTCGACAACTACATTCCGGCCAATCCGCTGGTGACGCCGACCCATATCGTGCCGGAATGGTATTTCCTGCCATTCTACGCGATTCTGCGCGCCATTCCCGACAAGCTGCTCGGCGTGGTTGCCATGTTCGGCTCGATCCTGATCTTTTTCGCGGCGCCGTGGCTCGATACCTCGAAGGTGCGCTCGGCCACCTTCCGGCCGATCTACAAGGGCCTGTTCTGGCTGTTCCTGCTCGATTGCCTGATTCTTGGCTGGGTCGGCGCCAATCCTGCGGAGGGCAACTTCATCCTCATCGGACGTTTGGCGACGGCGTGGTATTTCGCTCACCTCGTCATCTTCATGCCGCTGGTCGGTAAGCTTGAGCGGACCCGACCGGTCCCCGAGAGCATCGCAACGCCAGTGCTCAAGGGCGGCGGCAACATGCCCGGCGGCACGACGGCCGCAAAAATGGAGAAGTCGTGATGCGGGGTATCATTCTGACAGCAGCCGCTCTTGTCATATCTCTTGGCTTGGCGGTACCGGCCCAGGCCTCCGGCGGCGCTAAGCTGCCCGATCATGGCTGGTCCTTCGAAGGCCTCTTCGGGGAGTTCGACAAACCCGCCATCCAGCGTGGCTTCCAGGTTTACCAGGAAGTCTGCGCCGGCTGCCACGGGGTCAAGTACCTGAGCTTCCGCAATCTCGCCGAGGTCGGTTTCGACGAGGGTGCGGTCAAGGCCATCGCCGCCGAGTACGACATCGAAGACGGACCCGACGACGAGGGCGAGATGTACGACCGCCCGGGCTTGCCGTCGGACGGTATTCCCGAGCCCTTCGCCAACGACAACGCGGCCCGCGCCTCGAACAACGGCGCCCTGCCGCCGGATCTGTCGCTTATGGCCAAGGCGCGCAAGGACGGCGCCAATTATCTCTATGCCCTGATGACCGGCTATGACGACGAGCCCGACGATATGGAACTCGCCGACGGCATGTCCTACAACCACTACTTCCCGGGCAATCAGATCGCCATGCCGCCGCCGCTGTTCGAAGACGGCGTCGAATACGCCGACGGCACCCCGGCCACCGTCGAGCAGATGGCCGAGGACGTTACCCACTTCCTGATGTGGGCGGCTGAGCCGAGCCTGGAAGTGCGCAAGCGCATGGGCCTCAAGGTAATGCTGTTCCTGCTCGTGCTCACCGCCCTGCTCTACGCCTCCAAACGCATGGTCTGGGCCAACGTCAAGCATTAAGCGCGGGTCATAGGGGGATGGCAGTAAGGTGAACCAGACTGATCTTTGCTTCCTCTCCGCTGTCGAGCAGAAGGCCCTGCTCGACGGGGGTGAGCTGAGTGTGATTGAGCTTGTCGATGCTTGTATCGACCGAATCGAACGCTACAATCCGCTGCTCAATGCCTTCGTTACTCTGCGTCTCGACGAAGCCCGCGACGAGGCCAAGGCGGCCGACGCGGCGCGCGCCCGGGGCGATGCTATCGGCATCCTTCATGGCCTGCCCATCGGGGTGAAGGACTGCTTCCCGACCAAGGGCATCCGCACCACCTTCGCGTCGCTGGCCTTCAAGGATCATGTGCCCGACTTCGACCATCTGGTGGTCGAGCGCGAGAAGGCCGCCGGCGCGATTATCCTCGGCAAGCTCAACACGCCGGAATACACCATGGCGCTCAACACCTGTGACAACCCAGTGTTCGGCGCGACCCGCAATCCCTATGACCTGAGCCTGTGCCCCGGCGCCAGCAGTGGCGGCAGCGGCGCCGCCCTGGCCAGCGGCCTGTGCTCCCTGGCCGACGGCTCGGACATCGGCGGCTCGGTGCGCAACCCGGCGGCGTGGTGCAACATCGTCGGCCACCGCCCAACGTCGTGGATGATCCCCGACGTACCCAACCCGGCCATGTGGCACAACATGAACACGGCCGGCTCCATGGCCCGTAACGTCGCCGACGCGGCGCTGTTTCTGTCGGCCCTGACAGGCCCCGACCCGCGCTGCCCGGTGGTGGTGGCGGCGCCGTTCCCGCCCGGCCTCCCCGAACTGGCGCGCGACATGAAAGGGCTGCGCATCGGCTGGAGCCGGGACCACGGCTGCCTCGAGATCGACCCGGACCTGGGCCGCAACTTCGATGCCCAACGAGCCGTATTCGAGGGCCTCGGTTGCGTGGTCGCCGACTGTCCGATTGACCATTCCGGCGGCCTTGGCGAAAGCTACAGCGTTCTCGCCTATCAGCGAGTCGCCGCCGAGACCGAACCAGCGGTGGGGCGTGGCCTCGATGCCCGGCTTGAGGCAAAATACCACTGGCTCCGCGGCCTGACAGGCGTCGACTTCATGGCCGCCGAGACGTACCGCCACGGGATGTGGCAGGACGTATCACCGGCCTTCGAGGTACACGACGTGCTGATCTGGCCCAACGACCTGTCCGATCCCTTCGGCTACAACGACGAGGAAGCCGGCAACAAGCACGACTGGTCCCTGCTCTTCGCTGCGCCGCTGCTCGGCCTGCCCGCCGTCACGGTGCCCTGCGGCCTGTCCGCCGCCGGCGTCCCGCGCGGCCTGCAAATCCTCGGCCGCCCCGGCGCCGACCTTACGGTCCTCCAAGTCGCCCACGCCTATGAACAGGCGACAGGCCACGGCAAACAGCGGCCGTCGTTGGACTGATCGGGGGTTAACCGCTCGACGCGCTCTGGAACTCGGCGACCTTGGTCGGGCGGACGTTGATGGTAGCGTCGTCGTGGCCGCCGGCGTCGTAGAGCGTCATGAAAGCGCCGACTTTGTCCTCGCCCAGGTAGCGCAGGGCGACCTCGTATTCTCCGTCACGGCTCAGGCCGGGACCGATTTCGGCGTCGCCTCTGATCATCACCGCATAATAGGGCGGCTCGCGGTCGTCGATCACCACGGTGGCCTTGCCGGTGCGCGAGACGTTCAGATACTTCTGGGAGCGACTGGACGTGGTGAAGGTGATAACCCCGTTCCGGTAGCGATACCACATGGGGATGGCGTGGGGTGTGTCGCCGGGGCCCGTGGTGGCGAGCACGCAGATGCGAGTCTGGGCGAGCGCCTAATAAACGTCCTTGGAAAGTTCCATTGCCGCGTTGCTCCTCTGATGTATGTTGCCGGGAAGCACTATATAGCGGTTGATCGTGCCCGGTGATGCTGAAACACTGCGTCGGAATCGAACGTCATCGCGGGGAGGCGCATGGAGGAACAATCGAAACGGCCGCTGGTCGGCATTATCGGCGGCAGCGGCGTCTACGACATTGACGGCCTGACCGACACCCGCTGGGTCGAGATCGACTCACCCTTCGGCGCGCCGTCGGACGCGTTGCTTCACGGCACCCTTGACGGCCAGTCCCTGGTCTTCCTGCCGCGCCATGGTCGGGGCCATCCGCTGCCGCCTACCGAGGTCAACTTCCGCGCCAATATCGACATCCTCAAGCGCGCCGGGGTCAGCGACATCATCTCGGTCTCGGCGGTGGGGTCGCTCCGCGAGGGCCTAGCGCCCGGCGCCTTCGTTATTGTCGATCAGTTTATCGACCGCACCTTCGCCCGTCCCAAGAGCTTCTTCGGCCCCGGTCTGGCGGCCCACGTTTCCATGGCCCATCCTGTCTGTAGCCGCCTCGGCGACGCCATCGCGGCGGGTGCGGCCGAGGCCGATATTCCGGTTACCCGGGGCGGTTGTTACCTGGCCATGGAGGGACCGCAGTTCTCGACCCTGGCGGAATCCGAGCTCTACCGCTCCTGGGGCTGCGACGTTATCGGCATGACCAACATGCCCGAGGCCAAGCTCGCCCGCGAGGCGGAGATGTGCTACGCCACCGTCGCCATGGTCACCGACTACGATTGCTGGCACGAGGAGCACGGCCATGTCACTGTCGAGACCATAATCGCGGTGCTGCAAAGTAACGCCCACAAGGCGCGCCAACTGGTTCAACAGACGTCGCCGCATCTGGCCAACCATGACGGGCCCTGCGTCCAGGGCTGCCAGACCGCTCTCGATTACGCCATCATCACCGCTCCCGAGGCCCGCGACCCGGCCCTGGTGGCCAAACTCGACGCCGTCGCCGGTCGGGCGCTGAGCGGCTGAGGAGTTCTGATCAATGCCGATCAAGTCCCGCATTCGCACCATCCCTCACTACCCCGTGGAAGGCGTGATGTTTCGCGACATCACCACCCTGCTCAAGGATCCCATCGGCCTGCGCCTTACGATCGAAGCATTTACCGACCGCTATGGCAGCCAGACCATCGATAAGGTCGCCGGCATCGAGGCGCGTGGTTTCATCCTTGGCGCGGTCATCGCCCATGAACTGGGCACCGGCTTCGTGCCGATCCGCAAGAAGGGCAAGCTGCCCGGCGACGTCATCGGCGAGGACTACAAGTTAGAGTACGGCATCGACCGTATCGAGATTCATACCGACGCCATCGATCCCGGCGAGCGGGTGTTGCTGGTCGACGATCTGATCGCTACCGGCGGCACCGCCGAGGCCGCCATCAAGCTGATCGAAAAGTCGGGGGCGAACGTCGTTGAATGCGGCTTCATCATCGATCTGCCCGACATCGGCGGCCGGGCGCGCATCGAGGCCAGGGGCCAGACGGTGTTCGCTCTGTGTGAGTTCGAGGGCGATTGAGTGAAGGTCGCGGGCCAGCCCTGGCGCACCATCATGGTGGCCGACGACGGCCGCGCCGTCGATATTATCGACCAGACCCTGCTGCCCCATCGCTTTGAGACCCGCCGGCTAGAGACCCTGGAAGACGCGGCCGAGGCGATTACCGTCATGCGGGTGCGCGGGGCGCCGCTGATCGGCGCCACCGCCGCTTATGGCCTGTGCCTGGCCCTGGCTGATGACGCCTCGGACCAGCGCCTCCATGACGCTTGCACCATCCTGGCCGCGACCCGCCCGACGGCAGTCAACCTGCGCTGGGCACTCGATGATATGACGGCTCACTTGCAACCCCTCGACCCGGATCAGCGGGTTGCGGCAGCCTACCAACGGGCGGACGACATCTGCGATGAGGATGTTGCCGTCTGCCGCGCCGTCGGTGGCCACTGCGCGGGAATGATTCGCGCGGCCTGGGAGCGCGGCGGGCGCGACGGGCCGGTCAACGTGCTGACCCATTGCAACGCCGGCTGGCTGGCGACCATCGACTGGGGCACGGCCCTGGCCGGCATCTATGTGGCCCACGACGCTGGCGTGCCGGTCCATGTCTGGGTCGACGAGACCCGCCCGCGCAACCAGGGCGCCAGCCTGACCGCCTGGGAGCTTGGCCACCACGGCGTTCCCCATACAGTGATCGCCGACAACGCCGGCGGCCATCTGATGCAGCATGGCCGGGTCGATCTCTGCATTACCGGCACCGACCGCACCACCGCCCACGGCGACGTGTGCAACAAGATCGGCACTTATCTCAAAGCCTTGGCCGCCTTCGACAACGGCGTGCCGTTCTACGTCGCCCTGCCCCACACCACCATCGACTGGACCCTGGCTGAAGGTCTCAAAGATATCCCCATCGAGGAACGCAATCCGGCCGAGGTCACCACCATTGCCGGCCGCGCCAATGACGGCGCGGTGGTCGAGGTCGCCATCGTGCCCGAGGGTAGCCCGGCCCTCAACCCGGCTTTCGACGTTACGCCGGCGCGGCTGGTCAGCGGCCTGATCACCGAGCGCGGCGTCTGTGCCGCTTCGGCCGAGGGATTATTGGGGCTTTATCCCGAACGGCGGCAGGCGGCGTCATGAGCCAGACAATAACCGGTGTCGATCACACCCTGGTGGCGGTCCGCGACCTGAAGGCCGCCCGCGCCGTCTACGCCCGTCTCGGCTTCACGGTAACGCCCCGGGGCAGCCACACCACCTGGGATACGGCCAACTACTGCATCATGATGGCCAGCGGCTATATCGAGCTCATCGGCCCGGCCAGTACAGGCCCGGCGGGCTATCAGCCGCTCGACGATTTCCTCGCCCGGCGTGAGGGCTTCATGGGTCTGGCTTTCGCCAGCCCCGACGCAGACGCCACATACGCCGCCCTGGCCGACGCCGGTCTCGACCCCAGCCCACCTGAAGACCTGGCCCGCAATCTGGAACTGCCCGGCGGCACGGTCGAGCCGCGCTTCAAGCTGGTGCGCCTGCCCGCCGCGACGACGCCGGCGCTGTCCGCTTTCATCTGCCATCATCTGGATCCGGACATGGTGCGCCAGCCTCAATGGCTGGATCACGCCAACGGCGCCCGCGCCCTCACCGGCATCACCACCGTGGTCCCGGACCCGCCGGCCCTGGCCGAGGCCTATGCCAAATTGTTGGGTGCCGGCATGGCGACCCTGACCGATGACATTCTGACCGTGCGCACGGGGTCGACCACTCTAGTCTTCGCCACCTCTGAAGACGCCGAGCGCCTCTATCCGGACCTGGAAGACGCCCTTCCCGATGATCTTCCCCTGACGGTCGCCATGACCATCGCGGTCGATGATATCGAGCGCCTGTCCAGCGTGCTCGACGCCAACGCCGTGGCCTATAGCCGCGAAGTAAATCGCGCCATCACCATCGCCCCCGAAGACGCCTGCGGCGCGTTGCTGGAGTTCATACGCGACAAATAAGAAGGGTCACCACCAAGACACCAAGGCACAAAGGGGTTCGCGGTTGGCGTAATTACCCCGCTTCCTTGGTGTCTTCGTGCCTTGGTGGTTAGAAATTCTTGCTTCCCTAGCCGATATGTTCGGCGAACAGGGCGAGGCTGCGTTCGCGGCCCAAAGCCGAGCTTTCGGCGTGGTAGTCGGGCCGGTGGTCGCAGGTGAAACCGTGGCCGGCCGGGTAGAGGTGGATCGGCACTTGGGGCTGCCATTCGGCGATCAGGGCGCAGTTCTCAGGCGGGATGCCGGCGTCATTTTCGCCGAAGTGGAGTTCGATAGGGCATTGCGGCGCCTCGCCGCGAAACTGGCTGATCTGGCCGCCGTAGAACGCCACGGCGCAGGCCAGTTCGAGTCGCGCCGCGGCGAGCCAGACCAGGGAACCGCCCCAGCAATAGCCGATAATGCCGACCTTGCCCGCCTCGCTGACCGCCTCGACGGCGGCGGCGATGTCGGCCACCGGACCGTCCCAACCGACGCTCATGCGCAGCGCTCGACCGGCAGCAATGCCGTCTTCGTCATAGCCCAGCTCGACGCCGCGTTCCTTGCGGTCGAACAGCGCCGGCGCGATGGTGTCAAAACCGTCGGCGGCGAAGCCGTCAACCACCTCGAGGATATGGCCGTTGACCCCGAAAATTTCCTGGATCACCACCAGCCCGCCACGTGCCCCACCCGTTGGCGTCGCCCGATAGGCGGCAAACTCGTGACCGTCGCCAGCATTCAATGAAACCGTCTCACCCATACGCCCCTCCCTTTACGGGGCAAGACTGTAGGGCGAATCAACGCAGGCGGCAAATCGGCCAATCGTCAGTCGTTATGCCGTAATGTGCGGCCAACAGGTGCGCCCGGTTTTAAACCTGGTTCAGTAAGCCGGTCAGTTCAGGCTTCCGGGATGGTCCTGCCAGATGCTCGGCTCAAGTCGGAGATGTGTGCGCGCCGGATAGGTTTCCGACCAGTAGGCGGCGACCTGGGCGCTGGTCGGATTCTAGACTCCGGGATGGTTGGCAAGGCGCGCCAAGAAGTTCTCCAGTAGTTTTAGCCGGTTGCACCAGCCGATGGCATGGGCGTGCAGGGTCATGGAGAAACAGCGGCCGCGTCTGTATTGAGCGTCGAACTCGGCGATCCAGTTGGCGAACAGCGCGTCGGCATGTTCCAGACCGGAGCCCTCCCTCGGGAACAGAAGGAAGAACTGGTCGTCGAAGTGATAGTAGCAGGGCAGCGTCAACATGGCGCGGCGGGTCGCGAAATCGGTCACCCAATAGTACGGAATGTCGTTGGACAGACCATTGCCCATGTAGCGGTAGCCGGCACCGATGAGCAGATCCATTGTGTCGGAACTGATAGTACCGCCGGCGAAGGGATCGCCCTGGCGGGGCAACGAAAACCAGCCAGTGGGAGCCCTGCCAACCGCCTCGCCGAGCATCTCAGTCGTCAGGTCGAGCCGCCGCTTCTCCTCATCGCGACCAAGCTCGCTGACGTCTTCGTGCTTGAAGCCCTGGGCGGCGATCTCATGGCCCTCGTCGTGAAGCCGCCGAATGGTGTTGCCGAGGATCGCCGCCATGGCCGCCGGGACCGCGAAGGTCGCCGTGATCTCAAAGCGGCGCAACACCGCCATGAGCTGGTCAAGCCCCTCGTTGAGACCGAACATCGCCCGTGAATTTTGCAGATCAGCGGGCTCAATTCCCTGTGGCCCGGACGTCAGGCTGAGATCGACGACCACGGCGACACAACAGCGTTTGTCCTCGGGCCAGCGAATGTCATCGTCGGCCAGGCTGACCTCGTCGGAAATGGTGTAGTCGTCCTTCCAGGGCATGGCGCCGGCGCCTAGCTGTCCCGCCCGTGTGGCGGAAAATTTTCCAGGCAATGGCGGGCGACCGCCTCACAGGTCGGGAACCATACGCCGGGTAGCGTCTTCATGCGGGCGATCAGCCGCTCCAGCATGGCGATGCGCAGAGCGCGCCCGGAGACAAACGGGTGCAGGCAAATGTTGAGATAGCCGCCCTGACGGTACTGCTGCTCGAACGCCGCCCACCACAGTTCCAGCACACGGTCGGGATCGGTGATGCGCTGAGACGCGTTATCGCTGCTCTGCCATGCGAAGCTGAAGAACATGGCGTCGTCGATGGCGTAGTGAAACGGCAGGTTGAGCAGCCAGTTCTCACCCCCGTCGTCGGTCATGTAATAGGGCAGATGATGGGCCGAGCCATGGGAGTTGTATATATAGCCCTGGTTCGCCAGCAGCGCCTGGCTGTATCGGCTGCGGCTGCCGAATGGCCGCCGCCCCACAGTTTTTGCAAGGGCCGCCGTCGACTTGTCCAGGTGGTCGCGCTCGAGGTCGGGTTCCTTGGGGACCCGGTGCTCCCACATATGATCGGCGATCTCGTGGCCGCTTTCAGCGGCGGCGACCAGCGCCCGGAGATAAAGCTCGCAGATGCGTTCCGACGCAAAAAATCGTCGCCTTGACGTCGTGGGAATCGAACAGTTCAATCAGGCGCCAGATACCAACTCTGCCTCCGAACTCGCCCTGGGCTCGCTGCATGGGCGGCTCGTTCGGCACACGGCGGAACAGCATCGCGTCGAAGTCGCAAGTGAAATTTACCGCGATCTGGACACCAGTCGGCCAGGCCCAGTCAGCGATGAACCGGTGACGCCCACCATAGGCTCGCGCCACGGCTTCAAGAACCTCGACGTCGCGTGAAAGCTCGCTGGTCACGGATGTGACCCCACAACACGTCCGCTCTCCACCACGGTATTCTCCTCAATCGTCCCGTATTCCGACGCTGAGACTAGCCGATCGAGCCCCACCAGACGCAGGATTTTCTAAAACAGATCACAGGACCGATCGACTTATGGGGTTTGAACCACCGGCCGGGAGTTACAGGTTTCTGTTGCATCGAACGGCCGAAGCGGCACCCGCGATAACGAATTTTATCGGGGGTCACGCACGGAACGTCTCGTCAGACGTTAAACCGGAATAGCATGATGTCGCCGTCGCAGACCTGGTAGTCGCGGCCTTCGAGGCGCATTTTGCCGGCGTCCTTGGATGCCTGCTCGCCGCCGAGTTCGATGTAGGTATGGTAGGGTATGACCTCGGCGCGGATAAAACCCTTGGCGAAATCGGTATGGATCGAGCCCGCCGCCTCCACCGCCGAGGCGCCGTCGGAGACGGTCCAGGCTCGGGTTTCCTTCTCACCGGCGGTAAGGAAGGTGATCAGGCCGAGCAGGCGGTAGCCGGCGTCGATTACCCGATTAAGGCCCGGCGCCTCGAGCCCGAGCATGTCGAGATAATCGGCCCGCGCTTCGGCGTCGTCCATGGCCGAAAGGTGGGCCTCGATCTCGGCGGCGATGACCACCGCCTCGGCGCCCTCGCCCCGGGCATGGTCGATGACCGCCCAGGCGTGGGCGTTGCCGTCGGCCGCCGACCCTTCATCGACGTTGCAGACGTACATGACCGGCTTGGCGGTGAGCAGCTGTAGCGAACGGTAAATCACCGCCTCGTCCTTGCTCGGCGTCACCTCCCGGGCCGGCTTGCCGGCCCGCAAGGCCTCGAGCACCCGCTCGACCACCGGCCATTCCTTCTTGGCCTCCGGGTTGCCGATACGGCCCTGCTTGGCTAGGTTTTCGGCCCGGCTCTCAATACTTTCCAGGTCGGCCAGCATGAGCTCGGTATCGATGGTCTCAATATCGCGCAGGGGGTCGATAGAACCCTCCACATGGGTAACATCGCCGCTTTCGTAGCAGCGCACCACATGGACCAGGGCGTCGACTTCGCGAACGTGACCGAGAAACTTGTTGCCGAGACCCTCACCCTGACTGGCGCCGCGCACCAGACCGGCGATATCGACAAACTCCATCTGGGTCGCCACAACCTTTGCCGAGCGCGCCACTCGTGCGAGTTCATCGAGGCGCACGTCGGGGACCGCGACCCGCGCCACGTTGGGTTCGATGGTGCAGAATGGATAGTTCACCGCCGCCGCGTTGGCGGTCGAGGTCAGGGCATTGAACAGGGTCGACTTGCCAACATTGGGCAGGCCGACGATACCACACTTAAACCCCATTGCCGCCGCCCCCTTTATCAGTCTTCGGCTCCGACGGACGCGTCAACAGGGCAACACGGGTCATGAAGCCCGAATCGTCACCCTGGACCAGCAAAGGGAGCGCATAGGCAACCGCGTCAATCAGCGGGTCGATCCATTGGCGGTCGGCCTTGGCGAAATCGTTCAACACGTATCCAATAACCTTGTTCTTGTCGCCCGGATGGTCGATGCCGAACCGCACCCGGCGGTAGTCCGGCCCGATGTGGGCGGTAATGCTCTTAAGGCCGTTGTGACCGGCGCTACCGCCCCCGGTCTTGACCTTGAGCCGCCCGGACCCGAGGTCGAGTTCGTCGTGAATCACCACGATGTCCGATAGCGCCAGCTTGTAGAACCGCATGGCGGCGCCGACCGCATGGCCCGACTCGTTCATGAAGGTGGTGGGTTTGAGCACCAAGACCTTTTCGCCGTCGACCACGCCTTCGAAGGCCTCGCCCTGAAAACGCCGACGTGGCGCCGAGAAACGGTGACGGCGGACAATCTCGTCCGCCGCCATGAAGCCAATATTGTGTCGGTTGTTGGCGTAGCCCGGACCGGGATTGCCGAGGCCAACGACGAGCAGCATAAGAAACCGAGGTGCCGGCGGGGTTACTCGTTCCCGCCTTCGCTCTCGCCGCCTTCTTCGCCTTCGCCGCCTTCGCCTTCCTCGCCCTCTTCACCTTCGATGCCTTCGCCTTCCTCGCCCTCAAGGCCTTCTTCTTCCTCGGGCTCGGGCTCGACGACAATGGTCGGGGCCGCGATGGTGGCAATGGTGAAGTCACGGTCGGTGATGGTGGGTTCGCAATCCGCTGGCAGGGTAACGCTGCTAATGTGCACGCCGTCACCGATTTCCAGGCCGGTCAGATCAATCACAATCGATTCGGGGATCGACGCCGCCGGGCAAACCAGCTCGATTTCGTAGCGTACCACGTTGAGCACGCCGCCCGACTTGAGCCCCGGGCACTCTTCCTCGTTGATGAAGTCGACACCGACGTTGACGGTAATGGTGGCGCCGGCGGCGATGCGCAGGAAATCCACATGCATGGGCACGCCGGTGACCGGGTGGCGTTGCACCTCGCGAGGCAGCACGCGCTCAGCCGAGCCGGCGACGTCGACGTCATAGAGCCTGAGATAGAAACCGCTGTCGGCCAGTTCGCGCCGCAAATCCAGGGCATCGAGCGAAATCGCCAACGGGTCCTTCTTGTCGCCATAAATGACGGCGGGCACGCGGCCGTCCCGGCGCAACGCCCGGGCCGGACCCTTGCCGGCTTCCTCGCGCGACTGGGCTGCGAGATTTGCTACATCGGCCATCGGTCTTCTCCTCTTGCTGTCGCCTTAACGACGACCACCGCCACGAAGGCGGCTCCAAATTCTGTCAATCGGCCAGGCCTAGTCGAACAGGCTCGAAACCGAACTCTCGTCACTGATCCGGCGCATAGCCTCGGCGATCAGCGGGGCGATGGTAATCACCCGGATTTTCGGCGAATTAAGCACAGCCTCGGTCGGTTCGATGCTGTCCGTCACCGTCAAATATTCAAGCGCCGAGTTCTCAACCCTGTCCACCGCGCTACCCGACAGCACGCCATGGCTGATATGGGCTGACACCGAGGCCGCCCCGGCTTCTCGAAGCGCGGCGGCGGCGTTACACAACGTACCGCCGGAGTCCACCATATCGTCAATGATGATGCAACGCCGGCCTACGACGTCGCCAATTATGTTCATCACTTCCGAAACACCCGCCCGTTCGCGCCGCTTATCGACGATAGCGAGATCGCCGTCAAGCCGTTTGGCGATGCCGCGGGTACGAATGATGCCGCCGGCGTCGGGCGATACGAAGGTCAGGTCGTCGCCGTTGAAGTTGTCCAGCAGGTCCTTCTCGAACACCGGCGAGGTAAACAGGTTGTCCACCGGGATGTCGAAGAAGCCCTGAATCTGCCCAGCATGGAGTTCCAGGGTCAGCACCCGGTCGGCCCCGGCCTCGGTAATCAGGTTGGCCACCAGCTTGGCCGAAATCGGCGTCCGGGGGCCGGCCTTGCGGTCCTGGCGGCCGTATCCGAAGTAAGGCATGACGGCGGTAATGCGGCTGGCCGAGGCGCGGCGGATGGCGTCGATGCAGACCAGCAACTCCATCAGATTGTCATTGGCCGGAAACGCCGTTGACTGGATCAGGAAGATATCCTCGCCGCGCATGTTCTCTTCGATCTCGACGAACACTTCCATGTCCGCGAAGCGTCGAATGCCGGCCTTGACCAGGGGCATATCGAGGGATACCGCGATGGCCTCGGCAAGCGGCCGATTGCTGTTGCCAGCCAATAGTCTCATGGGGAATTTCCTTGGTCGCGACGCCCGTCCAAACGGCTGGAATGAGGGGTGCCAAATCACCCAGCCAACGACGCGGCGAACTGTACCAAAGGGCCTCGTGAGATTCAACGACAATGGCGACTTCTTACCATCGGTGATGAAGAATGACCGATGGGCGTTCAATCGCCACGCAGGCGGTTCTTGTAAGCGCGTTCAAGCGCCACGCGGGCTGGCGCCAAACGGTCGGCGACGCGCGATCGCGCTTGCCGGCAGTCAAAGATGACCGCCGGAATAAGACCACCTAGTCTTGCTACAGGCCGCTCCGGTCGAGCAGATCGAGCACGCCGGCGGCGCCACCGTCGGCGATGGCCGCCGCGATATTGCCCCATTCGCCATACAGGGTACCGGCGGGCAAGGTATTGGCCTGGTTGATGATGCCAAGACGTTGGCCATCGGGCTTAAGTACTTCCCACACCACTTCGATGCGCTGAACGCCGGGCTCCGCATCGGACATGATCACGGTTCCGAGCACCAGAAGCGTGCCCTCGCCGGGCTCGGCCGCCAGCGTCGCCCCGCGCCATTCCAGGGCTCCGGCCATGGCCCGCGCCAGGGCCATGCGGCCGTTGCCCGGCGCGCCGGTGATGGGTGCGACGACTAGCGCCGGTCGCGGCGCGGCGACCACCGGCGGCGCCATGTCGCGGCCAAGCAGCGCCAGCACCCGCAGCGCCGCGTCATGCGCCAGAGAGTCAAACGCCGCGCCGGCCACTGCCGATTGTTCGAATTCACCCAGGGTCTCGCCCTGGGCGTCGCTCAGGGTCCAAACGAAGGTCGCACCCCCGATACCGCTATCGCAATTGAGCCACAGACTGCCCAGGTTGCCGCCGGCGGCGCTGGCCGGCACCTGGGCGTCGCCGAGCGCGTCGATGACGGCCGCGCCCAATGTCGGATCACATGGGCTGCCATCGACCACCACGCCGGTGGCGTCGGCGGGCCGCAACGCCGTCGGTGCGGTCGCATCGCCGGCATCATGAGCGAAAGGCTGGGGCAATTGGCCGCAGGCGCCAAGCGCCAAGGTCAGGGCCAATGCAATCAGACGGCTAGAAAACACAGCTCGCCAGCAGGCCGAGCGCCAGAACCGCCAGAAATATGAGCAGATGCGGCACGGTGTCAGTTGACCACGAGATCGAGGGCGGTGGACGACAGGCGTTCGCAGCCGGTCTCGGTGACCCGCACGGTTTCACCCAGGGCAATGGCCAGGCCGCGGTCGCTGTCGAGGATCATGGGGTGCATGAAGAACACCATGTTGGGCTCGGCGATGACCGGATTGTCGGCATAGAACATGGGCCAGTCCATCCAGTTGGGGGAGAATGTGGTACCCAGACTGTAGCCACAGGCGTTGAGCCGATGGGCGCCGTAGCCGGCATCGTCGAACACCCGGGCATGGGCGTCGAACACCTCGCCCACCGGGCGGCCCGGCTTGAGCGCCTCCTGACAGGCCAGCAGGGCGTCATGACAGGCCTTGTGCATGTCGCGGTGGTCCTCGCTGGCGCGTCCGGTCAGCACGGTTCGCATGAGCGCCGCATGGTAGTGGCGATAGGCGCCGGCGAATTCGATCATCAACTGGTCTTCCGGGTCGATATGGCGGCGGCCGCTGAAGTAGCGACACAACAAGGCGCCGGCCCCGGAGCCGATGATGAACTCGTTGCCCGGATAGTCGCCGCCGCCCTTGAACACGGCGCCCTGCATGGCGGCCAGGATGTCGCCCTCGAAGGCGCCGGCCACGGTCAACCGGTTGGCTTCATCAAGGGCGGCATCGCCGAGTTCGGCGGCGCGCCGCACATAGTCCATCTCGGCCGGGCTCTTAACGACGCGCAGACGGCTGACCAACTCCGAAGCATCATCGAGAGTGCAGAAACCATCCAGGGTCGCTTCGACCATGCGCCAGCTTCGTCCGGTCAGGCCATAAGCCTCGAACTCGATACCGAGCTTGCGACCCTTACAACCGTGCTCATCGAGGATCGCCTTGAGGTCTTCGGCCGGGGTCGCACCGTCACGATCGACCCAGACCCGGATGTCCTCAAGGGTCGATGTATGCCGCGCCTGGCGAAGGTCGGGTGAGCGAGTCAGCAAAGTCATGGCGCCGTCGGCGCCAATATAGAGACATTGGAAAAAAACAAAGCCGAAGGTGTCGTAGCCGGTCAGGTAGAACATGCTCTCCTGGCGAAACATCAACAGCCCATCGAGGCCGGCGGCGGTCATGGCGGCGATGGTCCGCGCCTGGCGCCCGGCGTATTCCTCGCGGCTAAAATGAAGCTCCATGTCCTAGTCCTCTCCCAGTGCCACCAAAGAAATCAAACGCCCGTAGTCGACCTCGCCCGCATGACAGGTCCGGCGATAGCTGAAAAACAGCGCCTCGTCGGCACAGGTATCGAGCGCCAGAACCTCGACCGACGCAAGCCCCAGGGCGCCAAGGCGCATGGCCACGTAACCGGGAAGGTCGAACATGTAATGGTCGTCGCGGGCCGATAGCACGAAATACCCGGCGTTGGCGCCATCCGCCGCCACGAACCTCTGCTGGAACTCGGGCCCGACCTCGTAGGACGCCTGGGCGATACAGGGACCCACCACCGCCACGGTCTCAGCCGCCGTGGCGCCCAGGGCCGCCATGCCCGCAAAGGCCGCGTCGGTGACCCCGTCGAGGGCGCCGCGCCAGCCGGCGTGGGCGGCGCCGATGACCCGGGCGCTACGGTCGGCGAACAGCACCGGCGCGCAGTCGGCGGTCAATACCCCAAGGGCGATGCCGAAACGGTTGCTGACCATGGCGTCGGCCTGGGGGGCATCGCCGGGCGCCCAGGGTTCGGTAACCGTGACACAGCGCGCCGAATGGCATTGGTAGGCGGTGACCAGCGTATCCGCGCCGAGACGGGCCATGGCGCGGTTGCGATTCTCGGCCACCGACGCGGCGTCGTCGCCGGAGCCGAAGCCACAGTTGCGCGATGCGAACAGGCCCTGGCTGACGCCGCCCTTGCGGGTGAAGAAGCCGTGACGCACGCCAGCCAATGCCGCGGCCTCGATCATGATACCGCCTCGAACCCGGCCGGAGCCGGCGCATCCAGAGGCGCAATGGCCAGGGCCTTGAATAGGCTGCCCATCTCGCCGGCGCCAATAAGTCGCTCCAGGGCGGTCTCGATATTCTCACGCTGAATGGCGTTGCCGCTCTTGGCGAGAGTCGCCGCCCGTGCCTCGATGCCAAGGGCCAACAGAAAATCACCCTGATTTACCGGGCCGTGGGCGGCGGCTCCGGCCTCCTCGGCAACTCTGGCGACGGTAGTAAAATCGACCTTGGCCGAAAGGTCGGCCTCGCCGGGGTCGTCGAGCACATGATGATGGCCGTGGCGGCGCACCGCCTGAAAGGTATCGCCGAGGGGACCATGGTCCGACGCGTAGTCGATAATCAACGCCAGGCCGCCCTGGGCCGCTACCCGCCGGGCGATCTCGTCGGTCAGGCTAATGGCCGCCGCTGACATCTCGGCGATACTGTTGAGCGGCGCCCCATCCACGGTGTCGGGCAGCAGGGCAAGGGCCGGCGTTGGCCGGTCGGCGAGGACGAAGCGAAACCCGTACCCCCGGCTTTCCGCGTCGACCAGCCGCTCGCGCCAGCCATGAAGGGTGCGCATGAACTGGTGGATCGGCAGCACGTCGTAGAGCTCGTTGGTGACCAGCAGCAGGGGTCCCTCGGGCACCCCGGCGAGGCTGTCGTGCCAGGTCACTGAGACCTTGGACAGGGCCTTGCGCTGCATGGCGCGGAGCGTCGGGCTGGTCTCGACCATGTGAACATCAAGCGCCGCGCGGCACGCCGGCACCGTTGCCATGGCGCGCAACGCATCGGCCATCAGGGTGCCGCGGCCGGGGCCCATCTCAACCAGACGCACGGAATCGGGACAGCCCATATGCTGCCAGCCGGCGACACACCACAGACCGATCAGCTCGCCGAACATCTGGCTGACTTCGGGCGCGGTGACGAAGTCGCCTTCCATGCCCAACGGGTCGCGGTTGATGTAGTAGCCGTGCTCGGGATGGCCCAGCACCGTGGCCATGAAAGTCGCCACGGTCATCGGCCCGTGCATGGTAATTTCGTTGTGCAAATGCCGCGCCAGGGGCGTCATGACGACTGTGGCCGGGCGCGGCGCAGCATCAGCCACAGGCCGAAAGCGATAGCCGGCAGGGAAAGCAGCTGGCCCAGGGTGGCGCCGCCGATGAGAAAACCCAGGTAGGCGTCGGGCTCGCGGAAGAATTCGACGAAGATGCGGGCGAGGCCGTAGCCACAGAAAAATACCCCGGCAATAAAACCGTGGCGTTGGCGCAGGCTGGTCAAACGCCACAGGGCCAACAGCACCAGGAACAACACCGCCCCTTCGAGCAGCGCCTCGTAGATCTGGCTTGGGTGACGCGGCTCGGAGCCGCCATGGGGAAACATCACGGCCCAGGGCACGTCGCTCACCCGGCCCCATAGCTCGCCGTTGATGAAGTTGGCGATGCGCCCGAAAAACAGCCCGATGGGCGCGGCGCAGGCGATCAGGTCTGCTAGGGCGAACAGCGACAGACCGTGACGCCGGGCGAACAGTACCACCATCGCCATGACCCCCAGCAGACCGCCATGAAACGACATGCCACCCTGCCACACGTACAGAATCTCGACCGGATCGGCCAGGTAGTAGCCGGGCTTATAGAACAAGGCATAGCCAAGCCGGCCGCCGAGGATAATGCCCAGCACGGTCCAGGATATGAAGTCGTCGATGGCCGCTCCGTCGGGCCCACCAGGCTGCTGCGGGGCGAGCCGCAGCATGTAACGCCAGCCGAGCAGGATGCCGGCCATGTAGGCCAGAGCGTACCAGCGGATGGCGAAGGGCCCGATCTCGACCACTACCGGATCGATCATGGGAAAGGGGATAGCCAGGGTGATCATTTGTAGGGGTCGCTGCGGCCGAGAAAGTCGCGCACATAGGCGCCGACACCGTCTTCCAGGGAGAGGAACGGCGCGCTGTAACCGGCATCCCGCAAGCGGCCCATGCGGGCTTCGGTGAAATACTGGTAGTTGGCCCGGATGTCCTTAGGCGTATCGACAAACTCGATGTTGGGCTCACGCCCGACGGCTGCGAACAAGGCGCCAATCAGGTCGGCGAAGCTACGCGCCTCACCGGTGCCGAGGTTGTAGAGGCCACTGATGCGGGGGTTGTCCAGCAGCCACAGCATGACCGCCACGCAATCTTCCACCGAGACGAAGTCCCGGGACTGGCCACCGTCCGCATAGTCCGGGTGATGGGATTTGAACAAGGTCACCGCCTCGCCCCGCGAGGCCTTGGCGTGATTCTTGGCGACGATGCTCTGCATGGCGCCCTTGTGGTATTCGTTGGGGCCGTAGACGTTGAAGAACTTGAGCCCGGCCCATTGGGGCGGCGCCGCCCCGCCGTCGGCAACCAGACGCGCCACCCGGCGGTCGAACAGGTGTTTCGACCAGCCATAGAGATTGAGCGGCTTGAGCCAGGCCAGGGCTTCCCGGGAGCCGTCGTCGTCGAAGCCCTGGGCGCCATCGCCGTAGGTCGCTGCCGAGGAGGCATAGATCAGCCGCACTCCCTGGGCCGCGCACCAGTGCCACAGAGCCAGGCTGAACTCGTAGTTCTCGGCCATCATCTCTTCGACGTCGGTCACCGTGGTCGAGGAGATGGCGCCCATGTGGAAGATCGCCTCGACCGCGCCGGCCTCGGCGTCGAGGAACGCCAGCAAATCCTCGGGCGCGACTATGCGGGTGACTCTATGCTTGGCGATATTGGGCGCCTTGGGGTCATCATCGGCGAGACGGTCGCAGACCACCACCTCGGACGCGCCCCGCCGGGCCAGTGCCGCCACCAGATTCGAGCCTATAAATCCGGCGCCGCCGGTAACTACAATCATGGCGCCCGTTATAGCCGCATGGGGCGGCGCTTGCGAGCATCACGCACCATGGCCATAATCGGGAAGCCGTTACATAGAAAGATAAAGCCCATGCAAAGTCGCAACCGCCTGCTCGACGATCTTGCCAAAGTGGCGGGGAGCGCCGCCGGTGTCGCCGCCGGCCTCAAGGACGAGGTCGAAGGGCGACTGCGCCAGCAGTTCGAGCGGGTGCTCGACGGCCTCGACCTGGTCGACCGCGACGAGTTCGAAGTGGTCAAGGCCATGGCCGCCGAGGCCCGCGCCGAGAACGACCGCCTGGCCGCCCGAATCGCCAAGCTGGAAGCCGCAGCCAAACCCCGTAAGGCAGCGAAAAAATCCACCTGAGAGTCCGCCGCCCACCAGCGCCCGAGGAATAATCCGGTTCCCGCAACGGAACAGTTGCGCTTAGCCCCGCTCTCTGGCAACCTACTGCTTATTGCGTATGAGGGGGCGGCACGCCACAAGATATTGCAATCTAGCGTGCTAATCGATTTTCTAGAGCCGTTCTATTCAAGCGGCTTCACGGGGGACTAAAGCATGGCTTACGCGACCCTCGACGACAGCGGCCTGACATTCAATCCACTTGATGCGGTCGAACAGATCGCCACGGCCAACGGCTGGGCCTGCGAACGCCAGGGTGACGACGAAATTGTCACCGAGATATCGGCGCCATCCTGCATCTACCGCATGTGGTTTGCCTGGCGCACCGATTGCGAGGCGCTTCACTTCACCTGCGCCTTCGACATGAAGGTGGCCGAGCCGCGCCGGGCTTCGATCTACCCGCTCATTGCCATGATCAACGAGCGTTTGTGGCTGGGTCACTTCGACATGTTCTCGGACGAGGGCATGGTGGTGTTTCGTTATGCCATGCTGCTTCGTGGCGGCGGTGGGGCGACGCCGGAGCAGATGGTCGATCTGATGCAGGCCGCCCTGGCCGAATGCGAGCGCTATTACCCGGTGTTCCAGTTCGTTCTGTGGGGCGGCAAAAGCCCGAGTGAGGCCATGGAGGCGGCGATCCTGGAAACCGCCGGCGAAGCATGAGGGCGATAACGGGGCCAGTCTTGCTGGTCGGCTGTGGCAAGATGGGCGGCGCCCTGCTCGGCGGCTGGATCGCCTCGGCGCTCAAACCGGCCGACGTGGTGGTGGTCGAACCAGTCGAGGCCCTGGCCCGGGCGACCCGGGACGATCACGGTGTCACGGTGGTGTCCCTTCTCGACCAGGTCGATCCGGAGTTCGCGCCACGAATCGTCGTGCTGGCTGTCAAGCCACAGGTCATGGATGACGTGGTTCCGCCCTGCGGTCGCTTTGCCGGACCGGACACCGTATTCCTGTCCATCGCCGCGGGCAAGTCCATCAGCTATCTCGAAAACTGCCTGGGAGACGGCGCGGCGATTATCCGCTCCATGCCCAACACCCCGGCTGCTGTCGGCCGGGGCATTGCGGTGCTCTGCGCCAACCGGATCGCCGACCAGGCCCAGGCCGAATCCTGCCGCACCCTGCTGGCCGCGGTCGGCGAGACGGTGGTAGTCGATGATGAATCCCTGCTCGACGCGGTGACTGCCGTATCGGGCAGCGGTCCGGCCTATGTTTTCCTGCTTATCGAGTGTCTGGCCGAAGGCGGTATCGAGGCCGGTCTGCCGGCCGACTTGTCGCAGCGCCTTGCCCTGGCCACGGTGGCCGGCGCCGGCGCCCTGGCCGCCCAGTCGGACGAGCCACCCGGGACGCTCCGCCAAAACGTCACCAGCCCCGGCGGCACGACCCATGCGGCGCTTGGCGTGTTGATGGCCGACGATGGCCTGCAACAGCTCATGACCCGCGCCGTGGCCGCCGCCACCCAACGGTCCCTGGATCTGGCTGACTAGGCGCCCCGGTTGGCATTTACGCCCGCGAGGACTACATTTGGGCCCGTGAGGGGCGCGACAGTCGTGCCGAATTAGCGGGACCGCCGGCCCCACAGGAGAGCGCCATGGCCAAGAAAACAACCAGCCGCAAAAAAAACCAGGATCTGCCAGGACACATCATAGCCCGCGCCCTTGAATTGGCGGCCCTGCAGGGCTGGCGCCATACGACCCTTGGCGACGTCGCCGCCGCTGCCGATCTGACCTTGGGCGAGGTGTTGGCAATCTACCCGTCCAAGGCGTCGATCGTTTCCGCCTTCACCCGCGCCACCGACGCCGAGGTGCTGGCCGGCGGCGATGGCGACCTGACCGAGCAGCCGCCGCGTGACCGCCTGTTCGACGTGATGATGCGGCGGTTTGACGCCCTCGGCCCTCACAAGGACGCCGTACGGTCCATGGCCGGCGCATCCCTCGGCGACCCGGTGTCGGCACTGTGCGGTGCGTTCCTGTTGCGCCGCTCCATGGCCCTGATGCTCGAAGCCGCTCATATCAGTGCCTCGGGGATGGCAGGAATCGTTCGCACCAAGGGTCTGGCGGCAATCTATCTCGCGGTCATGCCGGTGTGGCTCAACGACGACAGCGAAGACATGGCGGCAACTATGGCCACTCTCGACAAGCGCCTCGGCCAGGCCGAAAGCCTGTTGGTCCTGTGCCGCTTTCGAGGCCGGCGCAATGAGGAACCGGATAGCGAAGGCGAAGCCGCCTAAACAAGCCTCTAAAATATTTTGTTGCACTGCAGCAAAAACCTCTTGACAGGGCCTATGAGCGAGCATATATAGCTGCTCAAGAAGCTATGGTGCACTGCAGCATAACAGATCGTGCTACCCATTCAGGAGATACCCCGATGCCCAATTCCACTGCCACCCCGAACTTCGATCCGGCCGTCGCGTTCGCCATGCCCAAGATTGATGTCAACGCCCTCATGGCGGCCCAGCGCCGCAACGTCGAGGCCCTGACCACGGCCAACCAGATTGCCGCCGACGGCGTCAAGACGTTCGCCGCTCTGCAGTCCGACATTCTCCGTCGCACCATGGACGGCTACGCCGCTGCGGTCACCGGAATGATGGCAGTCAGCGATCCCAAGACCGGCGCTGTCAAGCAGGCGGCCTTCGCCAAAGACAGCTTTGAGAAGTCAGTTTGCGACGTCCGCGAACTCGCGGCCATCGCCACGGCCACTCAGACCGAGACCCTCGACGTCATCAACAAGCGTGTTGTCGAAGGTATTGACGAGTTCCAGGCGATCGCCACCAAAGCTTAAGCTTCGAAACTTTATCGTCCCGTGATTTGGGACCGTCCCGTTAGGGGCGGTCCCTTTTTGTTGCGCCATACCGGGTGGTATAGTCGCCAGTAAATTTAGAACTGGGTACAGCTCATGTCAGATACAGCCAAGGTCGCCGAGACCATTGATTTCGAAGATTTTCTCAAAGTCGATGTTCGTGTCAGCACGGTGGTCGCCTGCGACCCATTTCCCGAGGCGCGCAAGCCGGCCTATAAGCTGGAGATCGATTTCGGCGCCACCATCGGCATCAAAAAATCATCGGTCCAGGTAACCGACCTATACCTGCCCACCGATCTGGTCGGCCGTCAGGTCGCCGTCGTGGTCAACTTTCTGCCGCGCCAGATCGGCCCTTTTATGTCCGAGGTGCTGACCCTGGATTTCGCCAACGACGATGGCGCCGTCGCCTTGGTTTCCGTAGCGCCATCGGTTACCAATGGCGAGCGCCTGTTTTGACCGAGACCCGCGTCTGCCGGGTCTGCGGCGCAGTGCAGGGTGTGCCCTTCGCTCACAAGGGCGGCTACGATTTCGCCCGCTGTACCCAGTGCGGTTTTGTCTACCTAGACCCCATGCCCACGTCCGAAGCCATGGCCGCCCTTTATGACGGCGGCACCGGTGGCGACATTTCAGCCGACGCCTATCCCAAAGCCGACTCGCGCCTGCGCCGGGCACGCATCCGGGCGCTACGTTTCGTTCACCACTTTCGCGGCCGCGACGCCCTTGATATCGGCTGTGGCGGCGGCTTCATGACCGAGGCCATGGGCGGCTTCGGCGCCCGCGCCGTAGGCGTCGATATCGACCCCCAGGCCATCGCCTACGCCAGCCGGCGGTTTCCCCGGCGGCGTTTCTTCGGCCAAAACTTCGACGACTTCGCCGCCAACGGCCTGACCTTCGGTTTCGTCCATGCCTCCGAGGTCATGGAGCATGTGCCCGACATCGGCCAATTCATGACGGTGCTGGCCAAGATTACCCGGCCCGGCGGGCGGGTCTTCATCACCACGCCGGACATCGGCCACCGGCGCGTGCCGGGCGATGTCACCGCCTGGGACATGTTCAGCCCGCCGACCCATGTGCAGTTCTTCGACCGTACGACAATCGCCATACTCATGGAGCGTTACGGCTTTCGAATACGCCGTCGCTTCTTCAAACTGAAACCGGGTCTCCAGGTTCTCGCGGAGAAGGTCTAGACCGGCAGCCGTACGGTGGCGCGCAAACCGCCGGCCGGCGACTCGCCAAGGACGATTTCGCCGCCGCGGCCGCGCACCACGTCATTGGCGATGGTCAGGCCGAGGCCGACCCCGCCGGTTTCCAGGTTGCGTGACGCATCGAGCCGGTAGAACGCCCTGAAAACCTCCTGGCGCTGGTCCTCGGGAATGCCCGGCCCGTCATCATCGACGGTAATCTCCACCGCGTCGCCCGTGCACGTGGCGCCGACCACCACGTGCTCGCCGTGGCGCATGGCGTTGTCGAGGAGATTGCTCAGGCACCGTTGGAAGGCATTGCGTTGCAAGGCCAGAACTATCGGTTCCACAGGCCCAAGGGTCACCGCGCCGCCCTTTCGCCGGGCGCCGGTCACCGCTTTCTCAAGGACATCACCGAGTGCCGCAGACGCTTGCTCCTCACCTTCCTCGCCGCGCGCGAAGGCGAGATAGGCGTCGATCATGCGTTCCATCTCGGCCACGTCCGACTGCAGGTTCTGAACACCCTCATCATCGCCATCCATGGCCAACTGCAACTTCATACGGGTCAGTGGCGTCCGCAGGTCATGACTGACCCCAGCCAATAACTCGGTACGCTGGGCGACCTGTCGCTGGATGCGGTCACGCATGACGATGAAGGCAGCAGCGGCCTGGCGCACTTCAAGAGCGCCTTCAGGCTTGAAATTGGTCGCCTGTTGACCCTTGCCCAGACGATCGGCGGCGTCGGCCAGACGGCGGACCGATCGCACCTGATTACGCAGGAAGAAAATAGCGATGGCCGACAACACGATCGAGGTGCCGACCATCCACATAATGAACAGATAGGTGGTGGTGCTGAAGACCCGTTTGCGCGACGTCACGATATGGAGCACACGGTCATCAAGCTGAACGCTGATCAGCAGATCCTTGGGCTGGCTTTCGGTATCGACCGTGAACGGCAACCGGAGTTGCTCTCTGAGGGTGCGCTCGAGGGTCGGACGCAACAGACTGAACCCGTGGCCCGAGACATCGGGTAAAGTGCCCCCCATCTCGCTGCGCACCTGGAGATTGAGATAGTGGTTGCCGGTCCAGATTATGAATGCCTGATCGCCGGGCTCGGGAAACGCCTGGACCAATTTGACCAGAGTGGTGATCTCGTTGGCCAGGTTGAGGGCAAGGTAGCGGCCAATGGTGTCCCAGTGGCGTTCATAGAAAATGTAGGCGGCGACCAACTGCAGCAATACCAGGGGCGTGACGATAATCAACAGCGCCCGGCCGAATAGCGAGCGTGGAACGAAGCGTTTTAACCGTGTCATGGCGCCTAGTGGTCTGATTCAGACATATGGTACCCGTACGATCTCGTTTCCCGTTTCCCTGGTAGGAAGGCGCGCGCCGGCGATGCCAGAGCATCGCCAAGCGTGCCTGACGCCCCGGGGGAGCGGGAACCGAGACCCGGAGGGCGACCTTCCGAGGCCTCCGACGTCGCCCCGCGTCGCTTGTGATGCTCCAGCATCACGGCGCGCCACGCGCCTAGTCGGATGACCTCGGAAGGTTGTCGTATGGCTACCATATGTCTGAAACGAACCACTAACTGTCCGTCCGCAGCACGTAGCCCTCACCCCAGACGGTCTGGAGGTAGCGCGGTGACTTGGGATCTTCTTCGACCTTGCGCCGCAAGCGAGCCATGTGAACATCGACGGCACGCTCGTTGCCGCCAAGACGGCTGGCTCGTCCCAGGATCTGGCGCGACAGGGTGACGCCCGGGTTGGCGGCGAAGACCCCAAGCAGCGAGGCCTCGCCGGTAGTCAGGCGCACCGGCTGGTCACCATGGCGCAGCTCGGCACGCTCGGGGTCGAAAATGTAGACGCCGAAGTGGACCAATTCCGCAGGCTCGTTTGCCGGGCCGGCACGGCGCAGAATGCTGGTGATGCGCAGCAATAGCTCACGCGGTTCGAACGGCTTGGTCAGGTAATCGTCGGCGCCGCGCTCCAGGCCATCGACCCGGTTGGCGGCCTCGCCCATGGCGGTTAACAGCAGGATCGGCACCGGGTTAGCGGGACGCAGGAAGTCGGTGAGATCAAGACCGCTCTCGCCCGGCATCATGACATCGAGCACGATGAGGTCAAAGGTCAGCCCTTCGAGGCGCGCCCGGGCGCCGGCGGCGTCCTCGGCAGTGGTCACCAGATAGCCGTTGTCGCTGAGATATTTGCGCAGCAGGTCACGCAGGCGGCGATCGTCGTCGACCACCAGAATATGGGGTGGCGTCGGCGGGGTCATAATGTCACCGTGATCCTACCCGCACCTCAGGCCGACCGCTTGAGAGTATCGCGCACGACCCCGCCGGTCGCCCCGTCAGTCGCGGCATCGGCCACATGGTCGACCAGCCCGGCCAGCACTTTGCGGTATCCCTCCACCGCCTCGGCGCCGGCCTCGCGATAGGCCCGGGCGATGCGTTCACGCTGAGTGGCGGTCAGCTGGCACTCAAGGTCAAGGCCCTTGTCGGTGAGGTGGAGCAGTCGCTGGCGGCGGTCGGCGGTGCCCTGGCGCTGATCAATGAAACCTTCGCGCACCAGTTGGCCCAGCACCCGGCCGAGGCTTTGTTTGGTTATGCGCAGAATGCCGAGAAGCGCGCTCACCGTGGTGCCGGGATAACGGCCGACGAAGTAGATCACCCGATGATGGGCGCGGCCGAAACCATGCTTGGTGAGGATCGCGTCGGGCTCACCGGTGAAGTCACGATAGGCGTAGAACAGCAACTCGATACCCTGGCGCAGTTCCTCTTCGCGGAGGAATAGGGGGTTGGCCTGGGGGTTCGTCTGAGTATTTATGTCAGTCATATTGACATATATGCCGGTGAATGCTACGGAACGCAAGCTGATCTTTCATGTACCAAACTCCGGATACCCATCATGGCCCTGCTCCCCTATGACGACCGCGACGGCGAAATCTGGTTCAACGGCGCGTTCACGCCATGGCGCGAGACCAAGTTGCACGTGCTCAGCCACGGCCTGCACTATGCCAGTTGCGTGTTCGAGGGCGAGCGGGTCTACGGCGGCAACATCTACAAGCTGACCGAACATTCAGAGCGCCTGCACGCCTCCGCGCGGATCATGGGCTTCGAGATTCCCTATTCGGTGGCCGAGATCGACGACGCCTGCAACGAGACCGTGGCACGCAGCGGCATCGAGGACGGTTACGTCCGGCCCTTCGCCTGGCGCGGCAGCGAGATGATGGCGGTGTCGGCCCAGAACACCACCATCCACGTGGCCATCGCGGCGTGGCCGTGGCCGGCCTACTTCGGCGACGAGGCGCGCAACGTCGGCATCAAGCTGGCGTTCGGCGAATACCGCCGACCGAGCCCCGACTGCGCGCCGACCAACAGCAAAGCGGCCGGACTCTACATGATCTGCACGCTCTCCAAGCACAAGGCCGAGTCCGAGGGCTACCACGACGCCCTGATGCTCGACTGGCGCGGCCAGGTGGCGGAGGCCACCGGCGCCAACTTCTTCATGGTGCAGAACGGCGTGCTCCACACCCCGACCCCGGACTGCTTCCTCGACGGCATTACCCGGCGCACGGTCATCGACCTGACCCGCGCCCGCGACATCGAGGTGGTCGAGCGCGTCATCATGCCCGACGAGCTGGGCGACGTGGACGAGGCGTTTTTGACGGGCACGGCGGCCGAGGTCACCCCGATCGCCGAGATCGGCCCGCATCACTATCAGGTCGGCTCGATCACGCGGACGCTGATGGATGATTATGTGGCGGAGGTACGGGGGTAGCCTACGCCCCCCAGCGCGCGGCCGCCTTGCCGTCCGTCTCCCGCGCATCGACCCACTGCTCGCCATCCGGGGTCTCTTCGAGCTTCCAGAACGGGGCCTTGGTTTTTAGCCAGTCGATGAGGAATTCGCAGGCTTCCAGGGCCGGGCCGCGGCTGGGGGCGGCGGTGATCACCAGGACGATGCGGTCGCCTGGTTCCAGGCGGCCGTAGCGATGGATGATGAGGCTGGCCTCCAGGGGCCAACGCTCGCGGGCCTCGGCTTCGATCTCGGCCAGCTTCTTCTCCGTCATGCCCGGATAATGTTCGAGGGTCATGGCGCTGGTCGGTTTGTCGCCGGCCATGTCGCGGACCACGCCCATGAAGGTTGCGATGCCGCCGATGCGGTGATTGCCTTTGGTCAGCGCTTCAATTTCGGCGCCGATATCGAAATCTTGTTCTTGGACCTTGACGGTCATTATGTTTGGCCCTCAATCGCCGGGCGCGGACATCCGTCCGCTTGGCTTTCGCCGAACGGTCGGCGGCGCCCCTCTTATTGCGAACAATATGGCGCGCTTGCCTCCTTGCTATCGCTCGTCTGTATCATCCGCCGGTCACCGGCGGGAACAGGGCGATCTCGTCGCCGGGCGCTATGGGGTGGTCGGTGGCGACGTATTCCTGATTAACCGCGACACGCACCACGTCCGGGTTGACAAAAGCCTCGGCATAGCCGGGGCCGCGGGTTTTGAGCCACGCCACCAGGCCGGCCACGTCGGTGACGTCGGCGGGCGGCGTGACGTCCTCGGACGCGGTACCGATCTTGGTCCGCAGCCAGGCAAAGTAGAGCAGTCTCACCCTGAGACCTCACTGAACGGCAGGAAATCGACCATGGTCCCCTTGGTCAGTTCTGTCATGTCCTCGGGCAGTTCGACCAAGCCGTCGGATTCCACCAGGGACGACAGGATACCGGCGCCCTCACGGGGGAACTTGACCGCCGCTAACCCGCCATCGGCCCGGGGCATCAGCCGGACGCGCACCCATTCCCGGCGATCCTGCTTCTTCTTGTGGTCGAAATCGGCGCGCACCTGAAACAGCACCGGGTCGACCTCGGTGGCGCCAGAGAGCCGCAGGACCAACGGCCGGGCGAAGCGCATGAAAGTGACCATGGCGGCCGCCGGATTGCCGGGCAGACCGACAAATGGAACCGTGTCGATCTGGCCCAGGGCCAGAGGCCGCCCCGGCTTGATGGCGAGGCGCCAGAAGTGCAGCGACCCTTGTGCCTCGACGGCGGCCTTGACGTGATCCTCGTCGCCGACCGAAACCCCGCCCGAGGTGAACAGCACATCATGGTCCACGGCCGCCGCACCCAGGGCACCCTTCACGATGGTAAAATCATCGGCCAGAATACCCAGGTCGGTCACCGCGCAGCCAAGAGAGTCGAGCAATGCCGATAGGGCATAGCGATTGGCGTCATAGATTTGTCCGGGGTCGAGCGCCGTACCAGGGTCACGCAATTCATCGCCGGTTGAAAACACAGCCACCCGGAGTGGTTTGTAGACCTCGAGGGTGGCCCGCCCGGCGGATGCGGCCAAGCCCACATCGGCCGGCTTGAGCCACCGGCCCTGGGTCAGGATGGTGCTGCCGGCAGCGATGTCTTCGCCGGCCGAGCGGCGGTTGGAGCCACGCTTGATGCCCGGCATGATGATCACGTCGCCGCCGTCCTCGCGGCAATCTTCCTGCATCATGATGGTATCGGGCAGGCCGTCGGGACCGCCTTGGGGCATGGCGGCACCGGTAAAGATGCGTAGCGCCTCGCCGCGCCGGGCCGCGCGCTCCAGAGGGTGGCCGGCGGTAATCCGACCGGTTACCGGCAGACGGGTTTCGCCGCCGCTTTCGAGATCATCGAAATACACCGCGTAACCGTCCACCGCCGAGTTGTCGTGGGGCGGCACATGGCCCTCGGCGGCAACGTCGGCGGCGAGGATGCGGCGAGCGGCGGCGGCCAGGGGCACGGTTTCGCTGTCGGTCGCCGCCGCCGCGATATCCCTGATCCGCGCCAGGGCTTCCGCCGTGGTCATCATGGGGCCGCCGTGGGCGAAACAGTCGTCAGTCAGTTGGGGCATGGCTCAGGCTACCGTAAGACTGAAATAGCCGGCAACAAAGTCAGCGATGGCCGGCACGTCGCCGCCTTCGAATGGAGGCACGTCCCGGCTGTCCAGGATGCGATCGTCAGCCGCGGCGATAGTCTCCTCGGCGATCACCAGGTCCACCGGACTTAAATGCGCCAGGGCGCTGTCTTTGGTGTCCGGACCGTCACCGTGGATCAACGCCCAGCGTTTGGCCGAGGTTACCATGACCTCGTCGGCGCCGGCGTAGCGGTGGCGATGACTGTCCTTGCCCGGCTTGTCGATACCGTCGACATCATCGGCGCCGATAACCGCCGAAACCCGGAGGCCGCGACGGGTCAGTTCGCCAACTAGTACCAGCATCAAATCGCGGCGGCCGCGTCTCGGGGTTCCCGCCAGGTTGAGCACAGGCATGGTCATATCACTGGGGTGCGGGTGGATCGCCGTTAACCGGGCCGTCCACGTGCTTGAGCCCGACCAGCAGATAATCGGCGCCGGTCACCAGGGTCAGTCCCGCGGCGGTCCACAGCAACACTTCGCCGATCAGGGTTGTGGTCACCGCCGGGTGGAAGAAATACGGTCCGGCCTCGCCGACCAGCAGAAAGCCGATGGCAATCATCTGCATTACCGTCTTCCACTTGGCCAGGCGGCTGACCGGCACGCCGACATTGAGCTCGGCGAGGAACTCGCGCAGGCCCGAGACCAGCAGCTCGCGGCACAGGATGATCAGGGCGGCGATGATCGGCGCCTTGTCGAAGGCCACCAGCATGAGGATCACGGCGGCGATCAGCAGCTTGTCGGCAATGGGATCGAGCATCCGCCCAAGCCGCGATTGCTGGCTCATGGTGCGCGCCAGATAGCCGTCGAAAAAATCGGTAACGCCGGCCACCGTAAACAACCCGAGCGCGACCCAGCCCGACCACGGGCTATCCCAGTAAAACAGCGCGATCAGCGGCGGAATGGTGCCGATACGCGACAAGGTCAGCAGGTTGGGAAGACTGGTGATCATACCGAGCCCTCCTTTCGGCCGGTGTTGCGCGGCCTTTATAGCATCTAGCGGCAGCGCCGCTAGAGTCTATACAGTCAAGCGCCGCTTTGTAGTAAGCGCGTTCAAGCGCCACGCAGGCTCCCGCTGAACGGTCGGCGACGCGCGGTCGCGCTTGCCATCGGTCATGAAGGATGACCGCTGGTATTCTTCTTGCCTTCTTTCAGCCCGCGACCGCGGGTCGCCGCTTATGCGGCGGGAGCTCCCAGTTCGTGTGAACACAAGAGTAGGCGATGTGAACGCGCTTTCCAAAAGAGTCTACTCGGCGTCGTGAAAATGGTCGTAAATTACTTGGGCCACCGTGCTGGAGATACCGTCGACGCCCTCAAGATCGGCGAGGCCGGCCTGGGCGACGCCCCGGGCCGAGCCGAAATGGTGCAGTAGAGCTTTCTTGCGCGTGGCCCCGACGCCGGCGACCTCGTCGAGTGGCGAGGCGCCCGCCGCCTTGGCCCGCCGCGCCCGGTGGGTGCCGATGGCGAAACGGTGAGCCTCGTCGCGCAGGCGCTGGAGGAAATACAGCACCGAATCCCGGCCATCGAGGCTGATCGGCGCCTTGCCCGGCAGAAACAAGCGCTCGCGGCCGGCATTGCGGTCGGGGCCCTTGGCGATGGACACCAGGGCGACGTCGCTGACGCCGAGATCGGCGAACACTTCGCTGGCGACCCCGAGATGACCCTGGCCACCGTCGATGATGATCAGGTCGGGCCAGTTCTCGTCGTCGCGCCCGGTGGCCTCCTTGAGCAGCCGAGTGAAGCGCCGGGTCAGTACCTCGCGCATCATGGCGTAGTCGTCGCCCGGCGTGATCGAACCGTCGACCACCCCCTTGATGGTGAACTTGCGATAGGCGTTGCGCACAAAACCGCCGGGCCCGGCGACGATCATGCCGCCCACCGCGTTGGTCCCCGACACATGGCTGTTATCGTAGACCTCGATGCGCCGGGGCGCTGCTTCGAGCCCCAGGCGATTGGCCAGACCGTCGAGTAGTTTGCGCTGGGCGGCGCTCTCGGACATCTTGCGCGCCAGGGCCAGACGGGCGTTCTGCACGGCGTGGTCGACCAGCTTGCGGCGGCCGCCGCGCTGGGGCCGCAACAGGTGTACCCGGTGGCCGGCATGGACGCCGAGAGCCTCCTCGACCAGTTCCTGCTCGGCCAGGGGGTGGCTGATCAGCACCAGCTTGGGCGCCTGCTTGTTCTGATAGAACTGACCGACAAAGGCGGTCAGCACCTCGCCCGGTTCCACCGACCCGGTGTGGACCGGGAAATAGGCGCGGTTGCCGAAGTTCTGGCCGGCGCGGAAGAAAAATACCTCGACACAGGATTGGCCGCCGTCCTGATGCACCGCGATGACGTCGGCCTCGCCCACCGAGGAGACGTTGATTTCCTGCTTGGCCTGAATCTGGGCCAGGGCCCGCACCCGGTCGCGGAACACCGCCGCGGTCTCGAACTCCAGGGCCTCGCTGGCGGTCTCCATGCGGGCCAGCAGGCTGTCCTGAACCTGGCGGCTGCGCCCGGACAGAAAGTCCGTGACCTCGCCGACCATGGCGGTGTAGTCGGTAGCATTGATGCGGTCGTCGCAGGGCGCGGTGCAACGCTTGATCTGGTACTGCAGGCAGGGCCGGGTGCGGCTGGCGAACACGCTGTCGGAGCACGAGCGCAGGGGAAACGCCCGCTGCAACGCACCGACGGTCTGGCTCACCGCCCCGGCCGAGGCAAACGGGCCGAAATACTCGCCGGCCCGCTTGCGCGCCCCGCGATGCTTGGTGATGCGCGGCCATTCGTGGTCGCCGGTGACCAGGATATAGGGGAACGACTTGTCGTCGCGCAGCAGGATGTTGTAGCGCGGCCTGAGCTGCTTGATGAGGTTGGATTCGAGCAATAACGCCTCGACCTCGGTATGGGTCGCCACCACTTCGAGAGACGCGGTCTGGGCAACCATGCGGAGAATGCGAGTCGAAAGCAGGGCTTCAGAGGCGTAGCTCGACACCCGCTTGCGCAGGTTCTTGGCCTTGCCTACATAAAGCACATCGCCCTTGGCGGTGATCATGCGATAGACCCCCGGCGCCGACGGCAACGACTTGAGCGCCGCCTTAATCACCGCCCGCCCGGCCGCCAGCGGACGATCATCGGACGCGGCGGCGGGCGTGGCGTCGGGTTCGTCATGCTCGGTCATGGTGGCGACGATTATACATCAAATTCGGTTGCGCCAGCCCCTTGGCAAAGCCACCGCTTCCCCGGCATAGTCCCGGTCCAGCTCTTACAAAGGACAGCACCATGGATCTCGGACTCAAGGACAAGGGCGTTATCGTCACCGGCGGCAGTAAGGGCATTGGCCTGGCCATTGCCGAGGGCTTCGCCCGCGAGGGCGCCAAGGTGTCGATCTGCGCCCGCAATGCCGAGACCCTGGAGCAGGCCCGCGCGCAGATCGCCGGCCATGGCGGCGTGGCCCATGCGGCGCCCTGCGCCGTTGGCGACAACGCGGCGCTGGAAGCCTACGTGGCGGCGGCCCATGGGGCCCTGGGCGCGGTCCAGGCGCCGGGAAAACAGGACATGGCCGACGATATTGCCTTCATCCTCGGCAACCAGTGAAATCTCGGCGTCACCGGCGTCGCGCAAACTACCGACCAGATCGGCCTCCGCCGGCTGATCGAAAGCGGCGATGACCACGCGCCGGATAGCGGCAAAATCTTCCGGCGTTTCAAGGCAAATTTCCATGGCTGGGGCGCGCCGCCTAATTGCCGTGATAGTGGCGATACCAGTCGACGAATTTGGGGATGCCCTCGGCGATTGTGGTGGTTGGCCGAAAGCCCAGATCGCCCTCGATGGCGCTGATGTCGGCATAGGTGTCCGGGACGTCGCCGGGCTGGAGCGGGGCGAACGCCTTCTCGGCCTTGATGCCGATGGCGTCCTCCAGGGCGGCGATGAAATCCATCAGCTTTTCGGAACGGTTGTTGCCGATGTTGTAGAGCCTGTGAGGCGCCGTATCGCCGTCATCCTCGGGCGTGCCGTCGAGCACCGCCACCACCCCGGCGGCGATATCGTCCACATAGGTGAAATCGCGCATCATGTTGCCGTGGTTGAACACGGTGATGGGCTGGCCCGCCAGGATCGCCTTGGTGAAAATCCAGGCCGCCATGTCGGGCCGGCCCCAGGGACCGTAGACCGTGAAGAACCGCAGGCCCGTGGCTGGCAGGCGGTAGAGATGGCTGTAGGTATGGCTCATGAGTTCACCGGACCGCTTGGTCGCGGCATAGAGCGATACCGACGTGTCGACCCGGTCGCTTTCCGAGAACGGCAGCTTGGTATTGCCGCCGTAGACCGAGCTTGAACTGGCATAGACCAGATGGACGAAATTATCCTGGTGGCGGCAGAACTCCAGCACTTCCAGGTGGCCGGCCACATTGGCGCGTTCGTAATCGAAGGGATGGGTCAGGGAGTGGCGCACCCCGGCCTGAGCCGCCAGATGGACCACACGGTCAACCCCGGCGTCGGTCAGAGCTTCGGCCAGAGCGCCGCGCTCGGCCAGATCGAGGCGCAGGAAGGTGAAGCCGGCTTTCGCCTGGAGCCGGGCCAGCCGGGCTTCCTTCAGCGTGACGTCATAATAGGCATTGAGATTATCGACGCCGATGACCGCCTCACCTCTGTCCAATAACAGAGTGGCCACATGAGAGCCGATGAAGCCCGCCGCGCCGGTTACCAAGATCGTCATATTCCGCCCATCACTGTCATACGTCGCCAACCGGATTATACAGCAAAGGCGCCGGAGCAACCCACCATTCGGGATGGGCGGCGGCAATACGATGGGCGGCGGCGGCGCCATGGCCGGCGTTGGCGAACAGACCGAAGCAGGTGGCGCCGCTGCCGCTCATGCGCGCCAGCAGGCAATGGGGCGCGGTGGCCAGGGTAGCCAGAGCCTGATCCACCACCGGGCACAGACGCCGGGCCGGAGCCTCAAGATCGTTGGACCGAGCCGCCAGCAGCGCCGCCAGAGCATTGGCGTCGGCCGGGGACCCGCCGAACCGGTCGGCCGCGCTGTAGACCCCGCCCAATTCTCCGAAAACCGCGGCGGTGGAAAGCCCCGCGCCGGGATTGACCAACACCCCAAAAACCGGCGGCAAGGGCGGCGGCGGCGCCAGATTCTCGCCGATACCGCCAACAAACGTGGCCCGGCCGGCGAGACACACCGGTACATCGGCGCCAAGCTCGAGGGCCAGAGCGGCGAGGTCGTCGGCGTCCGGGGCCAGCCCCCATAAGCGTGCCAGGGCGTCAAGAGCGGCCGCCGCATCGGCGGAACCGCCACCGAGGCCGGCGGCCACGGGCAAATGCTTGTCGAGGCCAATGGCAGCGCGGGCGTCAACACCGCCGGCGCGAGCCAGCAGGCGGGCGGCGCGCAACACCAGATTGTCGGGATCATCGGCCAGGGCCCCGGCATAAGGGCCCATGAGTTCGAGGCTGAGATCGTCGGCCGGCGACACCGTGAGGCGATCACCGACGCCGGCAAAGACAACGAGGCTGTCGAGCAGGTGATAGCCGTCGGCGCGACGGCCGGTTACGTGGAGATAGAGATTGAGTTTGGCCGGCGCGGTAACGCCGACAGCGCCCGCCTCAGCTACCGCCATCGGCGACGGGCGAGGGCACCAGCCCGTGCTTTATCTTCGCTCTGATCGACGTCTCCATGCCCTCTTGGTCGGGGCCGAGGGTCAATGCCCGGCGCCACTGGAAGCGCGCCTCATTCTTGCGGCCTACTTTCCAGTAAGCATCGCCAAGATGATCGTTGATGGTGGGATCGTCGGCGCGCAATTCGATGGCCCGTTCCAGGTGGAGCACCGCGTTCTCGAAATTGCCCATGCGGTAATGGGCCCAACCCAGGCTGTCGACGATGTAGCCATCGCCGGGACGGAGATCGACGGCGCGCTCGATCATGTCGAGAGCGCGGACCAGATGGATCCCCTGATCGACCCAGGAATAACCGAGGTAATTGAGCACGAACGGTTGGTCGGGCACGAGTTCGAGGGCGGTGAGGAAATCATCCTCGGCCCGGGCCCATTGGCGTGATCGCTCGAGGGCGATACCCCGGGCATAGAGCGCCCGCCAATGGCGGCGCGACAATTCATCAATCCGCGCAAAGGCCTCGTCATAGGCCGCCACGGACTCGAGCCAGCGTTCCTTGCCGCGCAACAGATCAGCCAGAGCAATCAGCGGATCGGTCCGGTTGGGCCGTTCCGCCGCCAGGGCGCGCAGGGCGGTAACCGCCTCGTCGATCCGGTCCAGCATATCCAGGTTGTCGGCGGTCTTAAGGCGCACGGTCCACGACAGTGGCGACTGGCGCGACACATGCTCGTAGGCCTCGATGGCGGAATCCGGTTCCTCCAGGCCTTCAAGGATTTCGCCAAGCAGCATGTAACCGGCGTCGAAGCCGGAGCGCAGATGGACCGCCAGCCGGGCATAGACGATGGCCGCCTCGAAAGCGTTCTCCTGGAGCAGGGCGCTGGATACGCCGAACAGAGCCTCGGCGGCGCCGTCGCGGGCGTCGCGCACCATGGCCTCAACCGGCTCGGCCACGGCCGCCCGGGCAATGCCCGCCTCGAACCACACGCTGTCCGGATTGGCTGTCTGGTAGTCGCCGTACAACGCCAGGGCGGCATCGGCGTCGTCGCCGCGCTCAAGAAAGGTGCCATAGGCGTACACCGTGCGATAGCTGCCGCCGCGCTGACCGTCGATGGCGGCCTTGTAGGCCCGCGCCGCGGCCTCGCGGTTGCCCGCCATGTCGTTGATCAGCGCCAGATGGAAATCGTGAAACACGGCGAAGGCGTCATTGTCCTCAAGCGCCGAAAGCAGGTCGATCGCCACCGCCGGTTTGTTCTGGCCCACAGCCACCCAGGCCCCGACCATGGGCACCAGCAGGGTGTTGTAACCCTGGGCCGGCAGGGCCGAAAGACGCTCCTCGGCGGCGTTATAATTACCCCGCAGCATGGCGTCGACGACCAGAGTCAACCCGGCGACCGACGAACTCGGCGTGATGTCCGTCAGGCGTTTGGCGATTTCGATGGCCTCGGTCATGGCGCCCTGGCTGAGGGCCGCGACGAACGCCTGGCGCAGAAGGTCGGCGTTGATGGGGTCGTGCTCAAGGGCGTGCATCAAATAACTAGTCGCCGCCTCGCCGTCGCCGTCGTTGTGGGCCAGCCGTCCGGCCAAATAGGCGCCCAGAGGCGAGTGGAGCTCGACCGGAACGTAGACCGGCGCTGCCGCCGGCGCTGCCGCCGGCTGGACCTGGGCGACCGGCTTGGCCTTGTCGGCGGCGCAGGCGCCAAGCCACAGCACGGCCAACACCGCCACCATGGCGCGGCTCATTGTCACGCCGTTACAGGTTATCCCAGCGCCCATAATTTCAGTCGCCTTCCACTCGAATAGAAAAAGCGGCGCTCATTGTAGTCGAACGCGCTAATTTCTCAAATGTTCCCGAATCCAGACGTTCAGGGCGATTCCATTACATATTGGGATAGTTGGGTCCGCCGCCGCCTTCGGGCGTGGTCCAGGTGATGTTCTGGGTCGGATCCTTGATGTCGCAGGTCTTGCAGTGAACGCAGTTCTGGAAGTTGATCTGCAATTTCGGTGCGCCGTCGTCGCCTTCGACGAACTCATAAACACCGGCCGGGCAGAACCGTTCCTCGGGCCCGCCGAAGCGATTGAGGTTGACCACCACCGCCTTGTCCGGGTCGGTCAGGCGCAGGTGAGCCGGCTGACCTTCCTCGTGCATGGTGCCGGAGAGAAATACCGATGAGTTCTTGTCGAAGCTGACCTCGCCGTCGGGCTTGGGATAATCGATGGCCGGGCATTCGTCCTTGCCCTTGAGACCCAGGTGATCGGCCTTGTGACCGAAGGTCCAGGGCGCATGGCCCCGCAGCAGATAGGTATCGATGCCCGAGTAGGCAATGCCGGCCCACAGGCCGTAATGGAAGCTCGGGCGGATGTTGCGAACCTTATGCAGCTCACTGTAAATCCACGACGATTCCAGGGCGGTCTCGTAGGCGTCGAGTTCGCCGCTGTCCTGGCCAAGGGAGGCGAACGCGGTTTCGGCGGCCAGCATGCCCGATTTCATGGCCGTGTGGGTGCCCTTGATCTTGGGCACGTTGAGGAAGCCCGCGGTACAGCCGATCAGGGCGCCGCCGGGGAACGTCAGCTTGGGGATCGACTGGATGCCGCCCTCGCTGAGCGCCCGCGCGCCGTAGGCAACGCGCTCGCCGCCCTCGAACGTCGGGCGCACGGCGGAATGGGTCTTGAAGCGCTGGAACTCGTCGAACGGGCTCAGGTGCGGGTTCTTGTAATCGAGGCCGATGACGAAGCCGACCGCCACCTGATTGTCCTCCATATGATAGAGGAACGAGCCTCCATAGACGTCCGTACTGACCGGCCAGCCGACGCTATGGACGATGAACCCCGGCTTGCTTTGAGCCGGATCAACAGACCACAGTTCCTTGATGCCGATACCGAAGGTTTGGGGTTCGGCGCCCTTGCGCAGGCCGAAACGCTCGAACAGTGTTTTGGTCAGGGAACCGCGACAGCCCTCGGCGAACAGGGTGTAGCGAGCATGCAGTTCGATGCCTGGCTCGTGGCGCGCCGTGGGCTCGCCGTCACTGCCGAGGCCCATGTCACCGGTGGCCACGCCCTTGACACGGCCAGCCTCGTCGTACAACACCTCGGCGGCGGCGAAGCCAGGGTAGATTTCCACCCCCAGAGCCTCGGCCTGCTCGCCAAGCCAGCGGCAGACATTACCCAGACTGATGATGTAGTTGCCGTGATTGTTCATCTGCGGCGGCGTCGGCAAGCGGATCGACCCGGTCTTGGTGAGGAACAAGAACTTGTCGTCGCCAGCCGGGGTGTTGAGCGGCGCGCCCTGTTCCTTCCAGTCGGGCAGCAGTTCGTCGAGCGCACGAGGCTCCAGCACCGCGCCGGAAAGGATATGGGCGCCCACTTCCGAACCCTTCTCAAGCACGCAGACATTGACCTCGCGACCCTCGGCCTCGGCCATCTGCTTGAGGCGGATCGCCGCGCTCAGACCCGAAGGTCCGGCGCCGACGATCACCACATCATATTCCATCGATTCCCGTTCCATGGTCCGCTCTCCTGATCGACCGCGATTACTAGTGCCGGTTTATCCCCCGTGGTCGTAGCGGTCAATCGCCGGCTGCTGGCGAGGGCCGGAGACGCGTGGTAGATTGAGCCATGGCGGACACCCCCTCACCCATCGAGTTGTTGAAATTCTACGTTGATGCCGGCGCCGACGAGGCCATCGGCGAGGCTCCGCACGACCGATTTGCCGAGGCGGTCGCGCCGCCGCCGCCAGCGCCGGCTATCAAACCGGCCGCGCCGCCCCCGGCGACAGCGAAACGCAGCCCGGCGCCACCGGCCGCCGGCAATGCCCATGACATCGCCCAGGCCTGCGCCAGTCTCGGCGCGTTGTACGCGGCCATCGAGGCCTTCGACGGCTGCTCTCTCAAGGACACCGCCACCAACACGGTGATCCGCGACGGCAACCCCGAGGCGAAACTGATGATCGTCGGTGAGGCGCCGGGGGGCGAGGAGGACCGTCGCGGCCTGCCCTTCGTCGGCCCCGCCGGACGCCTGCTGGATCGCATGCTGGCGGCCATCGGCCTGACCCGCGATGACGCCTACATTACCAACATTGTTTTCTGGCGGCCGCCGGGCAACCGCAACCCGACCCCGGACGAGATCGCCACCTGCCTGCCTTTCGCCCGGCGCCAGATTGAATTGTTGGCGCCGAAAGTTCTAGTGCCCGTGGGCGGCGTCGCCGCCAAAACGCTGCTCGAACGCAGCGAAGGCATCACCCGCCTGCGCGGCACCTGGCGCGACTACACCAGCCCCGGCCTCCCGGCTCCAGGGCCCGCCCTGCCGACCTTCCACCCCGCCTACCTGCTGTGCCAACCCCTGCAAAAACGCGAAACCTGGCGCGACCTGCTGGCCATCAAGGCGCGGCTTGGCAAGGGCGGTTGATCAGGGCTGAGGCTGGCCGAGGACGGATTCGGCATCCACCAACATGATCGCCAAAGACGACCAATCAGTACGCGAAAGCCGCTTCATGAGTTCTTTGTCGGCGGTGACCAGTTGCGAACCGAGACGTTCGGCCAGGGCGACATAGAAGCAATCATAGACGGGGTGCCCCATGGTGGACGCCATGGCCGTGGCTCTTGCAGCCAATGCCATGGTCGGTACCAGGTC
Organism: uncultured Alphaproteobacteria bacterium; assembly: GCA_964645285.1. Taxonomy (GTDB): domain Bacteria; phylum Pseudomonadota; class Alphaproteobacteria; order JAAXGF01; family JAAXGF01; genus JAYZAP01. The sequence continues at coordinate 84,600 of CAZYDR010000001.1, forward strand.
ATCGTAAAACCCGACTAGGTCATCGACGGAGTCCGACAATTGGTCCGAACTGATTTCGCCGGTGGTGGATTTGCGCCACAGGGCATTACAGACCTCGGGAACCACCAAATCGGGCGCGATCAGCGCCCGCCCCATGGACAGTAGGCGCTCAGCCGCCGCCGAACCCGCCTCCTCGACAAACCATTTGCAGGCGACGCTGGCGTCGACGACAAGAGTCACCGCCGGTCACGATCTTCACGAATCAGCGCGGCGCTGTCAGTTTGTTTGCTCCCGACGGGCGTCATCGCCCGAATACGTCGGGTGGCCGCGATACGCTCGTCTGCGCCCCACCGGGCCGAAGCAGCAAGGATGTCGCGCAGTTCTTGCTCCAGGGAATGGCCATGGAGCGCGGCCTTGCGTTTAAGGCCATTGACGATGTCGTCGTCGAGATTGCGAACGAGAACTTGAGCCATAATCACTATTTCAATTTGATATCATTATTGATATCATATCACATCAACGTTGTCTACCGGTCACTATTTGGCGATGAAAAATGGCCCGATTCATATCGCTGGATAGACCACTGCGTAATACCAGCGCGGGCGGCCCTGCACTTTCTCTTCTCGTAGATCTACGACAAACCCGACCAGGACGATGCAAATCCCAACTTCAAGAAACAACCACTCCCAAACACCATCTGTTTTCCCGGGGAATAGAAGGTTACCTGCTATCATAAGCCCGTTCAGGACTACAAACCCTGCCACGATGATTAGGCCGGTGCCGAAGCCTTCATCTTTCTTCAGGGTAGCGAAACGGCGCTTGAACTCCTCAAGCTGGTTTTCCCGACTTTTCATAATGCACAGTTTTTGCACCTCTTTTGCGTCAATTCCATTCCTAAGTTGAGATTAAGGTGCGACTCGCCGAGGGCGGTTGATCAGGCCCACCCGCCGCATCTTGCCGCCTTCCGGCCCATGATTTATAATTGTCATGGAATAGTAACCATAACGGCGAACCATGCAGGTCAGTGTTTCCACGGCCCGGCGTCTCGGTGTTCGAGTGATGTGGGCCTTTTTTTTGAGCGTCCTGGCCGTCGCGCCGGCGTGGGCGATCCACGACGGTGAGGGCGAGGTCCATGTTGCCTCGGTGCCGCCGGGCAGCGATGCGATCGGCCATGAGACCAACCTGCCCCGGGTGCTCTCGGAGGCCGATGTGGAGCGCTACCGGCAGATCTTCGCGCTCCAGGAGAACGGCGATCTGCACAAGGCCGCCCATTTCATCGAGCAGCTTGAGAACACCATCCTGCTGGGTCATGTCCAGGCGCAGAAATATCTCCATCCCACGGCCCACCGCTCGAGCTACATGGAACTCAAGCTGTGGCTCGACGATTACGCTGATCACCCCCAAGCCCGGCGCATCTACCGCCTCGCCATGCGGCGCAAGCCGGCCGACTACAAATCGCCGCACAAGCCGATCCCGGCCATGCGCGCCACGGTCATCGAGGAGGTCGAGGTCGAGAGCGACGACTACGTGTCGCCGCGCAAGCGGACCCGGGCCCAACGCCGCAACCTGATCAACCTGCTGACTCATATCCGCAAGCACATTCGCCGTAATGAGCTGACCCATGCCCGCGAACATATGGACGGGCCCAAGCTCAACCGTATCGCCGACGAGGTCGAGATCGACATCGTTCGGGCCGAGATCGCCTATGCCTTCTTTATCTGGGGCCGGGACGATGACGCCCTAGCCATGGCCGAGCAAAGCGTCCAGCGATCCGGCGGCCTGGCGCCTCTGGGCCATTGGACCGCCGGTTTGGTGGCCTATCGCCAGGGCGATCTGGAGAGCGCCCGGCGTCATTTCGAGGGCCTTGCCACGGCCACCCGCGGCGCCGACACGCTGATTGCCGGCGGCGCCTACTGGGCGGCCCGGCTCAACCTCATCACCCGGCGACCGGAGCGAGTGAACCGTCATCTCCAGATCGCCGCCAATTACTCACGCACCTTCTACGGCCTGCTGGCCAACCGCGCCCTGGGCCAGGATGTCACCTTCGCCTGGGAGCCGCCGACCCTGACCGACCGGGATGTGGACGTGGTGCTGCGAATGCCCGAGGTGGTGCGCACCATCGCCCTCGCCGAAGTCGACCAGACCGGCTTCGCCGAAATGGAAATGCGCCGCCTCAGCCCCGAAACCAGCCCGGCCCTGGCCAAAGCCATGCTCGCCCTGGCGACGCGGGTCGGCCTGCCGGCGAGTCAGTTGCGGGTCGCCACCGCCCTGGCGGCCACAGACGGGCGCCGCCATGACGGTGGGCTCTATCCGGTGCCCGTGTGGGTGCCGCAAAGCGGCTACATCGTTGACCGGGCCATATTGTTCGCCCTCATGCGCCAGGAATCAGCATTCAACGAGCGGGCCAAGAGCTACGCCGGCGCTCGCGGGCTGATGCAACTCATGCCGCGCACGGCGTCGTTCATCGCCAAGGACAGCCGCATCCACAAGAGCCGGCGCGAGTTCCTCTTCCAGCCCGAGTTCAACATCGAGCTGGGCCAGCAATATGTCCTCCATCTGCTGGGTGCCGAGGGCATCGCCAACAACCTGTTGCTGACCGTCGCGGCCTATAACGGTGGGCCGGGTAATCTGCGCAAGTGGCTGCGCCGCACCGAGTTCAGGGGCGACCCGCTGCTGTTCAAGGAAGCCTTGCCGGCTCGCGAGACCCGCCAATTCATCGATCATGTGTTCACCAGCCTGTGGATCTACCGCGCCCGGCTGGGCCAGGTGGCGCCGTCCCTCGACGCCATGGCCGGCGGTAAGTGGCCGGCCTACGATCCCCAGGAACCAGCCGCCAGGAGCCATTTCGCCCATGCCGGGAATTGACGAGAGCAAGACCTTCATCGCCGTCAACATCGCCATTCTCACGGTCTCCGACACCCGCCAGGCCAGTGACGACAAATCCGGCGACATTCTGGTCGACCGCCTGACCAGCGCCGGCCACAACCTGGCAGACCGCGCCATCGTGCGTGACGAAATCCCTCTCATCGCGGCCCAGCTCACACGCTGGATCGAAAACTCCGGAATCGACGTGGTAATTTCCACGGGCGGCACCGGCGTCACCGGCCGCGACGTCACCCCCGAGGCCTTCCAAAGCGTATACGAGAAGGAGATCGCCGGTTTCGGCGAGATTTTTCGCATGATCAGCTGGGACAAGATCAAGACGTCGACCATGCAGTCCCGGGCCACCGCCGGGGTCGCCGGCGGCACCTACCTGTTCGCCCTGCCCGGCTCGCCCGGCGCCTGCAAGGACGGCTGGGACGAGATTTTTAGGTACCAGCTCGACATCCGCTACGGCCCGTGCAACTTCGTCGAGATGATGCCGCGCCTGACGGAGCACCTGAAATAAGTTCCGGCATCGTCGTCGCCGGCAATCCGGCCACCGCCGAGGCCGCCGCCGGCGTATTGCGTGATGGCGGCAACGCCTTCGACGCGGCGCTGGCCGGCCTGTGCATGGCTTGCGTCTCCGAGCCGGTGCTGACCTCCCTCGGCGGCGGCGGTTTTCTGATGGCGCGCCGAGCTGGCGGTGAGCCGGTGCTCTACGACTTCTTCACCCAGACGCCGAAGCGGCCCCGGCCGGCCGGGGATATCGACTTTCACGCCACCCACGCCGACTTCGGCCCGGCAACCCAGGAATTCCACATCGGTCTCGGTTCGATTGCCACACCGGGCGTGGTCAAGGGGCTGTTCGCCACCCACGACGACCTCGGTTCCCTGCCTTTTGAGCGATTGGTCGAACCGGCGATGGCGGCGGCGCGTGACGGCACCCCTATGGAGCCTTTGCAAGCCTTCACCCTGTCCGTGGTCGAAACCATTTTTTCTGCGACACCTGAGTCCCTGGCGCTTTACCGCAGCCGCCTGAGGGACGGCGCCCTGCTCCAGGACGGCGAAATCCATCGGGTGCCGGAACTGGCCGATAGCTTCGAGGCCCTGGCCAGGGAAGGCGAAGCGCTTTTCTACCAGGGCGATCTGGCGCGGCGCATGGTCGATGACTGCCTGACACGGGGCGGCCATCTCACCATGGACGACCTGGCCGAGTACCGGGTTATCAAGCGGGCGCCCCTGGTCCGCGACCGTGGCGGCCATCGCCTGGCGACCAATCCGGGGCCGTCATCGGGCGGCATACTCATCGCTTTTGCCCTGGCGCTGCTCGACGGCGCCGACCTTGGACCGTTCGGCGGGCCGGACCACCTGCGCCTGCTGGCCCGAGCCATGGCGACCACCAGCCGCGCCCGTGTCGAGATGCAGCTTGATGATGACGGGACGGCCGACCGTTTGCTCGACCATGACCTGCTCACCAAATACCGGGGCGAGGTGCTTGGCGCGCCGGCGGCCCATCGCGGCACCACCCACATCAGCGTGGTCGATGGCGCGGGCAACGCGGCGGCGCTCAGTGTCTCCAACGGCGAGGGTTCGGCCTATATCCCGGCGGGTACGGGCATCATGCTCAACAACATGCTCGGCGAGGAGGACGTCAATCCCCAGGGCTTCCACGCCTGGCCGGCCGACCAGCGTATGGCGTCGATGATGGCGCCGACCCTGGTGTTCTCGCCGCACGGCCGGATCATGGCGCTGGGCAGCGGCGGCTCCAATCGCATCCGCTCGGCCATGGTCCAGGTGCTGGTCGCCCTGCTCGATTTTAGTCTGCCACTCCACGAGGCGGTGGCCGCGCCGCGCATTCACCCGGAGGGCGGGCTGCTGAGCATCGAGCCGGGCCTCGACCCGACGGCCCTCGATGCCTTGCTCAACAACCACCCCAACCACAAACTGTTCCCCACCCGGAACATGTTCTTCGGCGGCACCCATGTGGCTTGTGTCGGCCCCGATGGCCCAACCGGCGCCGGCGACCTCCGCCGCGGTGGCATCTCAATCACCATTTAATATAATTAAGGGGACAGTATACTTAATTAATTAAGTATACTGTCCCCTTAATTATATTCTGCCTTCCAGCGATGGTAGTCGGCGCCGTCGTCGATGTCGTTGAGCTGATCGAGAAAGCCGGCCTTCATGCGCCGGTTCAGGTTAGCCAGGGTGTCGGCCAGGGCGTGTTCGCTCGACCAGCGCACGGCGCGGAACAGATCGCGCGGCGGCGGCCGGCGGCGGGCGCCGATCAACCAAAACCCGCCGTCGGGCGACGGGCCGAACACCATGTCTTTGCCGGCCAGCATCTTGAAGGCTCGATCAATATGGCCGGCCATGAGGTCGGGAATATCGGTACCGATGATGATCACCGGGCCGGGCGGCATGTGGCGAAGCACCCGGACCATGCGCGCGCCCAGGTCGCCCATGCCCTGGGGCCGCCGTGGTAGAGGCCAGGAGCCGGTGTCGCTGTCAGGCGTCACCGCCAGTTGGCAGGTCCAACGCGGATCGCGGCCGACCCGGCCCAGAATGGCGGCGGTGGATTGCCGGTAAAAGCGCCAGGCCTCGACCACGCCCACATCGGCGGCGAGGCGCGTTTTCACCGTGCCCAGGCGCGGCGCCTTGACGAAGACCACCAGATGGCGCCGGTAAGTCACCTGTAGAGACGCACAAGGCGACGCGGCGGCAGCCCGAGAAAATAGAGGCAAAGGCACAAGGCATTGCGCGCCGGTCGCCGCCAATAACCGTCACGCCGATAGCGCGCCGCCGAGGTCACCGCGTCGGCCTCGAGGGTCACCAACCAGTGGCGGCCGATGCGCCGGACGAAATCCACGTCTTCCATGAGCGGCAAGGGATCGAAGCCGCCGATGGCGTCATGGAAATCGCGGCTGATCAACAGGCCCTGGTCGCCATACGGCAGGCCGAGCCAGCGGCAGCGCCAGCGCACCACCGCCTCGAGACGGCGGGCGGCGGGGGCCTCGTCGTCGAGGGCATAGCGGAACACGGCGGCGCGGTGTTCACCGCCGGTCGTCGCCATGAAGCGCTGAGCAATACCGCTCCAGCCCGCCGCGAGCCGGGTATCAGCGTGGAGAAACAGAAGCCAGTCGCCCCTGGCGACGCTGGCGCCGGCCGCCAACTGGGCGCCACGTCCACGGGCCGAGCGGATAATGCGGGCGCCCCGGTTTTCGGCCAGAGCCATCGTCCCGTCGTTCGAGCCGCCATCGGCGACGATGACCTCGCCGACCGATGGACCGAGACAGTCGAGGGTGCGGCCGAGGGCGGCGACGGCATTAAGGGTTGGGATGATGACGCTGAGCATGGCCCGACTATACCATGGCCCGGCGGCCATCAGCCCGCCGGCAACACGGTCTCCACCAGGTTGACCCAATAGCTCACGCCGATCGGCAGGATATCGTCATTAAAGTCGTAATTGGGGCTGTGGCACATGGGATGGGCCTCACCCTCGCCGTTGCCGATGAAGACGAAGCAGCCCGGCGCGGCCCGCAGCATGTATGAGAAATCCTCGCTGCCCATCATCGGCGGGTAGTCCTGCAACACCTTGTCGGCGCCCACCGTGATAGCGGCGGCGCGGGCGGCAATCTCGCTCTCCTCCGGGTGGTTGACAGTGGCCGGGTAGCCGCGCTTATAGGAGACCTCGGCGGTCGCCCCGTGGGTGGCGGCAATACCCGAGGCAACGCGGGTGATGGCTTCTTCCAGGTAGTTGCTCATGGCGTCAGAGAAAACCCGGACGCTGGCCTGAATGCTGGCGGTCTCGGGGATGATGTTGCTGGCCTCGCCGGCTTGCATCATGGTGATGCTGATGACCGCCGACTTCAGCGGATCGACCGTGCGTGACACCACCGACTGCAGGCCGACAATCATCGCCCCCGCCGCCAACACCGGATCGACCGCCAGATGGGGCATGGCCGCGTGGCCGCCGACGCCCCGGATGGTGATCGCCAGTTGATCGGCCGCCGCCATGACCGGCCCCGGCGACACGGCGATATGACCGGCGGGAATGCCCGGCATGTTGTGCATGCCGTAGACGCTGTCCACCGGGAAATTCACGAACAGGCCCTCGTCGATCATCACCTTGGCACCGCCGGGACCTTCCTCGGCCGGCTGGAAGATGAAATGGACCGTGCCGTCGAAGGTCGGATTGGCCGCCAGATGCTCGGCCGCGCCGATCAGCATAGCCGTATGGCCGTCGTGGCCGCAGCCGTGCATCTTGCCTTCATGGATCGAGCGATGGTCGAAATCGTTGTATTCCGTGAGGTCGAGGGCGTCCATGTCAGCGCGCAGGCCGATGGCCCGGTTGCCACTGCCGGCGCGCAGGGTGCCAACCACGCCGGTGGTGGCCAGGCCTTCGTGAACCTCGACGCCGGCGGCCTTGAGGCGCTCGGCCACGATGGCGGCGGTGCGGACCTCCTTGAAGCCGAGTTCCGGATGGCGGTGAATGTCGCGCCGGACGGTGGTCAGGTCGTCGTGGCGGGCGGTGATCTCGGGCCGGATGTTCATGGTACTACCAGTCGTATTGTTCCTCACACAGAGGGCGGAGTGTAGGCGACCATCCGGTTTCGGCCACAATAATATTGTTCTTGTTTTGTTCGTTTTCGCGCGTTACCGTGACATCAAGGAAACCCTGCCCCAAACGCCACCACAGCCGCGCACCCTGCGCAAAGGCCGGGGCGCGACCAGCAATCCGCCGTCGCGCTACGACTCCCAGGTGCCGGTGGAGAGCGATGACGGCTGGGGCTATCTCGACGAGGCCCTGCCAACCCTCCGCACCACCGTGGAAGACGACTCGTCCCGCAGCATCATCGCCCGCAACCGCTCGCCGGACCTGGCGTTCGACCGCTCCATCAACCCCTACCGGGGCTGCGAGCATGGCTGCGTCTACTGCTTCGCCCGGCCGACCCACGCCTATCTCGGCCTGTCGCTGGGCCAGGACTTCGAGACCCGCCTGTTCGCCAAACCGGACGCCGCCAGACTGCTCGAGGCCGAGCTGCGCAAGCCGGGCTACCAATGCCGCTTCATGGCCCTGGGCACCAACACGGACCCCTACCAGCCGATCGAGCGCCAGCGCCGCATTACCCGGGACGTGCTGCAGGTGCTGGCCGACTACAACCACCCGGTGGGCATCGTCACCAAATCCCATCTGGTGACCCGCGATATTGATATTCTGGCGCCCATGGCAGCCAGGGGCCTGGCCCGGGTCTATGTCTCGGTGACCACTCTGGATCGCGGTCTGGCCCGCACCCTGGAGCCCCGCGCCGCCACCCCGGTGCGCCGCCTCAACGCCATCCGAGCCTTAAGCGCCGCCGGCATTCCCACCGGGGTCTCCATCGCGCCGCTGATCCCGGCCATCAACGACGCCGAGATCGAGGACATCCTGGCCGCCGCCGCCGAGGCCGGGGCCAGCGCCGCCATGGGCCTGCTGCTGCGCCCGCCCCTGGAGATGGCGCCGCTGTTTCGCGAGTGGCTAGCGGTCCACGCGCCGCTCAAGGCCGACCACGTCATGAACCTGCTGCGCGACATGCGCGGCGGCAAGGACTACGACGCCCAGTGGCACAAACGCATGACCGGCAGCGGCCCCTACGCCGAGCTCATTACCCGCCGCTTCGACCTGGCCACCGAACGCCTCGGCCTGGCAGTCCGCGACTGGACCCTCGACCGCGCCCAGTTCGCCCTGCCGCCAAGGACCGGCGACCAGCTCTCGTTTCTTTGATTTTTGACACCGCCTGTGACAGCATCCGCCTCCCAGCGCGTAGAGAGATGGAGACTAGAATGGCGGCGGTGATGGAGACCCAGACAGACACGGCGGCGGCGTTTGCCGGTTCGGCGCTCAATGAATACGGGCCGATCCGCCGCACGGTGGTGCGCCATGTCCGTGACGCCTATCTCAGCCAGGCTGCTCTCGACGACAACTGGGAGATCGAGGAATTTCTCAGCGATCACGACTTCAACGAGGCTCTGGCCGAGTACGACAGCTTCCTTGCGGCCATCACCGACGCCGGCATCGAGCCCGAGTTCGTGCCCGCCGACGGGCGCAACGGGGTCTCGGCCATTTATGTGCGCGATTCCTCGCTAGTCTCGCCCGGCGGCGCCATTCTGTGTGCCATGCGCAATGCCCACCGGGCCCCGGAACCGTCCGTGGCCGCCGACGACTTCGCCCGCCTCGGCGTGCCCGTGGTCGGCGCGGTGACCGGGTCGGGGCTGATCGAGGGTGGCGACTTCATCTGGCTCGACGAACGGACCTGCGCCGTGGCCGACGGTTATCGCACCAACGCCGAGGGCATTCGCCAACTCGGCGCGTTGTTCGGCCCGGACGTCCATATCGAAGTTGCGCAACTGCCCCACGGCGACGGCCCCGGCGCCTGCCTTCACCTGATGTCCCTGATCAGTCCGCTCGATGCGGACTTGGCCCTGGTCTATTCCAAGCTCATGCCCGTGCGTTTCCGCGAGTGGCTGCTGGAGCGCGGCATCACCTTCGTCGAGGTGCCCGACGAGGAGTACGAACCGACCATGGGCTGTAACGTGCTGGCGCTGGCCCCGCGCAAGTGCCTCGCCCTAGAAGGCAATCCGGAGACGAGGCGACGCATGGAGGCGGCAGGCTGCGAGGTCGTCACCTATAAGGGCTCGGAAATCTCCTTCAAAGGTGGAGGCGGGCCGACCTGCCTGACTCGGCCGTTGATCCGGGGTTGAGCAGGTCGGCTTTTTTTTTGGAAAGCGCGTTCAATCGCCACGCAGGCTTTCACCGCATGCGCGGCGAAGCGCTGTCGCGCTTGCCAGCGGTCAAAGAAATGACCGCTGGTTCCGCTACTCCCCGTCATCTTTCAGCCCGCGACTGCGGGTCGCCAACCGTTTGGCGGGAGCCTGCGTGGCGATGTGAACGCAGGTCGCCAAAGGCGACCGTGATAAAGTAACGTCCAGCATGGACGTCCATCACGAAATCACTTTCATAGCTTTAGTCGTCGGCATCGCGCTGATGTGCGGCCTGGTTTTGGCGCGGCTCAAGCAGCCGGCCATTGTCGGCTATATCCTGGCCGGCGTGGTGCTGGGGCCTTCGGGGCTCGGGCTGGTCGAGGATCGGGCGCAGATTTCCCTGTTGGCCGAACTCGGCGTGCTCATGTTGCTGTTCCTTATCGGCATGGAACTGTCACTTCGAGCCTTCAAGACCGTGTGGCGCATCGCCCTGCTCGGCACCGGCCTGCAGATCGGCGGCGCATTGGCGGCCATGCTGCTGTTTTCCCTGGTGCTGGGCTGGCCCCTGGAGCTGGCCATGCTGCTGGGCTTCGTGGTGGCGTTATCCAGCACCGCCGTGGCCATCAAGATGCTCGACGATATCGACGAGCTGCGCAGCGAGGTCGGCCGCCGCGCCGTCGCCATCCTGATCGCCCAGGACCTCGCCGTGGTACCCATGATGCTGGTGCTCAATGGCATGGCCAGCGAGGGCGGCTTCGGCTTCGTCGATCTACTGCCGATGGCCGCGGCGGTGGGCTTCCTGGTACTGTTCGTGCGCTATCTCAGCCGCCGCGAGCGCATCCACCTGCCGTTCAGCCGGTGGATCGTGCATGACCACGACCTGACGCCCCTAGCCGCCCTGGCCTGGTGCTTCGCGGCGTCGGCGATCAGCGGGCTGCTTGGCCTATCAGCCGCCTATGGCGCCTTCCTCGCCGGCCTGCTGATTGGCTCGAGCACCGAACGCCAGACCATCATCGCCGCCACCCGGCCGATCCAGAGCGTGTTGCTCATGGTGTTCTTCCTCTCCATCGGCCTGCTCCTCGATCTCGCCTACATCTGGGACAACCTGACCAGCGTGCTGGTGCTGCTGGTCATCGTCACCCTGGGCAAGACCGCCATGAACGTCGGCGCCCTGCGCCTGCTCGGCGAGCCGTGGCCGCGCGCCTTCCTGACCGGCGTGGTGCTCGGCCAGGTCGGCGAGTTTTCCTTCATCCTCGCGGCCCTCGGCCTCGGCAACGGGCTGATTGACCCGGACGGCCACCGCCTGGTGGTCACGGTTATCGCCCTCAGCCTGGTCATCAGCCCCTTATGGCTCGACCTGGCCCGGCGGCTCCACGACATGGCGGCGGGCGGCATCTCGTCCCTCAACGGCCTGCTCAAGGGCCTCTATCCCGACGAGACCCAGGTGCTGCGCGAAACCGCCGGCGAAGCTGCCCGTGGCAGCGTCCGGTTCGGCACGGTCATCCGCCGTTGGTATGGCAAGCTGCGCGGCAGGTTATCCGGCGATGCCTCCTGATTTCATTCTTGAGCAGAGCCACCAGGGCCTCGTCGCCGGCATCGACGAAGCCGGCCGTGGCCCCTGGGCCGGGCCGGTGGTCGCCGCCGCCGTCATCCTCGACCAGGGCGCCCTGCCGCCGGGCATCGACGACTCCAAAGCCCTGTCGGCCAAGCGTCGAGCGCGATTGTTCGACGACGTCATGGCGAGCGCCCAGGTCGGCGTCGGCGAGGCCAGCGTCGGCGAAATAGACGACCTCAATATCCTCGCTGCGACCATGTTGGCCATGGCCCGCGCCATATCGGGTTTGGGCGAGCCGCCGGATCACGTATTGGTCGATGGCAACCGCCTGCCCGATCTGCCCTGTCCGGGCACGGCAGTGGTCGGCGGTGACCGACTGTCCCTGTCCATCGCCGCCGCCTCGATCATCGCCAAGGTCACCCGCGACCGGCTCATGGCATCCCTGGCGGAAGAGTTTTCAGGCTATGGCTGGGAACGCAATGCCGGCTATGGCACCGCCCAGCACCAGGAAGGACTGGCGAAATTTGGCGTAACGCCCCACCACCGGCGCAGCTTCGCCCCGATCAGGCGTCTGTTAGAGGAGGCGAGTCCAATACGTGGCTGACAACTTTCTTGGTCAGGGTCGGTAGCGCCAGGTCCGCGAAACATTCGGGCCGGCACCATTGGCCCTCGGCTGCGCCTTCGATCGTGGCGGCGACCACGGCGAGTTCGAGTTCAAAATGAGTAAAACCGTGGTTGACCACACCCTTGAGCCGCCGCCAGTCGGCCTCTAGCGGGGCGTGGAACCGGGCCTTTGACAGGGTCCAACCGGTCGCCTTCCAGGGTGTTGAGGGCACTTCGATCATACCGCCAAGCAGGCCCTGCTCGGGGCGGCGGCGGAGCAATACGGCACCATCACAGCGCACCGCCCAGAACACCAGACCACGTCGTAACGGCCGGGCCTTCCTGGGTAAGCGACGGGGCAAGTCGGTGGCCATACCCGTTGCCCGCGCCATACAGCCATCGGCCCAGGGACAGCGCCCGCAGTCCGGATTGCGCGGCGTGCAAACCGTGGCGCCCAGATCCATGACCGCCTGGGCGTAGTCGCCGGGCCGTTTTGTCGGTGTCAGATCGGCGGCCAGGGCCTTGAGTTCGGTCTTGGCCGTGGGCAGCGGCGTCTCGCCGGCGAAGAGGCGCGCCATGACCCGCTCCACATTGCCATCGACCACCGTGGCCGGCCGCTCGAAGGCGATGGCGGCGATGGCGGCGGCGGTGTAGGCGCCGATGCCCGGCAGGGCGCGCAGCCCGGCCTCGGTGTCGGGAAACCGCCCGCCGTACTCACCGGCCACCATGACGGCGCATTTGTGCATATTGCGGGCGCGGGCGTAGTAGCCCAGCCCCTGCCAAGCGTGGAGCACGTCATCGAGGTCGGCCCGGGCCAAACCCTCAATGATCGGCCAGCGCGCCAGGAACGCCCCATAATAAGGCGCGACAGTCACCACGGTTGTCTGTTGCAGCATAATCTCGCTGAGCCACACCCGGTAAGGGTCGGGCGCGACGCCGGGCAGAGCCCGCCACGACAAATTGCGCCGGTAAAGGTCGTACCGGGCCAGCAGCCGGTCGGCGCTGGGCATTGACGGGTCGGCCATCGCGTATCACCGTTCCTTGGTATAGTCTCCACTGTGCCACAGTCGAACCGTCGGCGGCACCCGGGAGAATTCATGGCCAAGCCGAAAAAACCACATGGGCCACGCGCCCTGGCCGCCGCCCTGCCGTCGGTGACCAAGGCGCTGTTCCGCGAGCGCGGTTTCGCCCAAAGCGGCGTCCTCAACGACTGGCCCGACATCGTCGGCCAGCCCCTGGCCGACCACACCGCGCCGGAGCGACTCGGGCGCGACGGCACCCTCGATGTCCGGGTCAGCGGCGGCTGGGCCCTGGAACTCAAACATCTCGAGCCCGTGGTGCTGGAGCGCATCGCCACCCACTTCGGCTATCGCGCGGTCACTCGCCTCTCTATCACCCAAGGCCCCCTGCCCCCGCGGCCCAAGAAAAAACCACGCCGCACCAAGACCTTGAGTCCCGACGACGCCAAGGATCTGGAGAATCGCCTGGCCGACACCGAGGATCCGGCGTTGCGTAAAGCCCTGGCGCGGCTCGGCCACGAGGTGCTGGGAAAGGAAGATTGAGCGCGACGATAGCTTGAGAGCCATGGGCGCCGCCGGTATACTCGCGCCACCATGAAAACACCTTTCTTGAAGCATTGCATCATCAGCCGCCGGGACGCCCTTGCCGCTCTCGGGCTGGTCACCATTGGCCTAGCAACGGCTTTCCACTTCGGCGGCCTGGACCGCGAGGCGGCCGATCCCCCCGCGCGTGCGCACCACTCATCCGGCGCGGAAGCCGCCGCGCAACTGGTACTGGGCGCCGCCGATGCACCGATCACCATGGTCGAGTTTTCGTCGCTGACCTGTCCGCACTGCGCGGCGTTCCACAACGACTCCCTGCCGGCCATCAAGGCCAACTACATCAATACCGGCAAGGTTAAGCTGGTGTATCGCGACTTTCCCCTTAACAAGGCCGCCCTGCTCGCCTCGGCCCTGGCCCATTGTGCCGGCCCCGACCGCTTCTTCGGCTTCCTTGACGCCTTGTTCAAGGCGCAGCCCAGTTGGGCCCACAGCGACGATCCGGTTTCGGCGCTGACCCGCATCGGCCGTCTGGGCGGACTCAAGGCCGCCGACCTCGAGGCCTGCCTCAACGATAAGGAACTGTTCGACCGCATTCTGTCGAGCCGCGTCGAGGGCACCAAAGAATTCGACATTACATCGACGCCGACGTTCATTATCAACGGCGAGAAGCACGCCGGTGCGCTTTCCTATGATCAGTTCGCGGCGGTTTTCGAACGCCTGCTCAAGGGCGTTTAGTGGATAGAAACCAACATATAACGGCTGGGTAGGCGCGTGCATTTCAACCGGCTGCGGCTGATCGGTTTCAAGTCTTTTGTTGACCCGACCGACGTTACGGTTCAGACGGGTCTGACCGGCATCGTCGGCCCCAACGGCTGCGGAAAATCCAATCTTGTCGAGGCCCTGCGCTGGGTCATGGGCGAATCCTCGGCGCGCCAGATGCGCGGTCGCGAGATGGACGACCTGATCTTCGCCGGCAGCGCTTCGCGGCCCCAGCGCAACCATGCCGAAGTCCAGCTCATGCTCGACAACGGCGCCCGCACCGCGCCCATGGTGTTCAATGATTCAGCCGAAATCGAGGTCTCGCGCCGCATCGACCGGGGCTCCGGTTCGACCTACCGCATCAACGGCCGCGAGACCCGGGCCAAGGATGTCCAGTTACTTTTCGCCGACGAGGCCACCGGTGCCCGCAGTACCGCCATGGTCGGCCAGGGCGAGATCGGCGCGCTGATTTCCGCCAAGCCGGCCCAGCGCCGCAGTCTGCTGGAAGAAGCCGCCGGCGTCACCGGCCTGCACAGCCGGCGTCACGAGGCCGAGCTTCGCCTACGTGCCGCCGAGACCAACCTGGAGCGCCTCGACGATGTTATGGGAGCGCTGGAGACCCAGCTTCAGGGACTCAAACGCCAGACCCGCCAGGCGACCCGCTACCGCCGCATCGGCGAACGCATCCGCGCCGCCGAGGCCTTGCTGTTCGGCCGCCGCTGGGCCAGCACCGAGGCCGCTGTCAGCGCCGCCGAACAGGCCCTGACCGAGGCCCGCCGGGAGGTCGATGGCCGCACCCAGGAAGTCGCCGCCGCGTCCGCCGCCCAGGCCACCGCCGCCGCTACCCTGCCGCCGCTCCGCGAAGACGAGGCCGCCGTCGGCGGCGCCCTGCACCGGCTCGAAGTCGCCCAGGTCGAACTCGAGGCCGAGGAACGGCGCCTGGCCGACGCCCAGCGCAGCCTCGAATCCCGCCTCGCCCAGATCGACGCCGATGTGGAGCGCGAGAACGAGTTGTCCCACGACGCCGCCGAAGCGACCACCCAGCTGGCCGCCGAGCGCGCCGCGGTCAACGCCGAGCGCGAAGGCGAGGACGAGGCCGAAAGCATCGCCGCCATGGCCCGTGATGAGGCGACCGAGCGGGTCTCCGACCTGGAGGCGGAAATCGACGCCCTGACCCGCCACCTAGCCGCCGGCGAGGCCCGGCGAGGCGCCCTAAATCGTGAGATCGACGATCTTACCGTACGGATCGGCCGCCTCGCAGTCCAGGCCGCCGAAGTGGAAAGCCAACGCGCCGAGCTGGCCGCCCAGAGCGAGCAGACCGCGGTGCTCGAAGACGCCGAAGCGGCGGTGGCCACGGCGCAGGCCAAGGTCGAGACCCTGCGCGCCCGGATCGCCGAGGCGGAAACCAGGCGGGTCGATAGCCAGGCCGCCGTGGGCGCCGTGCGCGACACCCAGCAGGCAGCCGAGACCACCCACGCCGCCCTGGTCGCCGAACAGGCGGCCCTGACCGAATTGCTTGGCAGCGGCGACAATGATGAATGGTCGGCCCTGATCGACCAGATCAACGTGGAAGCCGGCATGGAGACCGCCCTGAGTGCGGCCCTGGGCGACGATCTGGCGGCGTCGTCCGACACCAAGGCTCCGCTTCATTGGCGCGGCCTCGATAGCGCCGGCGAGCCGCCGCCCCTACCCAAGGGCGCCACAGCCCTGGCCGACGCGGTGACCGCGCCGCCCGCCCTGGCCCGCCGGCTGTCCCAGATCGGCGTGGTCGCCGATGACGATGGCCCGCGCCTTCAGAGTCAACTTGCACAGGGTCAACGGCTGGTGAGCCGCAATGGCGGTCTATGGCGATGGGATGGTTTGACCGCCGCCGCCGACGCCGCAACCCAGACCGCCACCCGGCTACGCCAGCGCAACCGGCTCAAGGCCCTAGAGAGTGAACTCAAAGCCAGCGAAAAGCGCCGGGCCGGGGCGACCAGCGAAATCGAAGCGGCCCGTGCCGCTGTGGTCGCCGCCACCGATCAGGAGAGCGCCGCCCGCCACGCCCTGCGCCATGGCGAAGATGTCTTGGCCGGGGCTCGTGACGCCCGCGCCAAAGCCGCCACCACCGCCGCCGCCGATGCTTCGCGGCTGGCCAGTCTCAGCGAAACCGCCGGCCGTCTCACCGGCGATCTCGATGAGGCCAAGCAACAGTTACAGACCGCCGAGGAGGCCCGTATCGCCCTGCCTCCTGATACCGATGGCCGGGCCGAGTTGGACGGTCTGCGCGGCCGCCTCACCGAGGGCCGCGGCGAACTGGCCGAGAGCATCAACGCCTACGAGCGTCTGCGCCGCGAAGCCGCCGCCCGCGGCGACCGCCTGACCAAGATCGCCGCCGACCTGGAGTCATGGCAGGCCCGGGCCGACGGCGCCACCGCCCGCCTCGCCCAATTGGCCGACCGTCGGGTCACCGCCGGTGCCGAGCTCGACAGCCTGAGCGACCGCCCGGCCGAAATCGCTACCTTGCGCGACGACCTTATGAGCCGCCTCGAAGCCACCCAGACGACCCGCGCCAAGGCCGCCGACGCGGTTGCCACGGCCGAAGGCGAACTCGCCACTCTCGACCAGCGTCTGCGCCAGGTCGAGGCCGCCCTGGCTGAACAACGCGAAGCCCGGGTGCGCTGCGAAAGCGCCCTGGAGCAGGCCAACCAGCACCAGTTAGACACGGCGCGGACCATTACCGAGCGGCTCGACTGCGCACCGCCGGCCCTGGCGAAAATCGCCGGCCTCAAGGAAGGCGAGGACTGGCCCGCCGAGGACGATATCGAAATCCGCGTCGGCCGGCTGATCCGCGAGCGTGACAACATGGGACCGGTCAACCTGCGGGCCGAGGACGAGGCCCAGGAGATCGACGAGCAACTGAGCGCCCTGGTCGATGAACGCACCGATCTGGAAGCCGCTATCGCCCGGCTGCGCCAGGGCATCGGCCGGCTCAACCGCGAAGGCCGCGAGCGACTCGAGAAGGCTTTCGAGAACATCGACAGCCACTTCGGCAGCCTGTTCACCCGCCTGTTCGGCGGCGGCAAGGCGCACCTCGCCATGGTCGGCTCGGACGATCCCCTGGAGGCCGGGCTAGAAGTCATGGCCAGCCCGCCGGGCAAGCGCCTTCAGGTGCTGTCGCTGCTGTCGGGCGGCGAGCAGGCGCTCACCGCCACGGCTCTGTTGTTCGCCGTGTTCCTCACAAACCCGGCGCCGATCTGCGTGCTCGACGAGGTCGATGCACCGCTTGACGACGCCAATGTCAGCCGCTATTGCGATCTGCTTGAAGACCTTGCCCGGGGCTCGAACACTCGATTCCTCATCATCACCCATCACCGCATGACCATGGCCCGCATGGACCGCCTGTTCGGCGTCACCATGGGCGAGCGCGGGGTCAGCCAACTGGTGTCCGTGAACCTGCGCACCGCCGAGGGCCTGCAGGCCGCTGAATGATCCCGTTAACAACTGATTTTTCCATTTTATTTCAATTAGTTGAAGTACAGCGCTTGGGCCTTGACAGGGTTCCGCCGCTACCCGTATGTTGGCCGCGTTTCAAGGCGTGGTGTCGCTCCTACGCGGCCGTGCCATCACCATCTGAGCAGCGTCGATGAGCGAGCGGAAACCACCGCCTTCGCTTGATGATCTCGGGGCCCGCCTCGAGAAGGCGCAAGCCCGGAACGACCCGTGGCGCCAAAGCAAAGGCAGCCAGGGTGGTTACGGGGCGGCGTTTCAGGTGGCGATTGAAATAGTCGGCAGCCTTGTAGTGTCGGTCGGTTTGGGTTGGTTGCTTGACGATTGGTTAGGGACCGGCCCGGTGTTTTTGGTGATTTTCTTCTTTCTCGGCGCCGCTGCCGGAGGGTTGAACGTTTATCGCAGGGCACTGCTATTGGTCGCCCCAACGGACGAAGAGCATGGCGTGGACGATGACACGCCAACGTAAATTTTGAAGCGATCCTGGGGGACGCAGTGGCCGAAGCAAGCCCGCTAGCACAGTTTGAGGTGCACACTCTGGTGAAGATACCGCTTGGCGGTTTCGACGCCTCGTTCACCAATTCGTCGCTGTTCATGGTGGCGGCTATCGCTACGGCGACCCTGTTTCTGGTCGGTGGCATGCGCCACCACGCCATGGTGCCGAGCCGCTGGCAGTCCATGGCCGAGATCGCCTACGAACTGGTCGCCGGCATGGTGCGTGACAACGTCGGCAACGAGGGCCGGCGTTATTTCCCGTTCATCTTCAGCCTGTTCATGTTCGTGCTGTTCTGTAACGCCCTGGGATTGCTGCCGTTCGGCGTCGTCAGCCTGCACGGCTTTACGCCGACCAGCCATATCATCGTCACCTTCGCCCTGGCGTCGGTGGTGTTCATCGGCGTCACCATTATCGGCCTGATCAAGCACAAGCTGCACTTCTTCAGCCTGTTCATGCCGACCGGCGTGCCTATGTACATGGCGCCGCTGCTGGTGCCCATCGAGATTGTTTCGTACCTAGCGCGGCCGATCACCCTGTCGCTGCGCCTGTTCGCCAACATGATGGCCGGGCATACCATGCTCGCCGTGTTCGGCGGCTTCGTGGGGATACTCGGTATCTTCGGGTTGGCGCCGTTCCTGGTCATCGTCGCCCTGATGGCCCTTGAAGTGGTGGTCGCCCTGCTGCAAGCCTATGTTTTCACGATCCTTACCTGCCTCTATCTCAACGATGCCCTGCATCTCCATTGAGACTTGAGGAAAAGCACGTAATCTCCCAATCACGATAATCAGAGGAATAGACTCATGGATGTTGAAGCCGCGAAGTTGATCGGAGCCGGGCTCGCCGTCATCGGCCTTGGAGGCGTTGGCGTTGGTATCGGCAATATCTTCGCCGCGTTCGTCACCGCGGTGGCGCGCAATCCGGCGGCCCAGGCCAAAGTGTTCCCGTTCACCATGCTCGGGTTTGCACTGGTCGAGGCGGTGGCGCTCTACGCACTGCTCATCGCCTTCCTGGTCCTGTTCGCCTAGAACCCCGGGGAAAGCCGCGCATCGCGCAGGAAAGCCGTCATGCCACAGCTCGATCCGACAGTCTTCGCGCCCCAGCTCATCTGGCTGGCGATTACCTTCGTCATCCTCTATGTGCTGATGGCGCGTATCGCCCTGCCCCGCATCGGCGACGTGCTGGAAGCACGCCAGGAACGTATCGCCCATGACCTCGACGCCGCGGCCACGCTTAAGGCCGAAGCGGAGAAGGCTCTGGCCGAGTACGATCAATCCCTGGCCAAGAGCCATTCCGAGGCCCAATCCCTGCTGTCCCAGGCAGCTGAGGAGCGGACTACGAAGGCGGCTGAGCGCCAGGCCGAGCTCGACGCCAAGATTGCCGGGCAATTGCAAGACGCCGAGTCGCGCATCAATGACGCCCGCAAGGCGGCCATGGATAACGTCACCGAGGTTGCTAAAGATGTGGCGCGCAGCGCCACGGGCAAGCTGATCGGTGTCGAGCCGAGCGACGCGGCCGTTGATACCGCCCTGGCCGCAGCCGAGGGAGATGGTTGATGTTTGGTGAAGCCTTCTGGGTCAGCCTGGCCTTTATCGTCTTCGTCGCCGCCGTCTATCGGCCCGTATCCAAGATGATGGGCGCCGCCCTCGATGGCCGGGCCGAGAAGATCAAGGATGAACTCGACGAAGCGGTACGCCTGCGCGAAGAAGCCCAGACCCTGCTGGCCGGCTACGAGCGCCATCAGAACGACGCGGTCAAGGAGGCGGAAGCCATTCTCGCCCACGCCCGCGACGAGGCCGAACGCCAGACCCAGCACGCCGGCGAAGCTCTTGAGGAATTGGTCCGCAGGCGCGAGGCCCAGGCCATGGACCGAATTGCCCGGGCCGAGGAAGAAGCCACCGCCGGGGTCCGCGCCGCGGCCGTCGATCTGGCCATCCAGGCGACCCGCAGGCTGCTCACCAGCGAACTCGACGAGGCCCGCCGCGGCAAACTGGTCGACGACACCATCGGCGATCTCGACGACAAGCTGCACTAGCAGACTGAATTCAGTTGTCGCGGCCACAGGGCGGATATCAAACCCGCCCTTTTTTATTCCTATTCCGCCGCCGCCTCGTAGTCCTCCATGGGCGGACAGGAACACACCAGGTTGCGATCGCCGGCGACGTTGTCGACCCGGCCCACCGGCGGCCAGTACTTATCTTCGCGCAGGGTATGGAGGGGGAAGTAAGCCCCTTCCTTGGTGTAGGGATGAGACCACGGGTTGGCCAGCAGCAGGTGGTGGGTGTGAGGCGCGTTGCACAGCAGATTGTTCTCCGGGTCGGCCTTGCCCGATTCGATATCGGCGGCCTCCTGGCGAATTTGGATCAGGGCGTCGCAGAACCGGTCGAGTTCACGTTTGGCCTCGCTCTCGGTAGGCTCGACCATCAGGGTGTCGACCAGCGGGAACGACATGGTCGGGGCGTGGAAGCCATAATCGACCAGGCGCTTGGCCACATCATCGACGGTGACTCCCGACGACTCCTTGAGCGGCCGGAAATCAATAATGCACTCATGGGCGACGCGGCCGTTCTGGCCGGTGTAGAGCACCGGATAATGGGGCGCCAGGCGATGGGCAATGTAGTTGGCGTTGAGGATCGCCACCTGGGTCGCCTTGGTCAAGCCCGGCCCGCCCATCATGGCGATATAGGCCCAACTGATGGGAAGAATGCTGGCCGAGCCCCAGGGCGCCGCCGCCACCGCGCCGACGGTGGTATCCGGGCCGCCGGCCGGGTTGAGCCCATGGACCATGGGATGGTCGGGCAGATAGGGCGCGAGATGGGCGCCGACTCCGATGGGCCCCATGCCGGGGCCGCCGCCGCCATGAGGAATGGCGAATGTCTTGTGCAGGTTGATATGGGCCACATCGGCGCCGATCTCGGCAATGCGGCAAACCCCCAGAAGGGCGTTGAGGTTGGCGCCGTCGAGATAAACCTGGCCGCCATGGTCGTGGACCGTCTGGCAAATCTCGCGAATGCCCTCTTCGAAGACCCCATGGGTTGAAGGGTAGGTAATCATAAGCGCCGCCAGATCGCTCGCATGCTCGGCCGCCTTGGCCTTGAGGTCGCTAAGATCGACGTTGCCGTCTTCGTCACAGGCCACCACCACCACCCGCAGCCCGGCGAGATGAGCACTGGCCGGATTGGTGCCATGGGCCGAGGCCGGAATCAGGCAGACATCGCGATTGCCCTCGCCCCGCGCCCGGTGATAGGCGCGGATTACTAGCAGACCGGCGTACTCGCCTTGCGATCCGGCGTTGGGTTGTAGCGACACCGCGTCGAAGCCGGTGACCTCGCACAGCATGGCCTCCAGCTCCTCGAACAGCTGCTGATAGCCCTGAGCCTGATCGAGTGGCGCGAAGGGATGCATATTGCCGAACTCGCCCCAGGTCACCGGGATCATCTCGGCGGTGGCGTTGAGTTTCATGGTGCAGGAGCCGAGTGGAATCATGGCCCGGTCGAGCGCCAGGTCCTTGGCCGCCAGCCAGCGCAGGTAGCGCAGCATCTCGGTCTCGGCGTGGTACAGATGAAACACCGGATGGGTGAGGTACTCGCTGGTCCGCCGCAGGTCTTCGGGAATGCACTCCTCGACCATGTCGTCGATTTCATTGATTGGTAGTTCGCGGCCGGTGCGGGTGGCGAACACCCGCCACAACGCTCGCAGATCAATCTGCTTGGTGGTTTCGTCGAAGGTGATACCCAGGTGATCGGCATCCTTGATACGCAGGTTGATGCGCGATTCCCGGGCCTTGGCCGCGATCCGGCGGGCCTGTTCCGGCACTCGTACGGTGATGGTGTCAAAAAATGCCTCGGTCACCACCTCGACGCCCAGACGCTTGAGACCCTCGGCCAGAATCTGGGTCATACGATGGGCCCTGAGCGCGATGGTCTTGAGGCCGTCGGGCCCGTGATAGACCGCATACATGGCGGCGATCACCGCCAACAGAACCTGGGCGGTGCAGATGTTGCTGGTCGCCTTTTCCCGGCGAATATGCTGCTCGCGGGTCTGCAGGGCCATGCGCAGCGCCGGGTTGCCCTCGGAATCTACCGACACGCCGATGATGCGGCCGGGAATCGAGCGCTTGTAGGTCTCGCGGGTTGCGAAATAGGCGGCGTGGGGGCCGCCGTAGCCCATGGGCACACCGAATCGCTGGGCGCTGCCGACCACCACGTCGGCGCCCATTTCCCCCGGCGGCACCAGTACCGCAAGAGACAAAATATCGGCGGCGACCACGGCGAGGGCCTTCTTTTCGTGGATCTCGGCAATAACGCCGCGGAGATCGCGAACCGCGCCGCCACTACCGGGATACTGGATCAGCACGCCGAACATGTCGTCGTCACCGAGGCCGGCGAAGGGATCACCGATCACGACCTCGATACCCAGGGAGCGCGCCCGGGTATGGACCACCTCGATGGTCTGGGGATGGCAGTCGCCCGACACCAGGAAGCGGTCGGATTTGGACTTGGACACCCGGTGCGCCATGGCCATGGCCTCGGCCGCGGCGGTTGCCTCGTCAAGCAGGGAGGCGTTGGCCAGTTCCATGCCGGTCAGGTCCATGACCATCTGCTGGAAATTGAGCAGGGCTTCGAGGCGGCCCTGGCTAACTTCGGCCTGATAAGGCGTATAGGCGGTGTACCAGGACGGGTTCTCAAGCACGTTGCGCAGGATCACACCGGGTAGCACCGTGCCGTGATAACCCATGCCGATCATCGAGATGAACACCTTGTTGCGCCCGGCCATGCGCCGCAGATAGGACAGCATCATGCGCTCGCTGCGGGCCGCATCTAGGTTAAGCGGCCGCTCGGTGCGGATGGTCTCGGGCACCGCGTTATCGATTAGTTCGTCGAGCGACCCCAACCCCAGGGTATCGAGCATATCGGCGATCTGTTCTTCGCCCTGGCCAATATGGCGGCGCACGAAGTCGCCGCGCATTTTCAATTCTTCCAACGAGCGCCGGCGGGCCGGCGATGACAATTTAGACATTATTCTCTCCAACTATCCGCTGGTCTCACTCGAGTCCGTCGACGTAGGTCTGGTAGGCGGCTTCATCCATCATACCGTCGAGCTCGTCGGCATCCGAGGCCTTCATCTTGAACAGCCAGCCATCACCGGTGGAATCGCCGTTGACGGTCTCGGGCGCGTCATCCAGGGCCTCGTTGACCTCGGTGACTTCGCCACTGATGGGGGCATAAATCTCGCTCGCCGCCTTGACCGATTCGATCACCGCCGCCTGCTCGGCCTGAGAGAGCTCTGCGCCCACGGAGGGAAGTTCGACGAAAACCACGTCGCCAAGCTGTTCCTGGGCATAGTTTGAAATGCCAACAACGGCGACATCGCCTTCGACGCGCACCCACTCGTGGGCTTCGGTGTATTTCATGTTGCTCATGGCTCGTCTCCTCCGGTTGAGATCGTCAGGATTAATGATAGTTGGTCGCAACGAAGGGCAGCTTCGCCACCCGGGCGGCCATGGCCTTGCCGCGCACCATCAGGGCGACTTCGGTATCCAGGGCGGCGTGGTCGCTGGCCACGTAACCCATGGCTACCGGGCCGCCAAAACTGGGGCCGTAGCCGCCACTGGTGACCACGCCGATGATATTGCCGGCGCTGTCGGCGACTTCGGTGCCCTCGCGGGCCGGGGCCCTCCCTTCGGGGCGCAGACCGACCCGGCGGCGCAGCGCGCCCTCGGCAAGCTGGCGCTGGATCACGGCGGCGCCGGGGAAGCCACCGTCGCCCTGGCGGCGCTTGGCGATGGTCCAGCGCAGGCCGGCCTCGATAGGCGTCGTCGTGGGGTCGATGTCGTGGCCATGGAGGCATAACCCGGCTTCGAGCCGCAGACTATCGCGGGCGCCAAGGCCGATGAGCGCCACCTCGGGCTCGGCCAGCAGCAGCCGGGCCAGCGCCTCGGCCCGATCACCGGGCAGAGAAATCTCAAACCCGTCTTCGCCGGTGTAGCCCGAGCGGCTGACTATGCAGTCGATGCCGCCAATGGTCATGGCCGCGGCGCTCATAAAAGCCAGCGCAGCGCAATCGGGGGCGTAGCGCCCTAGCACAGTCACCGCCATGGGGCCCTGAAGGGCGAGCAGAGCGAGATCATCATGCATGACGACCGTGACACCGCCGCCCAGGTTGGCCTGGAGATGAGCCAGATCGGCGTATTTATTGGCGGCGTTGACCACCAGGGACAGGCGATCATCCGCCCCGCCGGACGAATTCGCCACCATCAGGTCGTCAAGAATGCCGCCTGCGTCGTTGGTAAACAGGGTGTAGCGCATACGGCCGAGCTCCAGGCCGACGATATCGCCGGGAACCAGGACTTCGAGGGCCGCCGCCGCATGAGCGCCGGAAATCGTCATCTGGCCCATGTGGGAGACATCGAACAGTCCGGCCTGGCTGCGGGTATGGCCGTGCTCGGTCAGAATGCCGCTGGGATACTGCACCGGCATGGCATAGCCGGCGAAGGGAACCATCTTGCCGCCCAGCTCCACATGGAGATCATAAAGCGGGGTTTTGCCAACGGTTGCGCTGTCTGGTGGGTTCAACAGATCCTCCAACATTCGTGGACACGACCGCGCCAACCGTCGCCGGTTTGGCGGTCGCCCCCTCTGTCGTCAGACCTGAGAGATTGGCCGGTGGGAACCGGCTTACCCCTTCGGTGAGGCGGCCGCCACAAAGCGGCCCCCTGCTTTCCAGAGTTTCATCACCACGCGGTCCGTTTGCCTGAGAGTTTCCGGGGCGGTTGCTCCTTCGGCGCCGACCCCATGCAGCGGTGCACGGCCGGTCTCTCCCACGGGGTTCATCTGTATGTACTCCCCATTCCGGACGAGTCGCCTCCCCCAGTGTCAAAGATCATAGGCCGCCGTAGTTCAAGGTCAACCATTGCGCCACCGGCCGTGCGAGTCGGTTTACTAGGATCGCGACCGCAGATACTCGAGTTCGTCGCGGGTAAGCTGAAAACCGACGAGGATGCGGTAGCCTCGGGCGTCGGGCCACGGTGAATAAACAATGCGCTGGGTCGTCATATCCGTCAGCCCGGTCTGGAAGCTGGCCTGCTCGAAAGCCAGTTCGATATCGAAGACTTCCTTGGCGATGCGCTGGCCATCAGGATCGAGGATGGCCACGAAATACTCCCAGCGACCGATACCGTCCTCAAGGGCCGGTCCAATGGACAGATTGAACCTGACGGACAAATCAGCCTCCACATAGCCATCCTCGTGATAGCTGCAATCGCCGCCGACACCGACAATCTGTCCCTCGTAGAGGATATCGGTAAGGTCACGGCCGGGACCGTCACGGAACGACAATACCGCCTTTGCGTCGTCCACCACCGCGGCGTGGGGGCAAGGCGGCTGATATGTCTCTTCGAAATACGTGCAGGCGCCGAGACCAAGGCACAGGGCCACCGCGCCGGCACGACGCAGGGCCTGGATCAAACGGTGTGGTCGGCCGGTCGGCACAGGACCCCGATCAGAGCTTGCTATGGGTGCCATCGCAGCGCGGCTGGTTGGCGCTCTGCTTGCAACCGCAGAAATAGACGGTGCGCGCCTTGGCGGACGAAAACTGCACCGGGTTGAAGCCGGTGTCCTTATGGGAGCGATCGCAGAACGGCTGCTTGGCGCTACGCCCAAAGGCACACCACCAGTAATCCTTGCAGGCTTCGACCTCGACCCCATAGGGCTCTTTCTGGGCTACAACCGCATCTGCCATGCCATACTCCGTAAAAGGTTTTATTGGTCGCCGTACTGTAATAGGTTGTCGGCACCGCATAGGCGGCCCCCAAGGGGCTGGCGGCACTTTAATCGCCACCGCCTGCAACGGCAAGAGCCGGCGCCCACCGCTTCACTGAACGTACCCGCCATGGCTGTCTATACAGAAGTATCCGACGAGGACATTATAGCTTTTCTCGGCCAGTACGACATCGGCGCCCTGACTTCGTTCAAGGGCATCGCCGAGGGCGTGGAGAACAGCAACTACCTGCTGCTCACTGATCGCGGGCCTTATATCCTGACCCTTTACGAAAAGCGCGTGAACCCTGTTGATCTGCCGTTTTTTCTCGGTCTCATGGATCATTTGGCGAGCGCCGGCGTGTCCTGTCCAACACCGATCAAGGGACGTGACGGCGAGGCCCTGCGCCACCTGTGCGGCCGCCCGGCAGCCATTATCAGCTTTCTCAATGGCGTCTGGCCCCGGCGTATCTGGCCGGCGCAATGTGCCGCCCTGGGCAGCGTCCTGGCTGAGTTCCATCTCGCCGGCGCCGACTTCAAACTGACCCGCCCCAACGCTCTGACGGTGGAAAACTGGCGGCCCTTGTTCGAGCCCTGCC
>CAZYDR010000002.1:0-72709 GCA_964645285.1 uncultured Alphaproteobacteria bacterium
GCGTCGATCTTGCGGGACTCGAGGAACGACAATAACGAGTCTACGGGCATTTTGTTGCGTTGCTCGATCAACGAGATTGCAAACCCAATCTCGTTGTCGGTTACCGACACGTTTTTGCGCTTGGCCTCCTGCAGCCGCAGGTGTTCGTCGATGAGGGTGCGGAGGACTTGAGGTGCAATGCGCTGTCTGACCTCGGGGCTGTCGTTCAGGCCCGACGTCACGACCACCAGCCGAATGCGTTCGACCACGTCGCGATTGGAAACCGCATCGTCGTTGACCACGGCGATAATGTGTTGCAATTCCTGCGCTTGTGCCGCGCTGAACAACGGAAAGGCAAGGAGCGCCACCGTCGCAATTAGGCGGATTCCCTGTCGAAAACTCATACTGTGCGTCACATTTCTCATTGATAGGCCGAAGAGGAGAAAATCGCCTCGGACTTTAGCACAAACAACCAGGGCCTTGTCACGGCGCAGGTTTTAGCTATTGGCGGCGGCCAAGTTCGATTATCCGAGGTGTTTCAGCTTGATGATAAAATTGATCGAAGTATCGGGCTCGACGTCACGGTCGCGGGTGAAACTACGTTTGAGCTGGGTCGAAAACACAATGCATTCGTCCTGGTAAGTCAGGCCCGTGCCGAAGTCGATCGTGTTGTTTTCGTTGAGGTCTCGACGGTTGAACGCGTTCAGGGTCCATTGCGGCGCCAGGGCGAGCACCCCTGACATGTGGAGTTCTTCACGCCGTCCGATGGTGCTGAGATCGGCGGCGCCCTCGGTAATGGAAAGGAATCCAAAATTGATCCGCAACCAGTCAGGCCCGGCAATCAGGTCGATAGCGCTCCGCTGTGACCCGAGGGTGTCGTCGTCGAGACGGAAACGGTACGTCAGATCGACGTAGCTGGACGGCGCCACGGTGATACGCCCGACGATGTCCGAACGATTGCCTTCGAGGCCGCTGCCGTCCTCGAAGGTGCTGTCGGCCCGGGCGCGGTAGCTTTGCCCGATAAACGCCGCGGTGCGTCCGCCGCTCGACCCGAAAGCGCCAAGTCTTACGCCATAGCTGATACGCGGCCCGCCTTCGACGCGGTCAAGCCCGGGAAACCGATTGCTGTTATAGAGATTGGTGTCATCGAACTCGAAGTCGTGGCTGTCCTCATTGGGAATCTTGCTCGGATTGCCGCCATGGGGGCTGATCGCGAATTTGACGATCGGTTCGACCAATTGGCGGACAGAACCGACGCTGCGGACCAGTGGGTAGCGCCAGTCGAGGGCTAGTTGGGGGACAATTCGGCCCGTAAGGCCGCTCGACCGGCTGTTGGCGGGATGGTCGGGGTCGACAACATGGTTTACCCAATAGGCGTCGCCGCGCAGGCTCGCCGTCAAGGCATAGAGGTCGCCGAGCGGTCCGATATAGGGTAGGCGCCAGGCGCCATCGACGGATAGCCGGGTGCTGGCGGCGCCATCGGTGCGGTAGAGCTCCATGAGGTTGGCGTCAAGCGTGAAGCGGTCGCCCCGGCGCCCGGCATCGCTGATGAAGCTGTATTCGGCGATTGGGGCGATAAACGGCGTGTCACCGGGATCGTCGTTCTGCTCCAGGCCCTGGAAGCTGTAGGTATTGACCGCCGCATAACTGCGCCCACGAAACCCTTCAAGGAAGACATTGCTCGTCAAGATGTCGTCGCTGTTGATCCCGTAGCGGCGCAGATAGGTGTCGTCGGTCGAACGCTCAACGTCGAAGCCCCAGCGCCAGATATCGTCAATATCGAAGCGGCCGGTGCCTGAAACATGGCCGCGAACGTCTCGACCGCTGACCACTTCGCCGTTGTTGCCGCGTTGCCGGGGCCGGGTGATGCTGCCGGCTAAGGAAAATTCGCCACTATCGACTCGGTGGCGATACTCACCGGTTAGAACCAGCCCTTCTTCGCTGGTGAATATGGGCGCGAAGGTGGCATCGTAATTAGGCGCCAAATTCATGTAATAGGGCGTCTGCAAGGCCAGGCCGAGTTGTGTCTGATTGCCGAGAGAAGGCGCAAGAAATCCACTTTGGCGCTTCACCGTGGGATCGGGATGGGAAAAATAGGGGGTATAGGCGACGGGTACCCCGAACAGTTCGACGAAAGCGTCGCTGTACTGGATTTCCTGGCGTTGTTGATCGTGGACGACCCGGAATGCTTTGATCTGCCATAACGGCGATTCGTCGGGATGGTCCTCACAGACTGGGCAGGGCGAGAACACGGCCTTGCGCATCTCGGTGCGATTGCCGTTGCTGCGCACCGCGCCATTGGCGGCGATCCGTGAATTGTCGGTCAGCAAAATTCGAATGTTGCGGATAACGCCGTGCTTCATGTTTTCGGTGACTTCGGCGTAATCGGCGAACACTACTTCGCCACCGGGCTCAAGCATGACCACGTTGCCGGTGGCGGTCACCGTATCGGTGTTTTCGTCATAGGTGACGGAGTCGGCCAGCAGGACGCGGCCGCCCTGAGCAATCTCCACATTGCCGGTGGCGACGACAACTCCGCGGTCGAGGTCGTGAACCAGTTCATCAGCTTCCAGAACGACAGGCTCGGAACCGCTGGTTGCGTGCTGGGCATAGGCGGTATGGGTGGC
This sequence comes from uncultured Alphaproteobacteria bacterium, assembly GCA_964645285.1. Lineage (GTDB taxonomy): Bacteria > Pseudomonadota > Alphaproteobacteria > JAAXGF01 > JAAXGF01 > JAYZAP01. Next base: position 2,607 of record CAZYDR010000002.1, read on the forward strand.
GACCACGAAAAATGTCAGCAGGGCGATTACCGGAAACCAACGCATGGCCATTACCCGTCTTCGAGATGAAGCAGCATGGCCAGGCCAAGCAGAGTGAACACGCCCGCCGGCGCCCAAGCGGCGAGAATCACCGGCAGGCCGCCCGAAACACCGAGAGCCAACACCACGTCGGTTAGAAAATACAACAGGAAGCCCGCGAACAAGCCGCCGAGTATAAGCAGGCCCGTCCCGCCGCGCCGGGTCAATCGGAGTGAGAACGTGGCGGCGATGAGGACCATGGCGCAGAGCAGGATAGGTACCGCGAGAAGGGAATGCCAGTGGAGCCGGTGTCGTACCGCCGAGAATCCAGCAGCCTCGAGGGCGTCGATAAAGCTGGGCAGTTGCCAAAACGACATGGTTTCCGGGGGTGCGAAGCTTTCCTGGATCTGGTCGATGGTCAGTTGGGTTGGAAGTTGGTATTCGGCTAGGATTTCGCTCGGTTGGTCCGGGACACTGATCAAAGCGTTGTGCAGATCCCAGTAACCTTTCTCCAGACGTGCCGTATCGGCATCGATGCGGCGGATAAAGTGATCGTTGTCCTTGTACATGAAGAAGATGGTGTCGTGGAGTTCCATGTCCTCCTGAGCGATGCGCAGGGCATGGACCACCATCTGGCCATCACGGCCACCCTCGCGCAGCCACAGACCCGACGCCGACACCGCCAGCATGCTGGCGCGCCCACGGAGGTTCTTGGCCTCAAGTTGCTCGTAGCGCCAGGTTGTGGCCGAGACGAATGGGTTGAACACGGTTACGGTAAAGCCGCCGATAACTAACGCCAGCGCCAGGCCGGGCAACAGAAACTGCCAAACGGAGACCCCGGCAGCGCGAGCCACCACCAGTTCGTGGGACCGGGTCAGCCGGGTTAACGACAGCATGCCGCCAAACAATACAGCGAAGGGGATGACTTTCTGGCTCATGAACGGAATACGCAGCAGGGCCATTTCCAATACCGTGCCGAAGCCGACCGAGTCGCGGCTGGCGGTTCGCCGCAGCAATTCAACGCTGTCGATGAGAAAGATCAGCCCGACCAGAAGGAGAAGTACGGTGGCGATACTGGCCAGAAACTGGCGGGTAATATAGGTCGATAGGGTAAAGCTAAGGCGCATTATTCGGTCCCGCTCAGGGCCATTGCCGGCGTTCCCAGCTTGCGGTCACGAAGAAGGAAGTATACGGCCGACAGCGCCCAAACGACGATGTTGACGTAGAGCAGGGGCGTCAACAGCGGAAGCCTAACAATAGCCAGCGGGAGTCCGAACGCCAGACAAACGAACGGGATGGCGAGGCCTGCGGCCAGGAACAACCGGCCGGTCTGCCCGCGCCGGCTGAACTCACCGCCAAGCAGGGCGGCGACGCCAAGTAACGTCAAGACTATAGGAAACAGCGGCAACACCAGGCGCTGATGGCCCTCGGCGCGAAGCTCCGCAAGAAAGGCTCGGTCGTTGCCGGTTATGGGCGGGCCGAGCAGTTCATGCAAATAACGCTCGCGTGGTTCACGCCATCGCGTGCCTTGTTCGCCAATCAGACTGGTCAGGTCGATGTTGTGGCGGTCGAAGTACAACAGTCCGAGAGAGCGCCGTACAGCGTCGAATTCCTGGCGATTGCCGTTGACCAGTGAGAGACGGGGCCCCTTGGGTGTGCGGACGAGAAAACCACTTTCCGCCATCATGGTTACCGGCGCTGCGGGGTCGCGGTTGTCGTGGACCAGAATACCCTGGATCACGCCGTTGGCCTCGCGCGCCCGAATATACACGGTCAAGCCGTCGCCAAGAGTGTTGAAGGCACCTTCCTGCAGCAGCACATGCGAGTAGTCGCCACGGAATGTGAATTGAAGGTCTTTGAACTCGCGGACCCCGGCTGGCTGTAGGTAAAGCGTAAAGGCATAACAGACTACGGCGACGATCCCGGCGAGAATAAGCGCCGGTTTCGCCAATGACAGGGGGCTCAGCCCAGCTGCGCGCAGAACAACGATCTCACTGTCCATGGTGAGGCGGTAATACGTGTAGACCACGGCGAGAAATAGTGCGAATGGGAACAGATAGGTTAGAAACAAAGGTAACAGTAATACGGTGAGATTGAGGAAGGTGAAGAAAGAAATTCCTCGGTTAACGATCAGGTCAACATACTGCAGCGATTTCAACAGCCAAACTACGCCGGCCAGGGCGAGCGTTACGAACAGCGTCGCCTCGACAAGTTGCCACAGGATGTACTTGGTAACTTCGCGCATGGGCGGGATTATAGTCTCTAGGCCACTCCAAGCCATAGAAATACCCGCTGCCTAGGGGAGCACTGTGATCGTGGGAATCGGCACTACGAAACGTCCGCCCCAGTCGCGTACATCGGCATTTTGCCCCACAATCTCGTCGCGCAGGTTCCATGGCAGGATCAACACGTAGTCGGGTTTGGTTTTGCTCAGCCGATCGGGACCGACAATAGGCAAACGGCTGCCGGGCAGATAGCGGCCTTGTTTGTGGGGGCTGGCGTCAACCACGTAGCCGATCAGGTCGGTTCCCACCCCGCAGGTGTTGAGCAGAGTGTTGCCCTTGGCCGCCGCGCCATAGGCGGCAACGCTTTTGCGGTCGCGTTTCGCCGCCTCAAGAAAGGCCAGCAAGGAATCTTTCACCGCCGCCACGCGAGCGGCGAAGCCGGTGTAGGTGGAGAGCTGATTGAGGCCGGCTTTGCGCTCGGCATCACGCACTGCGTCGAGGCCCGGTCCGTCTGCGTGCCGATCACAATCTGCGTGGCAGGCGAACAACCGCAAGCTGCCGCCATGGGTCGCCAGTGTTTCCACGTCGAACAGGCGCAGGCCATGGCACGCCAGGACCGGCTCAAGGGCGGTCAGGGAGAAGTAGGAAAAATGCTCGTGGTAGATAGTGTCGAACTGAACGTCCTCCATAAGCCGGAGCAAATGGGGGAATTCCAGGCTGATAACGCCGGCGGGTTTGGTCAGCGCGCCCAGGCCGGCGACGAAATCGTTGAGATCGGGCACATGGGCCAGGACATTGTTGCCAACCACCAGATCAGCCGCTTTGCCATCGGCTATCAGATCATCCGCCGTCTCACGGCCGAAGAATCGCACCTTGGTCGGCACGCCGGCGGCTTCGGCCACCGCGGCCACGTTGGCTGCTGGTTCGACGCCGAGAACCGGGATGCTGTCATCGACGAAATGGCGTAACAGGTAGCCGTCATTACTGGCGACCTCGACCACGAGACTCTCGCCGCCAAGGGCGAAACGCTCGCGGGCCATGCGGGCGAAGCGCCGGGCGTGAGCAACCCAGCTTTCCGAGTAGGATGAGAAATAGGCGTAGTCGGAAAAAATATCCTCCAACGGCACCACCGCCTCGACCTGAACCAGGAAGCAATCATGGCAGACCCGGGTGTGGAGCGGGTATCGTCGGTCGGGCTGGCCGAGATCGGCCGCGGCCGGATAACTATTGGCCAGAGGCGTGTCACCGAGATCTACGAAGGTATGGCTGAGCGTTGTTCCGCAGCCCCGGCAGAATCGTAATGTATCGGTCATGACATCAAGAAACCCAGCCGCGCTCCAGTTTGAGACGCAGGCCTTCTTCAAAGCTGCAGGGCGAAATTCCGAGGCGGTTTCGCAGGGGAGAAATATCGAACGACTTGTCCTCGCCGGCACGACGAATCTCGGCCGTATCGAACGGTAGTTTAACGCCGACCATGGCTGCCAGGCGAGCGCCGATTCCCAGAATAGGCCCCGGCACCGGCACGATCGTCACATGGCGGTCAACCGCGCTGGCGCAGGCCCGGACCATGGCGGCGTAGGAGATCGGTTCGGGACCGGCGACAACCAGGGAGGCGCCAGGCGCGGCCGGGCGCTCCAGCGCCGCCGCCAATGACGCCACCATGTCGTCAACGAAGATCGGCTGCAGCAAGGCGCGGCCGCCGTTGGGTAGGGGCAGGACTGATCTCCGTTTGACCAGGCGCAGCAGGCGATTGACGTTGCGGTCGTCGGGGGCGCCATAAATCATGGTCGGGTGGAGCATGACGCCGGGCACACCCGATGACAGGAATGTGGCCTCGCCGGCCCGCACCGCATTGGCCGCCGGGTCGGGAAGTTTGCTGAAGCGCCGGGCCGAGCCGATCAGGACCAGCCGTTCGAGACTGGACGGCAGGCATTGCAGCAAGGCCTCGGTGAACCGGGCATGAGCGCAGTTCACCACATGGGTCGCGCCAACCAGGGCCCGGACGACAGTTACCGGATGGTCGAAGTCCGCGGCGACAGTGCCCGCGGCTGAGTTGAGCGTGTCGAGCTTGGCCTCGGTGTGGCCGATGGCAATCACCTGGTGTCCATCGGCGCAAAGCCGATCAACCAGGTATCGTCCTGTCTTTCCGGTCGCTCCCAAAACAGCGATCATGGGGTCTCCATGGTCCTCACGAGTGGACGCCATGATAGCCGCCCGGGTTGGAGTCGCGATAGAGCAGGACAACAAGTCCTTTCCTTCATCCGCGTATCGGCTACATTTAGGACCCACGGGGAGGCGGCGTTATGCGCGGCCGCCAAATCTATTGTGCGCAATTCAGAGGGTTTCATGAAAATTTCCTTTGCCACCAAATCACCCAAGGTCGACGCCATTGTCGTCGGCGCCTTCGCCAACCGGATTCTGAGCAAATCCGCCGACGCCGTCGACAAGGCCTGCAAGGGCGCCTTGCGCAAAGCCATGCGGGCGGGACGCTTCACCGGCGCCCGCGACCAGTTCCTCGACGTCATGGCGCCGTCCGGCGTGGATGCGGCGCGTGTGGTTATCGCTGGCCTGGGCAAGACCGACAAGCTCGACGATCTCGGCGCCCAGAGCATTGGCGGCAAGCTGGTCGCTCACCTTAATCGGGGTGGCGTCAAGCGCGTCGCCGTTTTGGCCGACCAGTGGTTCGACGATGCCAAGGCATCCGCCGGGGTGTTGGCGGCGAACGTTGGTTACGGGGCGCGGCTGCGTAGCTACCGGTTCGACAAGTACCGCACCAAGGAACCCAAGGACAGCCAGCCCACCCTCGACCGCACTACCGTGGTGATGCGTGGCGCCAAAGCCGCGAGCACCGCCTACGGCAGTCTCGACAAGATTGCCGATGGCGTCTTCCTGACCCGTGATCTGGTTTCCGAGCCGGCCAACGTGCTCAACCCGGAGACGCTTGCCACGCGGGCCAAGGCGCTGACCAAGCTGGGGGTCAGTGTCGAAATCCTCACCGAAGCCAAGATGCGTAAGCTCGGCATGGGCGCCCTGCTTGGCGTTGGCCAGGGTAGCGCCAACGAATCCCGCATGGTGGTCATGCGCTGGAATGGTGCGCCCAAAGGTTCCAAGAGCGCCCCCGTGGCTTTCGTCGGCAAGGGTGTCACCTTCGACACCGGCGGCATCTCCATCAAGCCGGCCGGCGGCATGGAAGACATGAAGTGGGACATGGGCGGCTCGGGCGTGGTCATCGGCCTCATGGCGGCTCTGGCCGGGCGTAAAGCCAAGGTCGATGTGATCGGCGTCGTCGCCCTGGTCGAGAACATGCCGTCGGGCTTCGCCCAGCGACCCGGCGATGTGGTGACTTCCATGTCGGGCCAGACCATCGAGGTCATCAACACCGATGCCGAGGGCCGGCTCGTGCTGGCCGACGCCCTGTGGTACTGCCAGACCCGCTTCAAACCGCGCATCATGGTCGATCTGGCGACCTTGACCGGGGCCATCATCGTTGCGCTCGGCACTTACAAGGCCGGTCTGTTCGCCAACGACGACAAACTCGCCGACAACCTTCTCGCCGCCGCCGATGCGACCGGCGAGGAACTCTGGCGCATGCCCCTGGGTGATCGTTACGACAAGGACATCAACTCACTCATCGCCGACATGAAGAACGTCGGCAAGGGCCGCGAGGCCGGCAGCACGGCGGGCGCCGTTTTTCTCCAGCGCTTCGTCGGCAAGACCGCCTGGGCCCATCTCGACATTGCCGGTGTCACCTGGGTGAAGGCCGCCAGCGCCACGTCCCCCGGCGGCGGCACCGCCTTCGGCGTGCGTCTGCTCGACAACCTGGTGGCCGGCAACTACGAAAGCTGACGGCGGCGACCTTGACCGAGATCGGCTTCTACCACCTGCAACGCTCACCCCTCGAGCAGGCCCTGCCCAAACTGTTGGGCAAGGCGCTCGAGCGGGGCATGCGTGCGGTAGTCATGGCCGGCTCGGATGAGCGTGTGAAGGCTCTCGACGGCGCCCTGTGGACCTTCGACCAGGACTCGTTCCTGCCCCACGGCACGGCGGCGGATGGCAATGCCGCCGCCCAGCCGGTCTATCTGACTACCACTGAAGAAAACCCCAACGGCGCCACCCTTCTGGTCCTCACCGACGGCGCCGAGCCCGAATTTACGGGCACATTCGAGCGCTGCCTCGACCTGTTCGACGGCAATGACGACCAGGCCGTGGCCGCCGCCCGCCAACGCTGGCGCCGCCGTCTGGAGGCTGGCGACACCTTGGCCTACTGGCAGCAGACCGACGCTGGCGGCTGGGAGCAGAAGGCCAAAGTCGGACCCGAGGACACCCCGCAAAACTAACGGAGCTTACTCCGCCGCTGCCGTGTCGTGATCGTGCTGGGCCTTGAGCCATTTTTCTTCGGCGTCGGCCAGACGGCGTGCAGCCTTGTCGCGGCGCATCAGGAGTTCGGTGAAGTCGGCTGTCGGGCCTTCGTAGATGACGGGGTCGGCGAGCTTCTCGTCGATCCGTGCTTTTTCGGCGCTGCGTTTTTCCACCAGTGACTCGGTTTCGCGTAACGTCCGGCGCAGGTCGGACAGACCCTGGCGGGCCTGGGCCTTGGCACGGCGGGCGTCGCGTTTGTTGACCTTGGCGGCGGGGGCCTTGTCTGTGGCGGGTGCGCTGGCCATGGACGACGGCGAGCCGCGCTGGCTTAGGAGCATGCGGCGGTAGTCGTCGACATCGCCGTCGAAGGGTTTGACGTGGCCATTGGCGACCAGCCACAGGCGATCGGCGCAGGCTTCGATCAGGTGCGGGTCGTGGGTGATCAGCAGCAGGGCGCCGGGGAAGTCGTTGAGCGCCTGGATCAGCGCCTCGCGGGCGTCCACGTCGAGATGGCTGGTGGGTTCGTCGAGCACCATGAGGTGAGGCACCGTACGGCACATCATGGCCAGGACCAGCCGCGCCTTCTCACCGCCCGACAGGTCATCGACCTTTATGCCCACTTTGTCCTGCACCAGGCCGAAAGAACCGAGGTGGGCGCGGACCTTGGTGTCCGGCTCGCCGCGCATAATGCCGCGCATTTGCTCCAGCGCCGTGTGGCCGGCGGTCAATTCATCGACCTGATGCTGGGCGAAATAGCCGACCCGCAGTTTGCCCGTGGCGAAGTAACGCCCGTCCATGAGTTTTAGGCGGCTCGACAGCAGCTTGGCGAAGGTCGATTTGCCGTTGCCGTTGGCGCCGAGCAGGGCGATGCGGTCGTCCATGTCGATGCGCAGGTCGAGATCGTGCAGCACCGGCTTGTTGTCTTCGTAACCCACCGTGCCGCCATCGATGGTGATGATCGGCGGCGCCAGGGTGCCGGGGTCGGGGAAGTTGAAGGCCACCGTCGGATCCCTCATGGCTTCGGCGATGGGCTGCAGCCGGGCAATGGCCTTGAGCCGGCTCTGAGCCTGGCGCGCTTTGGTGGCCGAGTAGCGGAAGCGATCCACGTAGGCCTGCATGTGCTTACGCTGGGCGTCCTGTTTCTTGCGCTGGGCGGTCTCCTGGGCGAGGCGCTCGGCCCGGGTGCGCTCGAACCGGTCGTAGCCGCCAGTGTAGGCGGTCAGTTTACCGTGATTGAGATGGAGAATGCCGCCGACCGCCGTATTCAGCAGGGTGCGGTCGTGGCTGACCAGCAGAATGGTGTTGGGGTAGCTGCGCAGATAGCCCTCCAGCCATAGGGTGCCTTCGAGATCGAGATAGTTGGTCGGCTCGTCGAGCAGCAGCAGGTCGGGCTCGGTAAACAGGGTCGCGGCCAGGGCGACCCGCATGCGCCAACCACCCGAGAACGAATCCAGCGGCTGGGCCTGGGCGACTCTGTCGAAGCCGAGGCCGGACAGAATAGCGCCGGCCCGCGACGTCGCCGTATGGGAGCCGATATCGGCGAGCCGGGTGTGAATATGGGCGATGCGGCCCGGGTCCGTGGCGGTCTCGGCCTCGGCTAGGAGGGCCGTGCGTTCGACGTCGGCATCCAGCACCGAGTCGAGCAGGCTGCTCGGGCCGCCGGGGGCCTCCTGGACGACCTGGGCGAGATGGGCGCCGCGGCGCAAGGAAACGCCGCCGGCGTCGCATTCCAGTCGGCCGGCGATCAGGCCCAGCAGAGTCGTCTTGCCCGAGCCGTTGCGTCCCACAAGACCGAGCTTGTGACCCACGGGCACAACGGCGCTGGCATCCTCGAACAGGACGCGGCCACCAATGCGGTAAGTGATGTTTTCAATTCTCAACATGGCGGCGGGTTGATAGCACGGCCCGGGCTTCGATCAAAGGGGTCGTGCGCGGCCGATGTCGTCGGGAGTTGCCGTATGGCCGGCAAGGGGCTATAAGGCGCCCTCTTTCAGGACCGGACTGGAGCCAATAATGGCCATCGAGCGGACACTTTCCATCATCAAGCCGGACGCCACGCGGCGCAATCTCACCGGCCGTATCATCGCGCGTTTCGAGGAGGCGGGCCTGCGCATCGTCGCCCAGAAGCGCATCCAGCTGACCCGTGAGCGGGCCGAAGGGTTTTATGCGGTTCACCGCGAGCGACCGTTTTTTAATGATCTGTGTAATTTCATGATCAGTGGGCCGGTTGTGGTTCAGGTTCTCGAGGGTGAAGGCGCCATTGCCGCAAACCGCGAGATCATGGGCGCGACCAACCCGGCCGATGCGGCGCCAGGCACCATCCGTGCCGACTTCGCCGAGTCCATCGAGGCTAACTCGGCCCACGGTTCAGATTCGCCGGAAACCGCGGCCTTCGAGATCGGCTATTTCTTCAGCAACGACGAGATCGTCGGCTAGTCTTCCAGGGGATTAAGCAGAACTGTTTCCGGGACGGCGCTGTTATCAACCAGTACCGTTTCGTTGACGACCGTCACCAGGCCTTCGGCAATCAATCGAACGGCCAGCGGATAAACCCGGTGTTCCGCCGCCAGTACGCGCTCGGCGAGCGTATCGGACGTATCGCCGGGGAGCACCGGCACCGCTGCCTGGGTAATGATCGGGCCACTGTCCAAACCACCACGAACAAAGTGCACGGTGCAGCCGGCGAAGCGAACGCCGGCCTCGAGTGCCCGTTGGTGGGTGTGAAGACCGGGAAAGATGGGCAGCAGCGACGGATGGATGTTGATTATCCGGTCGTGCCATTGGTTGACGAAACCGCTGTCGAGTATTCGCATAAACCCGGCGAGACAGACCAAGTCGGCACCACTGTCCTTAATCGCATTGCCGAGGGCGTCGCCAAAAGCATCGCGTGAATCGAAATTCCGGTGATTGATGGTCTGGTGGGGAATGCCGGCCGCTTGGGCCCGCTCAAGTCCCTTGGCGCCAGGCTCATTGGATATCACCAGAGCGACGCGGGCAGGAAAATCCGCCTTGGCGCAGGCGTCGATCAGGGACTGCAGATTACTGCCTCGCCCGGATATCAGGACGGCGAGGGTCAGCTCGGCCATGTCACTCCCGCGCCGACGAGCTTGACCGCTGGCGCATCGTCGGCCTTGGCCGTTACCGTGCCAACGGCGTAAACCGTCTCGCCGTTGTCCTCGAAAATCGTGGTAACCGCCGGCGCGTCATCGGGGCTGACCACGGCGACCATGCCGAGACCGCAATTAAACGTGCGGGCCATTTCCTGGCCTTCGACGCCGCCGGTCGAGGCGAGCCAGGCGAACACCGGCGGCACCGGCCAGGCGTCGGCATTGATCTCGACTGCCATATCATCGGGCAGGACCCGGGGAATATTCTCCAAGAGGCCGCCGCCGGTAATATGGGCCAGGGCTTTGATCTGGCCGTCGGCAAGAGCCGCAAGGCAGGATTTGACATAGATACGGGTCGGCGCCAGCAGGGCGTCGCCGAGGGGTGTGTCGGCTGCGAAGGGCGCCGGGGCGTCGTAGTCCAGTCCTTCGCCCTCGACGACCTTGCGGACCAGGGAAAATCCGTTGGAATGGAGTCCGTCCGAGGCCAGGCCAAGCAGGATATCGCCGGGCTCGACCGTGTCGTGGGGCAGCATGGCGTCGCGCTCGGCGGCGCCGACGGCAAAACCGGCCAGATCGTATTCGCCGGCGCCGTACATGTCCGGCATCTCCGCCGTTTCACCGCCGATCAGGGCACAGCCGGCCATCTTGCAGCCATGGGCAATACCCGCGACCACCATCTCGGCCACCGCCACGTCAAGCTTTCCGGTGGCGAAGTAATCGAGGAAGAACAACGGCTCGGCGCCACGGGTCACGATGTCGTTGACGCACATGGCGACCAGGTCGATGCCTACGGTGGAATGACGGTCGGCGGCGAAGGCGACTTTGAGCTTGGTGCCGACGCCATCGGTGCCCGAGACCAGGACCGGGTCGCGAAATCCGGCGGCGGCGAGATCAAACAAACCACCATAGCCACCGACCTCCGGGTCGGCGCCGGTGCGGGTCGTGGCCCGGGCAAGCGGTCCAATGGCTTTGACCAAAGCAGCGCCGGCGGCAATGTCGACACCGGCGTCTCCATAGGAATAACTGTTTCTGGAAATGGGGGCCCTCGCTCTCGTCCCGATAGTTCGATATAATGCGCCCGCTTTCGCGCCGAACATACTGCATCCGGAACGGTTTGCAATGACCCATACCCGGCGCTTGATCGCCTTTCTTTTTGTCGCTGTCGGTTGGCTCGTCACAACCGGACCCGGTGTGCTGGCGGCCAAGGCTGACGCGGCTTTCAGCGTTACCGGAGTGGCCGTGGACGTTACCGCGGCGGATGCGGAGACGGCGCGCACTTCGGCCCTTGCCGATGGTCAGCAGCGGGCATTCCGCCAGCTTCTGGAGCGACTCGTGCCCGTGGCCGACCATGGCCGTCTGCCGTTGCTGCCCGATCTGGCGGTCACCGAACTGGTCAGGGGTTTCGAAGTATTCGGCGAGCGGGTCGGACCCGACCGCTACATCGCCTCGCTGACCTATCACTTCAAACCCGTCGAGATCGGCGATCTGCTGCGCAATCTGGATATTCCCTATGCCGCCACGGCGAGCGAGCCCATCGTGGTGGTGCCTTTGTTTCAGGACGCCAAGGGGCTGATGCTGTGGGATGACGGCAACCCCTGGCGCGAAGCCTGGGCGTCGCTGCCGCCGAGCAACAGCCTGGTGCCCATTATCATTCCGTTCGGCGAGCTTGCGGATCTCGAAATTCTCGATGCCGAACAGGCCCGAGCGGGCGAAAGTGAGCGGTTCGACCGTCTCGCGGAACGCTATGACGCCGGCGAGGCCGTGGCCATCGACGCCATCATCGACGGCCAGGGAACCCAGGACGCGCCGACCGTCAGTGTGTTGGTCCGCCGGGTGGCGTCCGGCGCCGTGGAAGTCAGTGGCGGCACCTACAGCGCGGCGGCGTGGGAGCCTCTGGCGGCCGTATTGGTCAAGGCGGCGGCGGCGACCCGGGCGCAGTTGGAGAACGAATGGAAGCAGACGCATTTGCTGCGCTTCGATCTCGAGACCCGGCTAACCATTGATATTCCCATCACCGGGTTTGCCGACTGGCTCGACATTCTCGGCCGGCTCGACAAGCTTGCCCTGGTACGCAAACTCGAAATTGCGGCGCTGTCGCCGCGGTTCGCCCGCGCCGTGCTGCACTATCTCGGTAACGAACAACAACTGGCTGCCGCGCTGGCCCGAGACAATCTGGTGCTGTCACGGGAAGCGGACCTGTGGATTCTCCGTCGCCGGGGCTTTGGAGCCGACCAGCCCGAAACCGTCATAATCGAGTGAACCTGCCCAACCTCATTAGCCTTGCGCGGCTGCTGAGCACCCCGGTGGTGATCTGGCTTATCCTTATGGACGCCATGGTGCCGGCATTCTGGGTGTTCTCCATCGCCGCCATATCCGATGCGGTCGACGGCTTCGTCGCCAAGCGATTCGACAGCGAGACCGTGCTTGGCACCTATCTCGACGCCCTGGCCGACAAGGCTCTGTTGGTCAGTGTCTACGTGGTCCTGGGCGTCCTGGGGCAGCTTCCTCTGTGGCTTGTTCTGCTGGTGGTCTTTCGTGACCTTCTGATCGTCGGCGGCGCCTTGCTATTGTGGTTGCTGGCGCGGTCGTTCAGGATAAAGCCTCTGATGGTCAGCAAGGTGAACACCGTCGCGCAAATCGTCCTTGCCATGACGGTGTTGGGTAGGTTGGGATTTAGCATGACGGTTGAAGGCGTGGAATTAATACAAATATACGTGGTGGCGGCGACGGCGTTGGTGTCAGGAGCGAGCTATATGATGGGATGGATGCGTATCATCGGGCAGGCGGAGATCGAGCGATGACCACACGCGCTCAAATCGGCTTTTGGCTTGGCGGACTGTTGGTCTTCGGCGTTCTGCTGTTTCTTCTCCGCGACATGATGTTGCCGTTTGTCGCGGGTATGGCCGTGGCCTACAGTCTCGACCCGGTTGCCGACCGACTGGAGACCGCTGGTTTGTCGCGTACCATGGCCACGGTGGTCATCACCATTTTGTTTGTCGTTGTCATGGTCGGCGCCTTGTTCCTGCTCTTGCCGGTGATCTACCAGCAACTGATCGACCTGATTTCGCGGGTGCCGGCCATCGCCGAGTCCATACGCGAATATCTGCTAACCCTATCGGAAGCGTTATTTGCAAGCCTTGAGCCGGACGAGTTGGAGCGTGCCCGGGAGATACTCGCCGGCTTTACCGACAACCTGGCCGCCTGGGCCATGGGGCTCGGTACGGGAATCTGGCGATCCGGGCTGGCGTTAGTCAATATCGTGGCGCTGCTATTCATCACGCCCATCGTCACGTTCTATCTGTTGCGCGACTGGGACCATATCGTCGCCCGGGCGGACAACCTGTTACCGCGCCGTCACGCGTCGGAAATCCGCGTCCAACTTGGCAAGATCAACGACACCCTGGCGGGGTTTGTTCGCGGCCAGGGACTGATCTGCCTCATCCTCATGACCTACTACGGTATCAGTCTTACCGTGGTGGGGCTGGATTTTGGATTGGTTGTCGGGTTGGGCGCCGGCGTTCTCTCCTTCATTCCCTATGTCGGCGCGATCACCGGGTTCGTCACCGCGGTTACCCTCGCTTTGCTGCAGTTCGATGATCTGTTGTGGGTTGGCGTGGTAGCCATGGTCTTTGCCGTCGGCCAAGTGGTCGAGGGTAATATTTTGTCGCCCAAGCTGGTCGGTGAGCGGGTCGGCCTGCACCCGGTCTGGATCATTTTCGGCGCCCTCGCCGGGGTCGCCTTGTTCGGTCTCGTGGGCATGCTGCTCGCCGTGCCGGCGACGGCGGTGATCGGTGTGCTGGTGCGGTTCGCCGCCGAGCGCTATCAGACCAGTCCGGTCTATCTCGGCCATAGTGATGGAGGCGGGGAACCGCCATCGTGACGCAGCTCGCTCTCGACCTTGGCCATCGCGCCGCCCTCGACGCCGATGATTTCCTGATTGCCCCGTGCAATCTCGATGCGGTCATGTGGGTTGATCGCTGGCCGGCCTGGCCGGCGCCGGCCCTGGTTGTCCACGGCCCGCCCGCCTGCGGCAAGACCCATTTGGCCCATGTCTGGCAGGCGCGAAGCGGCGCCCGGACGGTCGCCGCCGACCGGCTTTCCGGCGTCGCGCCCGGCGCGTTGTTGAGCAAGGACGCCTGCGCCGTGGTTGAGGACGGCGACCACGTCACCGACGAAGCCGCGTTGATGCATCTCTACAATGTCGCCGCTGAAGGTGGCGGACAGTTGCTGATCACCGCCGCCACGCCACCGGCGCGCTGGTCGCTGGATCTTCCGGATTTGCGTTCCCGGCTGGTGGCCGCGCCCGCGGTTGCCATCGGCCCGCCCGACGACGGCCTCATCGCGGCGCTGTTGATCAAGCTGTATGATGACCGCCAGCTCCGTGTTAGTGACGGCGTCGTCGAGTATCTGCTGGCTCGAATGGAGCGCTCGTTTGAAGCGGCGCGGCTTCTGGTCACGGCGCTCGACGACGCGGCCCTCGCCGGCCGGCGAAACATCACCGTGCCTTTGGCGCGACAAGTCTTGAATGACCTCGAACAACGACATCAGGGAGAGTTGAAATGGACCTCGGAATAGCCGGTAAGAAGGCGATCGTATGCGCCTCGAGCAAGGGATTGGGGCGTGGTTGCGCCATGGCGCTGGCCCGCGAAGGCGCGAACGTTACCATCAACAGCCGCAACTCGGACGTCCTCGAAGCCACGGCGGCCGAAATCCGCGAGGCCCACGGAGTCGAGGTCACCACCGTAGCCATGGATGTGACTACACCGGAAGGCCGCGCCGCCCTGCTCGCCGCCTGCCCCGAGCCTGATATTCTGATCAACAATGCCGGCGGTCCGCCGCCCGGCGACTTCCGTGAATGGGATCGCGAGACGTGGATCAGCGCTATTGACGCCAACATGCTGACCGCGATCTTCCTCATCAAGGACACCGTTGACGGCATGATCGAGCGCGGCTTCGGGCGCATCGTCAACATCACCTCAAGCTCCGTGAAGGCGCCGATTGACGTTCTCGGCCTGTCGAACGGGGCGCGCAGCGGACTCACCGGCTTCACCGCCGGCGTCGCACGCAAAACCGTGCGCCACAATGTGACCATCAACGGACTGTTGCCGGGACCGTTCGACACCGACCGGCTGCGCTCCGGCTACCGTTACGCCTCGGACAAGTCCGGGCGGCCGTTCGACGAACTATTCTATGAGGGTGCCGCCGCCAACCCGGCTGGCCGGTTCGGTACGGCCGATGAGTTCGGCGACGCTTGCGCCTATCTGTGCAGCGCCCAGGCGAGCTACATCACCGGCCAGAACCTGCTGCTCGACGGCGGGAACTATCCGGGGTCGTTTTAGTGATGCTCGACGTGAATTCTATTATTCCGCAGCGATAGCGAGACCTTGCCGGCCTTGAGGGCCAGGGCATCCTCGCCGAACAACTCGCGGCGCCAGCCGTGAAGAGCCTTCACATCGGCACTGTCGCTGCTGGCGATCTGTTCGAGATCGGCGGTATTGGCGACGAGGCGCTGGGCGACGTCATTCTCATCGCATTTGATCTTCAACAGCACCTTGAGGAGCTCGACCACCGGCCCGATGCCGCGGGACGGCGGTCTTGACTTGGTGACTTTGGGCCAGTCGGCCTCGGGCACCGCCGCGCCCTTTTTGATGGCGGCCATAATACCTTCGCCCATGACACCCGCGGCCAATTTGTGGCTGACACCGCGGGTACGGGAAAGATCATCGACCGTGGTCGGTTTGCGCGCCGAGATTTCGAGCAGGGACTCATCGCGCACCATCCGGTTGCGCGGCAGGTCGCGGGTCTGGGCCTCGCGCTCGCGCCAGGCGGCGACCTCGCGCAACACGGCGAGAAAGCGGCCATCGGTCGAGCGTGACTTGAGACGGCGCCAGGCGTTGTCCGGGTGCTGCTCGTAGATGGCCGGGTCGTTGAGCACCGCCATTTCCTCGGCCACCCAGGCGGTACGGCCGGTCTTTTCAAGCTGGCCGACAAGGCGCTCGTAGATCACCCGAAGGTGGGTCACATCGTCGATGGCGTATTCAAGCTGGCGCTCGGTCAAGGGTCGGTGCGACCAATCGGTGAAGCGCGAAGACTTATCGATCCGCGCCTTGGCGAGTTTCGACGCCAACGCCTCATAGGACACCGAATCGCCAAAGCCGCAGACCATGGCGGCGACCTGGCTGTCGAACAACGGTGTCGGAATACGGCCATCCAGGTGATGAAAAATCTCGATGTCCTGGCGCGCCGCGTGGAACACCTTGACCACGCTCTCATTCGCCATCAGGTCGAACAGTGGGCTCAGATCCATTCCCGGCGCCAGGGTGTCGATGGCGACCGCATCGTCGGGGCCGGCAATCTGGGCCAGGCACAAAATGGGCCAAAAGGTGCTCTCGCGCATGAATTCCGTATCGACGGTGACATAGTCGGCCGTCGCCAGACGCTGGCACAGATCGGCGAGTTCTTCGATGGTGGTAATCAAAATGGATGTCATGGAGTATCTATAGTCCGGCACGAAGTTAATGCCAAATTTTGGCGGCTGTTCTTGACAACGGGCACCGTTCCATGCGCTTTTCCGCATCCACCAGCGGGGCGCTTTGGCGCGACCAGCGGCGATTACCGAACAGGACACTGGCATGCATCCGTACCGGACCCACACTTGCGACGATTTGAGACCCGAACATGTGGGTGAGGAGGTCCGGCTTTCCGGCTGGGCTCACCGTAAACGAGATCATGGAAATCTATTGTTTTTGGATCTTCGTGATCACTACGGAATCACCCAGTGCGTCGTCGATACCGAGTCCGTCCACTTCGCGGCGGTCGAGGCATTGCGTCCGGAAAGTGTTGTTACGATCACCGGTAAGGTGGTCAAGCGAAGCGACGATACGATCAATGCCAATCTCGCCACCGGCGAGGTCGAGCTGCCGATCGATGATTTCCATGTCCAGTCCATGGCCGACATGCTGCCGTTGCAGGTTCACGGTGATCAGGAGTATCCCGAGGAGACCCGCCTGCGGTACCGCTTCCTCGATTTGCGCCGGGAAAAGATGCACCGCAACATCATGTTGCGCTCGGCGATCATCGCCAGTATTCGCAGGCGCATGATCGAGCAGGGTTTCACCGAGTTCCAGACGCCGATTCTGACCGCCAGTTCGCCGGAAGGCGCGCGCGATTTTCTGGTGCCGAGCCGGCTGCATCCGGGCGAATTCTATGCACTTCCCCAGGCGCCTCAGCAGTTCAAACAGCTGATCATGATGTCGGGTTTCGACCGCTATTTTCAGATCGCCCCGTGCTTCCGCGACGAAGACGCCCGCGCCGACCGATCGCCGGGCGAGTTCTACCAACTCGATGTAGAGATGTCCTTCGTCGAGCAGGAGGACGTCTTCGCCGCCCTCGAGCCCCTGTTCGTCGGTCTGTTCGAGGAATTCAGCGACCGCAAGGTAACCGGGCCCACCTTCCCGCGTATCACTTACGCCGACGCCATGCTCAAATACGGTAGCGATAAGCCCGATCTGCGCAATCCGCTGATTGTTTCAGATGCCACGGAAACGTTTCGTGACAGTGGCTTCGGGATTTTCTCGCGAGCAATTGAAGGCGGCGCCGTGGTTCGCGCGATTCCGGGTTCAGGCGCGGCGGCAAAGCCACGTAGTTTCTTCGACAAACTCAACGATTGGGCTCGTGAAGAAGGCGCTGGCGGACTTGCCTACATAATTTTCGCCGACGGCGCGGCCAAGGGCCCCATTGCCAAACTGCTCGACGACGACAGGCTGGCGTCAATTCGGGAAACCACTGGTGTCAGCGACGGCGATGCGGTGTTTTTCGCCTGTGACCGCCCGGCGGCGGCCGCCAAGTTCGCCGGCGTGGTGCGTACCAAAATTGGCGAGGACCTCGACCTAATCGAGCCCGACGCCTTCCAGTTCTGTTGGATCGTCGATTACCCAATGTTCGAACGTAACGAGCAGAGCGGCGAAATCGAATTCAGTCATAACCCGTTCTCCATGCCTCAGGGCGGCATCGAAGCGTTGGAGACCATGGACCCGCTCGACGTTCTGGCGTTTCAGTATGACATCGTCTGCAACGGTATTGAGTTGTCCAGCGGCGCTATTCGGAACCACTTGCCGGCAGTCATGTACAAGGCTTTCGAAATCGCCGGCTATTCGGCTGAGACCGTGGAGACCGAGTTTCCCGGACTGCTTCAGGCGTTCCAGTATGGCGCGCCGCCTCATGGCGGCATCGCACCGGGTATTGACCGCATCGTCATGCAGTTGGCGGACGAGCCCAACATTCGTGAAGTCATCCTGTTTCCCATGAACCAGCAGGCCCAGGACCTGATGATGGGGGCGCCGGCAACCGTGGATGATCCGGCCCTCAAGGATGTCCATATTCGCGTCCAGCTGCCGCTCAAGCCCAAGGGAGAGGGCTAACTTTTCCGCTACGCAGTCCTGATTCGGACAGAAGGTGAGGGGTGACTGGGCTATAAAGAGCCCATGAGCGGAACCCACACACTCGAACTGCCCTTTCGGCCACCCTACCCTTGGCCATGGATGCTGTCCTTCCTCGGCGCCCGCGCCATTCCGGGGGTCGAGGCGGTGGTCGGGGATTGCTACCGGCGCAGCATCACCACCGGTAAGGGCCCCGCCATACTTGAAGCGCGTCTGGCGCAGCATGGCCATGCCCTTCTGCTGTCCAGTGATCAATCGCTTGACGATTTATCGAATAGCCTACGCCGCCAATTCGATCTCCATGCGGATCCGGCGGTTATCGATGGCCAGCTCAGCGCCGACCCCATGCTGGCGCCCATGGTTGCCGCCCTGCCGGGGTTGCGAGTGCCCAAGGCGTGGGACATTTTCGAGCTGGCCATTCGCGCCATCGTCGGCCAACAGGTCAGCGTCGCCGGCGCGACCACGGTGACCGGACGTATTGCCACCCGGTTCGGCACGCCGCTGCCAGGCGCCGATGACACCCTGAGCCGGATCTTTCCAACACCGGCGCAGCTTGCCGAAGCGGACGTGGCGTCCACCGGCATGCCGGGCAAGCGAGCCCAGACCATCAATCGTTTCGCCGCCGCTGTCGCCAGTGGCGATGTGGTGCTGGGTGACATCGACGATCTGGACTCCTTCGTCGAGGGGCTGTGTGCGCTGCCGGGAATTGGCCCCTGGACCGCCAACTATATCGCTATGCGAGGTCTCGGGCTGGCCGATACGTTTCCCACGGGCGACCTTGGTCTGGTGCGCGCCTTCGAGGCTCGGGGCGAGTCTTTGAGCCATAAGCAACTGACCGCCCGGGCTGAAGCATGGCGTCCGTGGCGGGCCTATGCCACCATGCATCTTTGGGCATCTGCCGGCGCGGGAGGGTAGCCGCCATGACGATCACACTGCATTACGAGAGCATTCCGTCGCCGATTGGCGATGTGCTGATGATGGTCAACGGTGAAGCGCTCTGCGTGCTCGACTTCGGCGACTACGAAGATCGCATGCGCAAGCTGTTGGGGCGACGCTTCGACGATGTCGACATCGTCGAGCGGCCGGTCCCCGAGGGGGTTCGCCGTCGGATCGAAGCTTATTTCGAAGGCGATATTACGGGCGTTGACGACATTCTTACGGACACCCGCGGAACAGCCTTCCAGGAACACGTCTGGAAAGCGCTGCGTGATATCCCGGCGGGGGAGACGACGTCGTACGGCGCCATGGCCAAAGACCTGGGCGGCCTCGGCGCGTCGCGCGCGGTGGGTCTGGCCAATGGCAGCAATCCGGTCAGCATTGTCATTCCCTGTCACCGGGTCATCGGTTCTGATGGTTCTCTCACGGGCTATGGCGGCGGTCTTCATCGCAAAGAGTGGCTGCTCAAGCATGAGGGCGCCATGCCGGCGACCCAGGGAGAATTGAGTGTCTAGCCTTTGATCTGAGCCTCAAGGCGATGGGCGCGAATCAGGTCGGCCATGCTTTGCTTTTCCATATCGGGCCAGACGGCGGTCGGCGGTGTTGCACCGGTGCCGAACTTGTCGTGGCGGCGATTGATCCAGCAGGTCTTAAGGTCCGCGTTACGGGCCGGTGCGATATCGTGATAGAGGCTCTGGGCCGTATGCAGCACGTCGTCCGGCTTGATACCCATGCCCGATAGCCGGGCAATCAGAGCCGTGAAGTTATCCGGGTTGGGTTTGTAGCTGCCGACATCCTCGGCGGTAACGATGGCGTCGAATTCCACAGCCAGACGCTGGTTCGAGTGGGCGAACGAGGCGTTGTCCACATTCGACAGAACCACCAGCTTGTAGTGGTCCTTGAGATAGGCAAGGGCCTCTACGCTGTCGGCAAAGGCCGGCCAGTCCTTGACCGAGTTGCCCAGGGCGTCGGCTTCGTCGGCCCAGGCGTCGTGACCGAACTCGGCACCGATGGCGAGCATGGTCTGGCGCAGTACGTCGGGATAGAGCATGGCCGGCGTAGCCTGCTGGACGCGGGTCTCATGGCGACCGAACGATTCCAGCAGCGTATCGTCGTCGGCGTTGATCTCGTGTTTCGCCGCCCACGGCCGCAGCACCGCGAGAATGCCCGACTCCCAATCGATAAGGGTACCGTAACAATCGAAGGTCAACGTCGAGAAATCGGTCATATCCATGACCGGCGTTATATCAGTAAAATGGGCGTAAAAAAATGGGGCGCTCCGGGCGCACGCCCCGTAAGTTAGGGAGGACACACCATCTAGACCGCGACGTAACCGTCCAAGGTTTACGCCGCGGGTGTCGCAACGAGACGGACGGCCCTGAGACCCGCCATAGAGAGCGCTATGAGCAACCGCTCGTAGCGCCGCAACTATCGCACTTCAGGCACGTTCCGTTGCGAACCAGCGTGAAGGAGCCGCAGTCGTTGCAGGCGTCTCCTTCGTAACCCTTCATCCGCGCTTCGCGGACCTCATCGACCTTCGGTCGGGTCGTTGTCTCTGTTGTCTCCATGACCATGGTCTCGCCTTCGGCGGGCACGGCCACATCAACCGCCATATTCAGCGCCACGGCCGTTGCCGCGCCGCCGCCTTGAACCACGCGCAGGCCCGAGCGTACGTAACCATTGCTGGTCACCCGCATCATCGCCTTCTCAAGTTCCGCCACCTCGTTGGAAATGGACTCTTCGGTATTACCCATGGTCGCCGGGGTCGAGGCGCCACCGACGCTGTCGGGAAGCAGATCGTCCGGTTCCACATGGGCCAAGTCGCTGCGGCCGAGATAAGAGACGGCCAATTCGCGGAAGATATAATCGAGAATCGAGGTCGACATCTTGATGGCCTCGTTGCCTTCGACCATGCCCGAAGGCTCGAACCGGGTGAAGGTGAAGGCATCGACAAATTCTTCTAGGGGCACGCCGTGCTGCAGGCCCATGGAGATGGCGATGGCGAAGCTGTCCATCATGGCCCGGAAGGCCGAGCCTTCCTTGTGCATGTCGAGGAAGATTTCACCAATGCTGCCGTCGTCGAATTCGCCGGTCCGGAGATAGACCTTGTGGCCGCCGACAACGGCTTTCTGGGTGTAGCCGCGACGCCGCGCGGGCAGGCGGCGGCGGGCATGCATTTGCTGTTCGATGACCCGAACCACGCGCTCGGTCGTCGGCGTGGCCCCGGCCTCGTCGAGCATGTCGTCGTCATCGTCGTCCAGGGTCAGCGCGCTCAGGGGCTGGGACAGTTTCGAGCCGTCGCGATAAAGCGCGATGGCCTTGAGGCCCAGTTGCCACGCCAGATGATAGGCGTCCTTGCAGTCTTCCACCGTAGCAATGCCCGGCATGTTGATGGTCTTGGAAATAGCGCCTGAGATGAAGGGCTGGGATGCCGCCATCATATGGATGTGGCTTTCTGGCGACAGGAAGCGCTTGCCGATGCGGCCGCAGGGGTTAGCGCAATCGAACACCGGCAGATGTGCCTCGGCGATATGAGGCGCGCCTTCCAGAGTCATGGCGCCGCAGCAAAAGACATTGGCGTCGTTGATGTCGCTTTTGCTGAAGCCCATCTCGGTCAGCATGTCAAAGCTTGGGTCGTCGAGTTGGGCGTTGGTGAACTCCAGCACCTTGGTGCAGAACTCTTCGCTCAGGGTCCATTTGTTAAAGGCGAACTTGATATCGAAGGCGCTGACCAGGGTCGCCTCGAGCGCATCAATCGTGGCGGCGGTGAAGCCGCGCTCGCGCAGGCTGTCATGATTGACGCCGGGGCCCCCGGCCAGAGTACCGTGGCCGACCGCGTAGCGCTCCATTTCCTCGACCTGCCCGGTGTCGTAGCCCAGGGTGGCGAGGGCCTTCGGCACGGTGCGGTTGATGATCTTGAAGTAGCCGCCGCCGGCCAGCTTCTTGAACTTGACCAGGGCGAAGTCGGGCTCGATGCCCGTGGTGTCGCAGTCCATGACCAGGCCGATGGTGCCGGTGGGGGCGACCACGGTGGCCTGGGCGTTGCGGTAGCCGTGAGCCTCGCCCAGCGCCAGGGCGTCGTCCCAGGCCTTGCAGGCGGCGCCGACGATGTTCTTTTCCGGGCAATTGGCGGTGTCCAGCGGCACCGGCGGCACCGACAATCCTTCGTAGCCCTCGCTCTTGCCATAGGCGGCGAGGCGATGGTTGCGTATGACCGCCAACATGGAGTCGCGGTTGGCCTCGAACTCGGGAAAGGCGCCGAGCTCCCCGGCCATCTCCGCCGATGTCGCATAGGACACGCCGGTCATCAGGGCGCTGATGGCGCCGCAGATGGCACGGCCTTCGTCGCTGTCGTAGCCATGGCCCGAGGCCATGAGCAGGCCGCCGATGTTGGCGAAGCCGAGGCCCAGGGTGCGGAAATCGTAGCTCCGCCGGGCGATCTCCGACGACGGGAACTGGGCCATGACCACGGCGATCTCGAGGGCAATGGTCCACAGGCGCACCGCGTGGCTGAAGGTCTCGTGGTCGAAGGAACCGTCGTCATGAACAAACGTCTGGAGATTGAGCGACGCCAGATTGCATGCAGTGTCGTCAAGGAACATATACTCCGAGCACGGGTTGGAGGCGTTGATGCGGCCTGATTCCTTGCAGGTGTGCCAGTCATTGATGGTGCTGTCGTACTGGATGCCGGGATCGGCCGAGGCCCAGGCGGCGTAGGCGATCTGTTCCCACAGCTCACGGGCCGGCACGGTCTTGTGGACCTTACCGTCGGTGCGCCGGATCAAGTTCCAGTCGCCATCCTCCAGGGTGCTGCGCATGAACGCCTCGGTGACCCGCACCGAGTTGTTGGAGTTCTGGCCCGAGACGGTGATGTAAGCCTCCGAGTCCCAATCCGTGTTGTAGGTCGGGAAGTCGATGGCGGTATAGCCTTGCCGGGCAAACTGCGTGACCCGTTGAATATAGTTCTCGGGAACCAGCGCATTGCTGGCCTCGCGCATGGCGCTTCGGAGCTCGGGGTTGCTGGCCGGCGAGAACCGGTCCTCGTTCTCTTCGTCGCCTTGGCACGCCTTCATAATGGCGTTGAGATGCTTGGCGCAGAGTTGGGAGCCGGCAACCATGGCTGCCACCTTCTGCTCTTCGATGACCTTCCAGTTGATGAAATCCTCGATGTCCGGATGATCCACATCGACGATCACCATCTTGGCAGCGCGGCGCGTGGTGCCGCCGGATTTGATGGAACCGGCGGCCCGGTCGCCAACCTTGAGGAAGCTCATAAGGCCGGATGAGCGACCGCCGCCCGAGAGGTCTTCGCCGCCGCCGCGCAGCGCCGAGAAATTGGTGCCCGTGCCTGAGCCGTACTTGAACAGCCGCGCTTCGCGGACCCACAGGTCCATGATGCCGTTTTCGTTGACCAGGTCGTCGTTGACGCTCTGAATGAAGCAGGCGTGGGGTTGGGGGTGCTCGTAAGACGACTTGGACGCGGTCAGTTCGCCGGTCTGGAAGTCCATGTAGTGGTGACCCTGGGCCGGCCCGTCGATGCCGTAGGCCCAGTGGAGCCCGGTGTTGAACCACTGCGGTGAGTTGGGCGCCGCCATCTGGGTGCACAGCATGTAGCGCATTTCGTCGTAATAGGCCTGGGCGTCGTCTTCGGCGTCAAAATAACCGGCCTTCCAGCCCCAATAGGTCCAGGTACCGGCGAGGCGGTCGAACACGTCGGTGGCGGAATCCTCGGCGCCGTAGCGGAAATCCTCGTCGAGTTCGGCCAGGGCGTCCACGTCGGGCTCGCTGCGCCATAGCCAACGCGGCACATTGCTCTCCTCGACGGCGCGCAGGCGCTTGGCCACGCCGGTCTTGCGGAAATACTTCAGGGCGATGATGTCGCTGGCAATCTGGGACCACTTGGCCGGGACTTTTACGTCTTCAAGGCGGAACACCGTTGAGCCATCCGAATTACGAATCTCACTGGTGATGGAACGGAACTCAATGCCGCTATAAGGTGACTTCCCGTCAGCCGTAAACCGCCGCTCGACACGCATACCAAAAACCCCCTGAAAACTACTGCCCCTGCCTACCCGCGCGACCGGCCCCCGGAATGGTATATTTTGGCCGATCCGCGTTATCTTGTAGCAAAAAATAAGGAAAACACAAGATGTAGGCTAACGCAACATATTTTGTGCAAAAATTTTTTGCGAACCACTATATATGATTATACCATATCTAGGGGCTGTGGATAAAAGAACCGCAATATACTGAGTGTCAGTTGGCCGGAGTTTTCCGCGCGCGGACGGCTTTGACCGGTCTCTCTGAAGTTCAACAGAGCCGGCCAGCAGGCTTATGACTTGTCGTCCGGATGGCGGATTTTCGGTTGTGGCGGATGGTGAGGATTTGTTGGCATGACGACCGTCCGCCCGGTTTTCTTCTGCTCCTCGCGGACCCGCTCCACGTCGTCAGAGGAAATGCCGCAGGCCCAGCAGACCCAGACCAGCATATTGGCCATGCGGGATTCGAGCGCGAGCATAAAATCTTCAATGGCCAGGATGATCTTTCGTCCCATGAGCCGCGCCCCTCACACGCCCGCGAACAAATCGTGGCACGCCGGTGAAGCGCGGCCGATGCGGCGAAGAAACCGCCCTGAAGATGTCATGTGAGCACCCGGAATTCCGTGACGACAAGGTTGCCGGAACTATACCACGGGTCGGAACAACTGGCGACCGCGTGGCGCGCCCATAGGCGAAACCGGCTGAAGACGGGGGCCGCTGACCCTTCGCGTCCCTTCTAAAACGGCGAGAGCCAGTCATCTTCTCACGGCCCGTCGAACGCGGCAGAAGGCCGGGTAACCCCCGTCTCCGCTAGGGAGCATACGGCAACACCGGTTTAATCCCGGTTAACGGACAGTGTGGACGGCGGATTTGGCGAGCGCACTGCGACTGTTCCAAGTTCAAGGCCGTTAGCCTGCCGGCCGGCTGGACCGTGTTCGGCTGGATTGCCGCCATGGCTCTCGCCCTCGCCCATCCCGACATTCCCTGGGCAGCGATGATTCGGGCGACCAGTACATCTCCTGAAGCGCTCGAAATTCGCCCAATCGCCCGCTGGTGTGCTGTCGCCCAAGAGTTTGAAGTTTGTCTGTACAATAGGCATATATTGGTCGTGAGGAATTGGCGCCAGGCCGCTCGCTGGCATATGCGGAGTACGGGCCCATGGAGGAACTGCTCGGACGTATTCTCTGCTGGATCGGATACCACGATTTTCACGTCATCGACGCCACCTTCAGCTTCGGCCAGGGCGGCGAGGTGGAAACAGTGGAGTGCCGACGCTGCGGCTATCTACGGACCCGCCGTGGGTCGGCGAATGATTGATGACATGCTGGTCGCCGCGGGCTCATATTTGAATTACCGACGGGTGCCGCTCCCGGGCCGGGTGTAGGTCAGCGACATCGACCGGGCGTCAAATCGAGTATCGAAGTGTGTTGGGCTGATGAAAGGCTAACCAGATTTGGAATCGAAAAATTCTTGATTGAAGGCGTCTAAATACCAAATGTATTTCTAGGGAACGTCGTTCGCTTTTCGGTCGATTAAAAGTACGGTTACTGCACGATCT
The DNA here is from genome assembly GCA_964645285.1 of uncultured Alphaproteobacteria bacterium. GTDB lineage: Bacteria > Pseudomonadota > Alphaproteobacteria > JAAXGF01 > JAAXGF01 > JAYZAP01. The sequence continues at coordinate 28,287 of CAZYDR010000002.1, forward strand.
GAATCTCACTGGCAAGGTAGAGACGTTGTGCGAGTCCAGAGGAGATCAGTATACACGGTATGCGGATGATCTGACCATGTCGTCTGACATCCATATTCCGGATGACTTATGGGTAGAGATATCAACAATTATTGAGGACTACGGATTGGAGATTAATGTGGGTAAAATCCGTTACCGTAGTCCCGGAGGACGAAGAGAGGTCACGGGTCTCGTGGTCAGCGGCGAAGTATGACCCCCATTTGCACTGAGAAATAAATTGAGAGGGTATTTCCACCGTGCGAATTTGAACCCGGTAGAGTTTGTTAAACAAATCCCCAAGCTGAATGGGTATTTATCGTTGCTGGAGCAGGTAAACTGTAGCAAGGATGAGAAACTGACTGCGCATGGGTCAAGGGCAGTCGAGAGAGTGCGCGCGGAGAAGACGAAAAATCATGGGTAGGGTAGCCATACGTTGCTGTTTTTCGGTGACCGTATGACCACCCTGCCGGCACGTCATGGCGATGTCGGCAAGGGGTTGTTGAAAAGCATGTGCGATCAGCTCGGTATTAGCCGTGACGACTTGAATTAGGAAGCCGCCGCCATGACCCAGGACATCCCCCGCATCGGCCGCGTGCGTCCCGGCGAGGCCGACGGCACGCTAGCCATCGACTGGAAGGGCGGTGGCCACGACACCATCGACTTTGCCGGGTTGATCGCCAGCGATCCACTGTTCGCGCCGCTGGCCGACGCCCCGCTGTTTGCCAAGGCCGAAGTCATCGACTGGGGCGCCGCCATCGGGTGGGGTGACGGTATCGAACTGTCAGGCACCACCCTGGCCCGCATGGCCGACGCGCAGCGTCCCATGACCGACGCCGAGTTCGCCGCGTTTCAGCACGAGAAAGGTATCTCCAACCGGGAGACCGCCGACCTGATCGGGCGCTCGCTGTCGATCATCAAAGACTACAAGGCCGGACGCCAGCCGATTCCCCTGACTGTCGCCACCAGCTTGCGCGCCATGCACGACCCGATCATATTCGCCGCGCACTACCACCCGACAGCCAAGGCCGGCCGTCCGCTCGGCAAGACCGCGATGCATCGCGGCGGTTGAGCCTGTTGAAGCACCAGTCCGCCGATGCATCGGCGCTCCATCATCCATCCCGCCTCTTTGCTTATTCGCGCCACTGTGGTTCAGTCTGGCTTTGCTGATGTGTGAACGGTTGGTGTGTGGAGGAGGTTGGCGTGGGATTTGTCAGGGGTAGCGATATTGAGCGGCGGTTTCCCAGTATCGCCACCATGGAGGATACGGCGCGGCGGCGGTCGCCGCGGTTTGCCTATGAGTACATGGCGCTGGGCATCGGCCTCGGGATCGGCATGGCGCGCAATCGTTCGGCGCTCGATGACGTCACCCTGGTGCCGCGATATATCGACGGCGCGGCCGAACCGGACATGGATGTCGAGCTGTTTGGCCAGACCTACGATGCGCCGTTCGGGGTCGCGCCCATCGGCCTTGGTGGCCTGATCTGGCCCAAGGCGGCGGAGCATCTCGCCAGCGCCGCCCGGCGCCACAACATTGCCTTCGCCCTGAGCACCTTCGCCACCAGCAGTATCGAGACCATCGCGCCCCTGGCCGGCAAGCAGGGTTGGTTCCAGCTCTATACGCCCAACGATCAGGCGGTCGAGGCGGAACTGATCGACCGGGCCGCGGCGGCTGGGTTCGAAACCCTGGTGGTGACCATCGACATTCCAACGCCGACCCAGCGCGAGCACGACACCCGCAACGGGCTCAGCGTGCCGCCCCGGTTCGACATCCAGACCGCCGTGCAGATCGCCGCCCGTCCGACCTGGGCCCTGACCACCTTGGCCGCCGGCGTGCCCCGGTTCGAGACCCTGCTGCCGTATGTGCCCAGGGGCATGGGCCTGGATGACGCGTCGCGCTTCCTCTCCGAACTGATGGACGGCCCCCTGACCCGCGAGACGCTAACCCGCATCCGCGAGCGCTGGTCCGGCCGGTTGGTGGTCAAGGGGGTACTCGACCCCGCCGACGCCATGCTTTGCCGGGATATCGGCGTCGATGGCATCGTGGTTTCCAACCACGGCGGCCGCCAGTCCGAGGCCGCGCCGTCAGCTGTCGAGGTGCTGGGCGACATCAGGCAGGCGGTCGGGCCGGACATGGCGGTGATCGCCGACGGCGGCGTTAGGTCGGGTGTCGATATCGCCCGCATGCTGGCGTCGGGCGCCGATTTCGTGCTTCTGGGCCGCGCTTTCATGATCGCCATGTGCGCCCTCGGCGCGCCCGGCGCCGACTATGCCATGGCCCTGCTCAAGCGGGAACTGCGTGGCGCCATGGCCCAGATCGGCTGCCCGAGTGTGGATCGCCTGGGCGAGTATCTGCGGCGCTAGGGCGTTTGAACCGGCGACGCCCGACGCCGGTCAAATGCCCAAGGTAGCGAGGTCCAGTTTTCCGTCTGAAACCGGCGGACACCAGAAATAGCTTCCCGAGATAGGGCGCGTGAAGCGAAAGAGACCATCGATCACGCCGTCTTCCTGCCCGGCCATGCGCCGAAGCTGCGCCTCGAATGCGTCCAGCGACTTACCGAACGCGACAAACATCAACCCCTCACCATGCGCATCCGCCCAGGGCAACGAGCGGCGGACGACGAAGGCTTCCGGATCGAAGCTCTCCTGGGCGGTCCGCTTGACATGGGCCGATACCGGCGCCTCGTCGAGTTCCTCGTTGTCGCTCAAGCGTCGACCGATAATGTCATCGCGCTCGCCCTGCGCCTTGGCGTTGAAACGGTCGAGGTCGTGGATCCATTGCTGGACGGCGACGAAGCTGGAGCCGTCGAGCGCCGACCCGGCGCCTTGGACAATGGCCGCGTCGCCCGCGTCATCGCCCTCGGGGTTCTCGGTGCCGTCCTCGTAGCCGGTCAGGTCGAGACCCCGATTATCTTGAACCCGTCCACCACGCGAACAGGACTGAACCCCTGGCGCAAACCATGGGTAACAGATCGCGCCTGGTGGACAATCGCTCCGCGATCGTCGCCCTGTACCCAACACCATAAATCCGCCTGCGTCGACGGAACCTCGCAACCGGGCCCGCTCAGAGCCGGGAACGGCCGAAGCTCTTCAATCGAATATCCAAGTCCCTTGACCAGCCCAGGGCCCAGCCCAATGACGACGTTCTGGATGGTGATCCCCGAAGCCATGTCGCGGAAAACGGAAATCAGGTCGCTACCCGGGATCGCGCGGAACTCCAGATAGCGGGAGTGGTTCGGGACGGGCGCAAGAATGCCGAACTGAGAAGAAATCATGACCACGGTGTCTCCTGGAACGGTATTTCCTCGCCGTCGACCAGGATGGCGTCGACCTTTTCGTTGAAGAAGCACAAGTGGTTCTTGATGGCCGCTGATTCGTGGACCGGGTCGGGGTAGCCCCAGACGATGTTCTCGAATGTCTTGCCGCCGACGGTGGCGGACCAGTAGCGGGCGCGGCCCTTGTAGGGGCAGTCGGTGGCCAGATCCGTGGCTTTGAGCAGGCCCGGGCTGACGTCGCCGGCGGGAATGTAATAGCGGGTCGGCAGGCCGGTCTCGTAAAGGAATAGGGCCTGGGTCGAGGCGGCCACGGTCTCACCGCCGAGCACCACCCGTACGGGCCGGAACGACGGTACGATGTCGATGCGCTTGTAGGGGTCGCGGGCGTGGACGAAGACTTCCTCGTCCTCTTCAAACCAGTGGTCCATACGGTCCCAGTAGAACGCCATGGTGTCCTTGATGTCGGCGACTTCGTCGTAGGGGTCGGTGTAGCTCCAGACCGCGTTCTCGGCGGTTTTATCGCCCACCGTGACGGTCCAGTACGAGGCGTCGCCCTTGAACGGACAGTGACTGCCGTGGTCCGTGGCGGTGAGCAGGTCGGCGCGTACGTCGGCGCGGGGGAAGTAATAGACCGGGATATGTTTGGTCTCGTGCATCAGACGCACATTGGTACTGTCGGCCACGGTCTCGCCGTTGAACATCACCCGCAGGCGCTTGGCGCAGGGCTCAAAGGTGATGGCATAGCCCGGGTGGGCGGCGTAGCCGGATGGCTGTTTGACGGCGACTTGGCTCATCGGTTCGATCTTTCGTTTTGGGGCACCTCTCCGGCCGAAAACGCTATCACGTTCGTCGGTTGAAGGCGAACTCACCGCCTCGCCGATATCGAGATTTCGGGTCGGATGAAGGTTCATGATTTTCACGCTCTCCAGGTCTGCGCCGTTCGTGTCCATGATACCACCGAACCGGTTGGATAAAATCACGACCTTATCGCTAGACTTGGGCGCGGAATCTGTTTCATGATCGAGGCGTTGTTCAGCGTTACCGCGGTAAAACGAAACAAATAGAAAAAACCTATATTCGGATAAGGAAAGTCAAAATTACTTGTACACAGTAATGACGAAAGACTCCCATGGATTTGAATTTTGTTGTCAACGGGCGGATGCTTGCTCTTGACATTCGACCAACCGAGACGCTGTCCGAAGTATTGCGGAACCAGCTTGGCCTGACCGGCCTCAAGGAAGGATGCCGCGAGGGTGAGTGCGGAACCTGTACAGTCCTGCTCGACGGCAAGGCGGTAAATTCCTGCCTGATTCTGGCCTATCAGGCCAGGGACTCAGAGGTGCTGACCATTGAGGGCCTGTCCCGCGACGGCCAACCCGATGCCCTGCAGCAGGCCTTCGTCGATAACGGCGCCGTGCAGTGTGGTTTCTGCTCGCCGGGTATGATCCTGGCCGCCAAGGCACTGTTACGGGACAACAATAATCCCTCCGACAACGACATCCGCCATGCCCTTGCCGGCAACCTCTGCCGCTGTACCGGGTTCGTAAACATAATCAAGGCGGTGCATGCGGCCGCGGCAACCGAAGCCCGGGCGGCTGAGGCACGGCGATGATCGTGGGATCCGACATCAGCGGTCCCGGCAGCATGGGCGAACTTGCCGACCTTATCGCGGATCATGACGGCCTGATCGCCTATATTGCCGGTGGCACCGACCTCATCATCAAAATGAATGAAGGGTGGGCCGCGCCGGATTTGTTGATCGATATTTCGCGCTTGGAGGAGCTTTCCTATGTCAGGACCGCCGGCGACCATGTCGCCATCGGCGCCGCCACGAGTCTTGAGCGAATCATCCAGGATCCGGCGCTGCGTCGAAATTTTGGCTGTCTGGTCCAAGCCGCCGATCAGTTCGGCTCGAAACAGATTCAGAACCGGGCCACTATCGGCGGTAATATCGCCGGTGCCGCGCCCGGTGGCGATATGCTACCGGTGCTGCAATGCCTCGGCGCGCGGGTATCGATTATCGGAAAAGACCGGACGGCGAAGACCGTTGCTTTCGAGGATGTCGTCACCGGCGTCGGGCAGACCATTCTCGAGAATGGCGACCTGATCAGCGAAATCCAGGTTCCTTTCCTGGGAGACGATTACATCACCGGGTTCGAAAAACTCGGGCGGCGAACATTTCTGACCATCGCCCGGCTCAGTCTGGTGGCGGCCGTCAAGTTCGACAAGACAACCCGAACCATCGAAAACGCCAGTCTGGTCGCCGGCGCCATCGGCACCACGCCGCTTCGTCTGTCAGCCACCGAGGCGCTGCTGAACGGCCGCGCGGTCGATCATGAGTTGGCCGCCGATTTCACCGACATGCTGGCCAATGAGGTCGACCGGGCGATCCCCGGGCGCCACTCGCAACCCTACAAGCGTCAGGCGATCAAGGGCCTGGGGCTGAACATGCTGGAAAGCCTGTTCGGCGAGACCTTCGAACTGGCGGGAACGCAGGCATAACATGAATTTCACCTACGTCTCGAATAGCCTGCCCTTGGTCGACGGCGCCGACAAGGCAGCTGGCAGGATTCTCTATACCGGCGACATGGCGCTCGACGGCATGCTGCATACCAAGCTTCTTTTGAGTCCGCGAGCCCATGCCCGGATCGAGTCGATCAACACGGCAAGAGCAATGGCGGAGCCGGGCGTGGTGGCCGTATTCACACACGAGAACACACCGCCCTTCCTCTATAACAGCGCACTGTGGGCCGAGGATCAGGAGTTTGTCGAGGATGAGCGATTATTCCCGCCGGTAGTCCGTTTCATCGGCGACCGCGTCGCCGCGGTCGTCGCCGAGACTGCCGAAATCGCTACGCGCGCGGTCGAGTTTATTGACATCATTTACCAGGACCTACCGCCTGTGTTCGATCCGGCGGAAGCGCTTGCCGCCCCGGCCGAGCCGGGCTTCGAGAGCCCGATTATCGAGGTCGCCGTCGAGTACGGCGATACGGACGACGGCTTCGCTGAGGCCGATCTAATCGTCGAGGACCACGTCCGCACACCGAAGACCCACCACAGCGCCATGGAAAACCATGTCTGCATCGCGCTGCCGGAGGCCGGCGGGATCACCAAAATTCTAACACCCTGCCAGAACGTATTCGCCGCGCTTTTTGTCACCGCTAAAGCTCTCGGCGTTTCAAAGGAGGAACTTCGGGTCGTCAAGACACCGGTTGGCGGATCGTTCGGCGGCAAGTCGGAACCAATCCTTGAGCCGCTCTGTGCCCACTTCGCCAAGATTACCGGCCGGCCGGTAATCATCGAACTTGACCGGCGCGAGTCGATCATCGCGACGCGGTCGCGCTCACGGGTTTTCGGCACGGTCAGGACGGCGGTCAATCGCGAGGGCCGCATTCTTGCCCGCGATCTCAATTGCATTAACGATGCCGGCGCTTACGCGACCGGCAGTCCGCTGCTGGCGGCAAGTATGTCGCGGCGAGCCTTTCGACTCTACGATATCGCAAGCCAGCGTTACCGCTGCCGCGCGGTTTACACCAACACGCCGGTATCGGGTGCCTTCCGAGGCTATGGCTCGCCGCAAATTCACTCGATCACCGAGATCAACCTCGACCACGTGGCGCGGCGCCTTGACATCGACCCGGTCGCATTTCGTCTGAAAAACCTGATCCAACCCCATGCCGACGATCCCTTGGGCGGCCCCAGCGTCGGCAACGCCCGTATCATCGACTGTGTCCGCCAGGGCGCGCGAGCTTTTGGTTGGGAGAAACGGCGCCATCGGCAGACGGCTACGGACCGCGTCAAACGCGGTGTCGGTATGGCCTGCGGCAACCACACCAACGGCAATTTCGGTGCATTTCCAGAATTTTCGACCCAGACGTTACGGCTCGAGGAAAGCAATCAACTTGTCCTCAATGGCCCACTCCATGACCTCGGTTGCGGTGCTGTCACGACAATCTCGCAGATCGTCGCCGAGGTCATGCAGATCGCGCCCGACAGGATACGGGTGACCGAAGGCGACACCGCGACCCAGGAATACGACCAGGGAACGCGGGCCAGCCGGGTCACGCCCATATTCGGCGAATGCGCCCGGCGGGTGGCGGAGAAGCTTCGCGGCCGGGTACTCGACGAAGCTGCCCTGGCGATGAACTGCGCGGCCAGCGACCTGATCATGGCGGACGGCCTGATCAAGCCGAAATACGGGCCGCAACGGCAACTCTCCTATGGCGAGGTGGCGCGTCTCTTCAAACAGCAGAACGGCGCCGACCTGGCCGAAACCGAAACCTTTCACGCGACCGCGAATCCAGGTTCCTACGCGGCCCATTTCGTGGCCGTCGAAGTCGATACCTTGACCGGCCGGGTCAAGGTTCTCGAAGTCCTGGCGGCGCACGATATTGGTCAGCCGCTCAACCGGCAGTTGGTCGAGGGACAGGTCCATGGCGGTATTCAAATGGGTATGGGCCTGGCACTGCTCGAGGATCTTGATATCGATGCCAGCGGCGCCACCAAGGGCGACAGCTTCGCGCGATACCATCAGGTCAATGCGTCGGATATGCCGCCGGTCGAGGTGCTTCTGATTGACGAGATTGAGGACAGCGGTCCTTTCGGGGCCAAGGCGCTCGGTGAGATCGCGGCCGTCCCTACTGCACCGGCTATCGTCAACGCCGTGAACCACGCCTTGGGGACCTCTCTTTGTGACTTGCCGCTGACACCGGAGCGGGTCGTGGCGGCGGTCCTCGAAGCAGCACCGCCTGGAGGAGCCTAACGCATGACGGATGCCGCTGCTGCCAAGGCTACGAAACGTGGTTCTCGTCGCCGGGGCCGCGAGCAACGCGCGGCCGAGAGGCGCGCCACCAAGGCAACGCCTTCGACGAGCGGGGGATTTTCCGGTGGTGCTTTCAAACCGCTCAGCGCGCAGGAGGTTGCCCGGGTTCATGGGGCGGCGCTGGAGGTTCTCGAGACCATCGGGATCGGTGATCCAACCCAGGAACTGCTCGATATCGTACTGCCCAAGGGTTGTGTCGTGGGCCGGGGCGGCCGGCTCTGTTTCCCGGCCAGCCTCATGGAAGACATCCTGGCCATACCACAGCCCGATTTCACGGTCTTCGCCCGCGGCGGGCGGTCACCGGAGTGGGACGTTCATATTGGCGGCGACAAGGTCTATACGGCCATCGGCGCCGAGGCGGTGATGATCCTCGATGGGGAAACCCGCACCTACCGCCAGACCGTGCTGAGGGATCTTTACGACCTCGCGCGGTTCGCCGATGCCCTGGAAAACATCCACCTCGCCGGCCAGCAGGCCCATCTCCACGATGTTGAAGACATCCTTGAGCAGGACATCAACACCATCTATGCCCTGGCCGCAGGCACCGACAAGCCGTTCACTTGTTCCCTGCGCAACCGTGGCAACATCGCGCCGGCCCTCGAACTCCTCGATATGATCGCCGGCGGCGCTGGACAGTTCGCCATCCGGCCGTTTTGCACCTTTGGGCCGATTGCCGTGATCTCGCCGTTGCGTTTCGAGGAAGACCGCCTCGGCATGCTGATCGATATCGCCCGAAGCGGATTGATGAACGATGCCTCAAACGCGCCCATGGCCGGGGCCACCGCTCCGGCTCCGCTGGCCGGCGTGCTGGTCCAGGGCACCGCCGAGATGCTCGCCACTATCGCCGTGATCAAACTGACCAATCCGGATTGTCCTGTGCTCTTCGCACCGTGGCCGTTCCTCGCCGATCTCCGCACCGGCGCCTTCGCCTCTGGGTCGGGCGAGAGCGCGGTGCTTGGCGCGGCCTATGCCCAGATGGGCAAGTTCTATGGCTATCCCACCAGCCATGGCGCCGGTATGACCGATGCCAAGATGCCCGACGCCCAGGCCGGATTCGAGAAGGCCTCGCTCGCCATGCTGGTTGGCCAGTCCGGGGCCAACCGCATCAAATGCGTCGCCGGTATGCTGGCCGGCATCAAATGCTGTTCCCTTGAATGCCTGGTCACCGACAACGATCTTCTCGGCGTGGTCTTGCGCAGTATCCGCGGCATCGAGGTCACCGACGAGACACTCTCCGTCGAAACCATCCGTGATGTGGTGTTCGACACGGGGCATTATCTTGGCCATTCCCAGACCATGAAATTCATGGAGACCGAGTACACCTATCCGTCGTTGTCCGACCGGACATCGACCGACGAATGGGAACTTGCCGGTTCGCCGAGCCTGTTCGAGCGGGCGCGGGAACGGACCAGGAAAATCTACGACAGCCATTACCCCCAGGTCATCGATCCGGCAACCGACGCCGCGATCCGCACCAAATTCCCCATCCACCTGGCCCGCGAGGACATGTCGCCCAAGGACAGTGGTTGAGTTTCGAAGAGGCTTGTCTCAGAAAGCCCTGGGGCTGATCATCGGCGCCAATCAATCGTGAGACTTGAAAACAGCCGACTGCCCAGAGGAGCGCAGAATGGAACAACAGCTAGCCACGCCCCGTCGCCGGGACCGCCAGGTCCGGGATGAAAACTGGATTCGGGAGATGTTGACGTACTCGCTGTTTTGCACGGTCGCGACGGTCTTGGATGACCAGCCGTTCCTGCGCCCCTCCGCTTTCATTTATGTGGAGGCGGACCACGCCATATACATTCACGGCGCCCACGCAGGGCGGGCTATCGACAACGTCAAGGAGGAGCCGCGGGTATGTCTCTGCGTATACGAAGTGGGAGCGTTTCGCATGGATGACTTCGCGTTTTCTTTTTATCAGGAACAAGCCGGCGTCATGGTTTTCGGCACCACATCAACCGTATTGGACAATGACAAGAAACATGCGGTCATGCAGGCGCTGATGGAAAAGCACACGCCTCACCTGACGGTCGATGTGGATTATCGGCCGGCGAATTCGAAAGAGATTGACGTGACAACGGTCATTCGCATCGATATCGACCGGTGGTCCGGAAAGCTGAAGTGGACCGAGGAGCCCGAACGCGAGCGCTATTTCTATGAGGATGTCATTGGTGACAGGAAACCTCGATTGCCGTGGACCCACGATATGAGCGATGACCCGCTGACCGCGGAATGGAAGAAGTCAGTGAAATAGGTCAGTGCCCCGCGTTCTTGACGCCGAGGCGACATCGATTGAATGTGGCGACCATGACAAAACTCAACATCGAACCTCTGAACAGTGACTTCGGCGCCCGGGTGACCGGGGTGGCGTTATCCGGCGACATTGAACCCGGCGCCATGGCGATGATCCGCGATGCCGTCGAGACCTACTCCATACTGTGTTTTTCCGACCAGGACATGAGTGACGAGAAGCAACTGGCGTTCACCCGCCTGCTGGGGGAGCCCGAGGCCGAGCATGTGACCTTTGGCTCGACCGGCGAGGTCATATATTTAGGCACCGTCGGCAACGTGGAGGATGACGGCTCCAAACGCGACAACGCTTATGCCGGCACCCGTTATCAGACCGGAAATCAGCTATGGCATTCGGACTCGTCGTTCCGTGAGGTGCCGTCCGGCGCCTCGATTCTTCATGCCTATGAGGTGCCGGGCGAAGAGGGCGCCACCGAATTCGCCAGTATGCGAACCGCCTACGGGCGGCTGCCTGATGATCTCCGCGATACCATCGACCCACTGTACGTAATCTACGACTACGTGTTTTCGCGAAGCCAGGTCGCACCGGTCAATCCCAATCACGCCGCATCCCTGCCGCCGGTCATGCACAAACTGGTGCGGGAAAACCCGGCGAACGGCTTGAAGAACCATTTCGTTGGCTCCCACGCCCGATCTATCCCCGGCTGGTCCGGTATAGACAGCCGCCGCCTGCTCGATGATTTGCTTGAGCGCACGGTGGAGCCGGCCAACATCTATTCTCACGACTGGCAGGTCGGCGAGACGGTGATCTGGGACAACCGTTGTATCCTGCACCGGGGCACGGGCTATGATGCCGACCGCTGGCGCCGCCGCCTGCGCCAGACCCGCGTTGTCGGCCATGAGCCCGGCATCATTCCCAACCCGGCCCGGACCGCGAAGGCTGACCAGACATGACGTCCTCCCGAACGCTCCCTGATTTTCGGATTGATCTTGATGGCGGCGGCGCGCCGCCGCCGGTGGAAGAAATCTGCGCCCGTTCCGCGCGGGACGGCGAGATACCAATCATCGACGTGAGCTCGCTCATTGCCACTTCACCGGACCAGGCCGAGGTAGCGCGACGGATCGCCGAGGCTTGTGAGCAGACCGGATTTTTTTGCCGTCGGCCACGGCATGCCCGACCGGGTGGTGGCGGACGCGTTCGGCCATGCGCGGTCGTTCTTCGAACAACCCGAGGCGGTCAAACAGGAGACGGCGGTGAACGCCGGCCAGCGCGGATACCGAAGATCCGGCACGGTCACTGTTCCGGGCAGTCCGCCGGATGCCAAGGAGATCTTCGATCTTGGTGTCGACCTGCCCGTGGGGGACCCGGATGTGGTCGCCAATAAGCCCATGCACGGCCCTAATCAGTGGCCGTTCCTGACCGGGTTTCGCGGCGCCTTGGAGACCTACTACGATGCGGTTGTCGCTCTCGGCCAATCCCTGCTGCCGGGATTTGCCCAGGCGCTCGATCTGCCGGCGGACTTCTTTGCGCCCTTCCACCACAAGCCGTTCATCACGTGGCGGGTCATGCGTTACCCGCCGACACCCGAAAGCCCCGGCCAGTTCGGCACCGCGCTACATACGGATTTCGGTACGCTCACCCTGCTTGCGCAGGATGACAAAGGCGGACTTGAAGTGCGGCTGCGCTCCGGCGAGTGGATCGAAGCGCCTCACGTCCCCGGATCGTTCATCGTCAATATCGGTGACTTGATGGCCTGCTGGACCAACGACCGTTTCACCTCGACGGCCCATCGGGTTACCAATCGATCCGGTGTTGATCCCTATTCGATTCCGTTATTTTTCAACCCGAGTTTCGATACGGTCGCCGAATGCTTGCCGAGCTGCCACACGGCGGAAAACCCAGCCCGCTACGAGCCCATCCACTACGGCCGGTATATCCAGGCGATCTACGGCCGTATCTTCCGGCGTGATGAAGGTGAGCCGGCCTAGGTCTGGCACTGGATCACAGTACTACGCTAATAATCGACGTCAGAGGAGCGACAGAACCACATGAAAATGGTCCGACTAGATTCCCCCGCCCAACTCGATATGGCCATTGGCGAGGCCATGTTCAGCCAACGCTCGATCCGCCGTCTCGACCGCGACCGGCCCATCGATGACGCGAGTTTGAAGATCGTGCTGGACGCTGCCTCAAAGGCGCCCAACGGCGGCAATACCCAACCGGGGCGCTTTCTGGTCATCCGTGACCCCGGCAGCATCGCCGCCTTCGGCGATCTCTACTACGAGGCCTGGTGGGCCAAACGCAAGGACGCCTACGGGTGGCTGCCCGGCCACGACATACCGGCGGAGTCGCCCTACCGCATGGCGTCTCTACTGGCCGACGAACTGCGTCATGCGCCAGTGGTTGTTCTGGCCTTCGCCATGGGCGGCGGCGGGGCGAGTTCGGTGTTTCCCGGGGTTCAGAACCTGCTGCTGGCGGCCCGTGCTCTCGGTATCGGGTCGGTGCTGACGACCTTGCATCCGAGCGTCATGGACCGGGTCAACGAGATGTTCGCCGTGCCGGCCGAGGCGACCTTTCACTGTTGTATCCCGCTCGGTTATCCCCGAGGCAATTTCGGGCCGACCCAACGCTTTGCCACGGCGGATACCACCTACTGGGACCGCTGGGACGCCCGCCCACCCTGGTCGGATTGACGATCCCGCCCTAGGTTTGGGGAACCATGATCCGCTTTGCCACCATCATACTATGCTTATGGGCAACCGGGCTGTCGGCCCAGTCAGTCACCCTGTCGGACGACGACCGCCTGGTGATTCAGGCTGTCATCACGGACCAACTTGACGCCTTCCAGCGTGACGACTGGGCCGCCGCCTTCGCCCAGGCGACGCCCGATATTCAGGCCCGCTTCCAGACCGCCGCGAACTTCATGCGCATGGTGCGCGGCGCCTATCAGCCGGTCTATCGCCCGCGCCAGGTGGAATTTCGCGACGTGGTCGATTTTCACGGCGCCCCGGCCCAACGAGTCTTCCTGATCGGCCCCGATGGCGTCCCCGTCATCGCCCTCTACCCCATGGAGCGCCAGCCCGACGGCGGTTGGCGCATCAACGGCTGCTATCTGCTGCGCGCCGACGAGAACTCGGTGTAGGCGCGAGATCGAGATACTCGAACTCGATGCGGTTGACTGGCGTGCCCGGCGCCACGCCATAGTGGCGGCAGAGCCTGGCGACGAAATCGTCGGGCGCCGTGTCCGACATTCCTTCCGGAGCCATCTCGGCCACGGTTATTGCACCCAAGGGCTCCCGCCGCGTCGAGACGATGCGAATCAGGCCCAGGCGCTTGATCTTTTCTCCGCGCTTAAGGCCCCTGGATTTTTCGACGCCGCACACTACGTCACCGGGCTTCACGAACCGCCAGCCGAAGCGGCGCGTCACGGTCTTGCTTCGCGCCAGGAATTGCGGCGTCGTCATGGCGAAGCTCATGTTGCGGGGCATCGGATATTTCTCATCGATGAACCTCTCAAAACCCCGCCCGCGCCGCGCGCGCCAGAGCCTTGATGTTTTCTACCGAGGCCTTGAAGGGGATTTCGCAGCCGGTGCTCAAGACGAAGGGGGCCGGGGTTGGATTGTCCGGGGCCGGGCGGGTGCTTTCGATGCAGGCGCGGGCTTCGGCGTAGACTTGGTCGGCGGTGGCGCCGAGGACGATGCGGGCGTGGTCGACGTTGCCGATGCGGGCCTTGGGTTGGCCCTGGGACTCGGCGTGAAGGCAGACCCGGTTGGGGCAGGCGCCGGGGGTGGCGTGGGACAGCCGGCAATCGATGCCGTGATTGGCCTTGATGGCGGCGACGTCGCCGTGAGCGAAGCTTATCGCATCGACGTCATTCTCCAGGATGTCGCTGAAATAGGGGGTGTCGGCGCAGTTGTGCTCGATGAGCAGAGCATCGGGGTTGGTCGCCCGCGCCGTGGCCAACAGGCGCTTGTGCCAGGGCATGACGAACTGGGTCAGGTGATGAGGGCCGATGAGCTCGCGGTTGGCGCCGGCGTTCTCGAACATAACCGCGTCAACGGCGCCGCTCGCCACCATGGCTTCCACATAGCGACCGGTGCCCTCGGTGATGTGGTCGAGCAAGGCCTCCACCCAGGGCGGGTCGGTGAGCAGATCGAGCAGCAGGTTGGTCATGCCTCGCAGTTCGCAGGCGACCAGGAAGGGCGACACCACCATGCCGATGATGAACAGGTCGTCGCCGGCGCCCCGGCGTAGCTGTCCCAGTGCCTCGATGGCGAGCGGCATGCGGCCACTGATCGACGGGTCGGGCCTGGCCAGACGGCCCAGGTCGCGGTCGTCCTCGAGCGGACGACCGGTGATGATCGGGTAGTAGTCCAGGGGCTGCTCGATCCGGCCGCCAAAGGCCTCGGCCTCGACGGTCAGGCAACCCCAGGGAACCATGGCGCTGTCGTGGCCGAACATCTCGGCAGCGCAGAGCTGGGCTTCGGCCATTAGCGCCGGGTCGGCCTGAGTTTTCGCCATGCGCGTACCGGCCTGTTCCAGCACGTGGCGGGCGCCGCCGAGAAACATATAGGCCAGGGCCGGGCGGTCGGTGGCGTTGCCGCACAGGGCCCCGGCCATGCGTTCTCTTGGTGTCATGGTCTGGGATTGTAGACCGGCGCTGCCAGTCTGTGAAACTGGACGAGGGGACTGGGTGGTGCCATATTCGGCGCGCCGTTTAATACGGCACTTGTTGTGACGAACACATGGGGGCGGCTATGGCGACCATAGGCATGCATCTGATGACCTGGTTGAAAGGCGAGCTGGTCGGCGAAGACCAGTTCGGCAATCGCTATTACCGGGAGAAGGGGACGCCGAGCCGCAATCGGCCGCGGCGCTGGACTCTGTTCAAGGGCAAGACCGAAGCGTCCAAGACGCCGCCGGAATGGCACGCTTGGCTCCATCGCATGATTGACGAGCCGCCCAGTGAAAAGCCCCTTGAGACCAAGCCGTGGCAGCAGCCCCACTTGCCGAACCTGACGGGCACCGACGCCGCCTATCGCCCGCCCGGCGACCTGACCAATGGGGAACATCCCAAGGGCATGCCGCCGCCCTATGAGGCCTGGCGCCCCTAGGGTCACCATGACGGACAGCCCCGTCAGCCAGCACTGGAATCCCGAGCGCTATGTGCGTAACGCCGGCTTCGTCGCCGATCTCGGTGCGCCGCTGCTTGAGTTATTGGCGGCCAAGCCCGGCGAACGCATTCTCGATATCGGCTGTGGCGATGGGCGTCTGAGCCTGCTCATCATGGAGACCGGGACCACGGTGGTCGGCGTCGATGGCGCCCCTGGGATGGTCGCCGCCGCCTGTGATCGGGGTGTCGACGCCCAGGTGATGGACGGCCAGGCTCTCACGTTCGATACGGAATTTGACGCCGTGTTTTCCAACGCCGCGTTGCACTGGATGAACGATGCCGATGCGGTTATCGCCGGCGTGCGCCGGGCGCTGAAGCCGGGTGGGCGCTTTGTCGCCGAGTTCGGTGGCGGCGACAACGTAAAGCAGGTGGTTGCCGCCCTGGTGGCCGCGCTGGATCGGCGCGGGCTCCAGGGCCGGTCCTTCATACCGTGGTACTTCCCTACCGACGGGGAATACCGCGAGCGACTCGAGGCCGGCGGGTTTGCCGTCGACACCATTGCCCTGATCCCACGCCCTACCCCGCTGCCGGGGCTGATCGGCGATTGGCTCGATACCTTTGCCGAGAGCTTCCTGTTCGCCGTGCCGGAGACCGACCGCGACGATCTTAAGAACGAGGTCGTCGAAGCCCTGCGGCCGACTCTCTGCGATGACGGCGGACAGTGGCTCGTTGATTATGTACGCCTGCGAGTTACGGCCCGGCTGGCCGACTCATACCATCGGTCATGAAGCATGGCCGATGGGCGTTCATTCGCCACGCAGCCAAGTTTCGTCGAACAAGGTCAGGCCAAACGGTTGGCGACGCCCATCCTGTTGCGAACAAAATGGCGCGCTTGCCGGTAGCCGTCAAGATGACCGCTGGAAAAACATGGCTCGCCCTGGCCTTCCTGACGCTCACCGGGCCGGTGCTGGCGGGTGAGCCGGTGGCCATACTGCAAGGGCTCGACAAGGTTACGGCGCGGGTCTCGACAATCGAGGCGCCGCTCAATCGCCTGGTGCCCTTCGGCACCCTGGAGATCATCGTCCGCTCCTGTCACAAGACACCGCCCGAGGAGCCGCCGGAAAGCGCTGCGTTCATCGAGATTCGCGACGTCAAGCCGGGTGAGGCAGCGGTGTTTCTGTTTGGCGGTTGGATGTTCGCGTCGTCACCGGGTTTGTCGGCCCTGGAACACCCGGTCTACGACGTCTGGGTGCTCGACTGCGCCGAAGCGCCCGAGGCCGCCGAGGGGCTGGGCGACGATCCCGACGAGCCGCCGTCTTCATCCGGCGAATAGAACCGGGCGTCGGTGGCCAGGGCGCGGCGCAGGCGTTCGTGGTAGCGCTCACGAGTGATCTCGATTGCGCCGAGGGTTTCCAGGTGAGGGGTGATGAACTGGCTGTCGAGCAGTTGGAAGCCGCCGCGATTTAGGCGTTCAACCAAATGCACCAAGGCGACCTTGCTGGCGTCGGTGGCGCGGCTGAACATGCTTTCGCCAAAGAAGGCGCCACCCAGTACAACGCCGTAAAGCCCGCCGACCAGGTCGCCGTCACGCCAGCACTCGACACTGTGCGCGGCGCCGCGATGGTGAAGCTCGCCGTACAGTTCCAGAATCTGATCGTTGATCCAGGTTTCCATACGGCGGAGCGTCGGTTCGGCACAAAGCCCCATGACCTGGCGAAAGGCGCTGTCGGTGCGGACGTCAAACTCTTGTCGCCGAACCCGCCGGGCTAATCGCCGGGATACGTGCAGGCCGTCGAGAGGGATGATGCTGCGCATGTCCGGATCCATCCAGTAGAGCCGTGGATCGTCGCGACGCTCGGCCATGGGAAATAGCCCGCTGGCGTAGGCCCGCAGCAGCACATCGGGGGTGAGAACGAACTCCATGGGAGGACTATATCACCGGCTGGCGAATTTTGCGGTTGCCGTATACTGTGAACGAGATATTCACTATTTGAATCAACCTATTATAATTCGAGTAGAGCGATGCACATGGCCCTGAACGCGGTGTTGGACAATGGCATCCATGAGGCGTTTCGGGCGGGACAGCTATCCGGACTGCACAGCGTCCTGATCATCCACAAGGGCGAGGTTGTCGCCGAGTGCCACTTTCCGGGCGACGATGAACGCTGGGGCGACCCGCTTGTTACCGCGCAACCGGATGGCGCCAGTCTGCATGATTTGAGGTCGGTGACCAAAAGTATCGTCAGCCTGCTCTACGGCATGGCGCTTTCCAAGGGTCTGGTTCCCAGCCTCGATGAAAGCCTGGTCGAGCACTTCCCCGAATACGCCGATCTGGCGGCCGACCCGCGCCGCCGCGAAATTCTTGTGCGTCACGCGCTGTCCATGCGGATGGGAACGGAGTGGAGCGAGGACCTGCCCTACACGGACCCGCGCAACAGCGAAATCGCCATGGAAATGGCCACCGACCGCTACCGTTTTGCCCTTGATCGTCCGCTGATCGGCGAGCCGGGCCTTGAGTGGACATATAACGGCGGGGCTACGGCAATCATCGCCGGCCTGATCGCCAGGGGCGTTGGCAAACCTATCGATGTCTATGCCCGTGAAACCCTGTTCGAAGCCCTGGGCATCGACGAATTCGAATGGGTCAAGGGCGATGACGGTATCCCGGTGGCGGCGTCCGGCCTGCGCCTATCAATCCATGATCTGGCGAAGGTCGGCAAACTGATCCTTGATGGCGGCGCCTGGGCTGGTAACCAGATTGTACCGGCCGACTGGCTCAAGGTCTCGATGTCGCCTCATGCGGATTTGCCCGACGGACTGCGCTACGGGTTCTTCTAGTGGCTGGCGCCCGGCGGCTTGCCGCCGCGCTGGGTTACCGGGTTTGGCAATGGCGGCTAGCGGCTCGCGATTGACCCGGCCAATCAGCTGATCGTGACTGTCTTCGCGGGCAACTACAATCAGTCGAACGCACAAGAATTGGCGACGAAGATCATTGGAGACTTCGTTCTGCCCGCTGTCCGCGCGGCTCAGTAATCACGGTATTCCAGGCGCGAAAAAAAATCGGGCGGCCGAAGCCGCCCGAGATTTTGCTCATGTCCACGGTTGTTTACGCCGCGTTCATGGTCTCAAGGAACTTATCGACCTCGCCGCGCAGCTTCTCGGCATGGCCGGAAAGCTCGCTGGCCGACTGCGGCACCTGACTGGCGGCGGTACCGGTCTCCGATGCCGCCTGGTTGACCCCGGCGATATTGGACGACACTTCCTGGGTGCCCGCCGCGGCCTGCTGGCTGTTGCTGCTGATCTCACCGGTCGCCGCGCCCTGCTCTTCGATAGCGGAGGCGATGGCCGTGGAAACCTCGTCCATCTCGGCGATCTTCTTGCCGATGCCTTCGATGGCCGACACCGATTCGTCGGTGGCCGTCCGGATCGAGGCGATCTGGGCCGCAATCTGCTCGGTGGCCTTGGCGGTTTGTGTTGCCAGGCTCTTGACCTCGGAAGCGACAACCGCGAAGCCCTTGCCGGCTTCACTGGCCCGCGCCGCCTCGATGGTGGCATTGAGGGCCAGAAGGTTGGTCTGGCTGGCAATGTCGCTGATCAGATCAACCACTTCACCAATCTTCTGCGAGCCCTCGGCCAGACCCTGAACCGACTCGTTGGTCTGGGCCGCCGCATCCACGGCGTCCTTGGCCATCTGGGCCGACTGGGCGATCTGACGGGCGATCTCGTTGACCGAACTCGACATCTCCTCGGCCGCGGCGGAGACGGTCTGGACATTAGTCGAGGCCTGCTCGGAGGCGGCTGCGGCGGCCTGGCTCTGACGGCTGGTCTTCTCCGCCGTCGCAGCCATGCCTTCGGCCGCACCCTGCATCTCGGTCGCCGATGACGACATGGTCGTGAGCGTACTGGACACTGTGTTGTCAAATTCGCGCGTCACCTGCTCGATTCGATCCGCCCGTTGTTGGCGGGCTGCCTCTTCCTGCTTCTGCTCGGCCCGTAGCCGGTCGGCGTCGGTCAGCTTGTCGCGGAAATCAGCCAGCACCTTGGCAATCTCGCCGAATTCGTCGAGGCGGTCGATATCCAGATTCATCGCCGCCGTATCGTCCATGGCGGCGATGGTCTGGATGTCGGACTATAAACCGCCGAGGCTGGAGCCAATCAGGCGGAGCAGGTAGATGGCGCCGCAGAGCGCGATCAGAACGCCGACCGCGACAAGGATCACCACCAGCCGGACGAGACCGGCGTTGCTTTCCTCGACCCAGCCCGCCTGATGGTCGAGTTTCACGAGGTTGCTGGTGGTGAGATCCCGCACCAGGACCACCATTTCGTCGATGGATTCGGCGATTGACGCGGCCACCGCATCGAAGTCGGCCATCAACTTGTTGCCGCCGGCCGGGCCGTTGGCGATTTAGGCGTCGGCCATCTTCTGACCGGTCGCGTAGAACGGGCCGAAGGCGGCTTCCACCGTGTCTAGCGCCTGGATGACTTCGTCCAGTTCCAGGGCGGTCGCCATTTCCCGCGCCAGGGCGACGTCCGCGGCGAATTTCTCGGCGTTGGCGGCGGCCTCGTCGAAGCCGTCGTTGAGACCGTCGAGGCCGCGGGTGGCGGAGATGTCGGTCAGCCACTGCCAAACCTGATAAACATCGGTCTTGACTTCGCCGACGGTCAGCATAAGTGGAACCCAGGCTTCGCCGACCTGGGTGGTTTTGTCCGACATCGCCTGGAGCTGTGGTGCTTGGGCGTCGAGGCGGAAGTTGATGATGCCCGAGATTCCGGCGAGAACGATCAAAAGCAGGGCAAGAATAACGATCAGCTTGGGTCTTACGGTCATTGGTTTATCTCTCAATAGTGATGCCAGCTCACGTCCCGGATGATCGCGGCGCCTTATTGGCCGCTTTTGCCGTATGAAACGCTGTCTGTTTGTTACATTCATAATCACCGAAAATTGTTAGCGTTCGGTTAACCAGACACTGTATAGGATATTATTTTGTTGTTTTGCGGTATGTTATCTCGATAATGGTGTATTCATTTTGTCAAACTAACGGTTTGATAGAAGATGCTCTGATGGCCCGACCACCGATGCGGCCATGGCATGGCGTTCCCACAGCGACCCTTATAGAATTATCGCCAATCCGCCCTTGCGGGAGCTTTTATGGGGGACGCCCGATGCTCAAACTTGCCTCGATCTTTGCCGCCGTTCTGGTCGCCGAAATGGGCGACAAGACACAGCTCGCGACGGTGCTGTTTGCCAGCGACCGAACCCTGAACCCGTTCATGGTGTTTATCGCGGCGGCATCGGCGCTCGTCCTGTCAACCGGGATCGCCGTGGTCGCCGGCAGCCTGGCGTCGCGCTATCTCGAGACGATGCCGCTGAAGATGATCGCTGGTATCGGTTTCATCGCCATCGGGGTGTGGACCCTGTTCGATCATTTTCGGGGCGCCTGACCGGCGGTCACCGGTTGGTCAGCTCCCGGCGCCGCCCTCGAGGAAGCGTTCGAGCCAGTTGATGTCGTAAACGCCGTTGACGAAGTCGGGCTCGGCGATGAGCCGGAGATGCAGCGGGATGGTGGTCTCGACGCCGTCGATAACATATTCCTCGAGCGCCCGGCGCAGGCGCATCAGGCATTCGTTGCGGCTGGAGCCGTGGACGATGACCTTGGCGATCAGGCTGTCGTAGGTCGGCGGGATGGTATAGCCGGCGTAAAGCGCCGAATCAACCCGCACGCCGAGGCCGCCCGGCGCGTGGTAGCTGCCGATGCGGCCCGGCGACGGGGCGAAGGTTTCGGCGTGTTCGGCGTTGACCCGGCATTCGATGGCATGGCCGTCGAGGCGGATGTCGTTCTGGCCGTAGCCCAGCGGCGCCCCGGCGGCGACGCGGATTTGTTCGCGCACCAGGTCGATGCCGGTGATCATTTCGGTGACCGGGTGCTCGACCTGGAGCCGGGTATTCATCTCAATGAAGTTGAACTGGCCGTCCTGGTACAGAAACTCCACCGTGCCGAGGCCGTGATAACCGATTTCGGTCATGGCCTTGACGACAGTGTCGCCCAGCGTGTTGCGCTGATCGTCGTTTAGAGCCGCCGCCGGGGCTTCTTCGAGCACCTTCTGGTGGCGCCGTTGGAGCGAGCAGTCGCGCTCGCCCAAGTGCACCACGTTGCCGTGTTCATCGGCCAGCACCTGAATTTCGATATGCCGCGGCCCGTCGAGGAACTTCTCCATGTAAAGAGAGTCATCGCCGAAAGCGGTACGCGCTTCGGCCCGGGCCAGCGCCATATATTCCGCCAGCTTCGATGAGTCGGGCACCATCTTCATGCCCTTGCCGCCACCGCCGGACACCGCTTTGACGACCACCGGATAGCCGATCTCGGCGGCCAGATCGAAAGCCTCGTCGCCGTCACTGATGGGGCCGTCGGATCCCAGCGTTACCGGCACGCCGAGTGACTGCATGGCGGCCTTGGCGGCGATCTTGTTACCCATCATGCGCAGGTGTTCCGGTTTGGGGCCGATGAAGACGAAGCCGTGTTCTTCGACAATCTGCGCAAAACCGGCGTTTTCGGCGAGGAAGCCGTAGCCCGGATGGATGGCATCGGGGGCAGTGATCTCGGCGGCGGAAATGATCGCCGGGATGTTGAGATAACTCTGATTGGCCGGCGGCGGGCCGATGCAGACACTCTCGTCGGCGAGGCGCACATGCATGGCGTCGGCATCGACGGTGGAATGGACGGCGACGGTGCGTATGCCCATTTCGCGGCAGGCGCGATGAATGCGCAGGGCGATTTCCCCGCGATTGGCGATCAGCACCTTATCGAACATCGGGAATGGATGCTCTTACGCGAGAACCAGCAGGGTCTCGCCGAATTCGACTGGACTGCCGTTCTCCACCACGATCTCGCTGACCGTGCCGCCGCGCGGCGCACGGATCGGGTTCATCACCTTCATGGCTTCGATGATAAGCAAGGTATCGCCTTCCTCGACTCGGGCGCCGACGGAGACGAAGTCCGGCGCGCCGGGCTCAGGCGCGCTGTACACCGTACCGACCATGGGCGACGCCACGGCGCCGGCGGGGGCGACATCGACACCGGGTGACGGGGCGGCCGGCGGTGCCTCGGCGGACGCCGGCGCCGGGGCGGCGTGGACGGTGCCCGCCACCGCGCCGCGGGCAACCCGGACCCGTTGTTCGCCGTCGCCCAGCTCGATTTCGCTGAGGCCGGTCTCTTCAAGCAGATCGGCGAGCTGGCGAACCAGATCGGCGTCGACCTCGAATTTTCCTGCGGTCATTGCCCTAACCCTCGTCTGATTGGTCGAGAATGCGCGCCATGGCGTCCAGCGCCATCTCGTAGCCCCGGCTGCCAAAACCGCAGATCATGCCGACGGCGGCCTGGGAAACATAGGACTGCTGGCGGAACGACTCGCGGCGGTGGATGTTGGAGAGATGGACCTCGACCACCGGCAACTCACTGGCCAGCAGGGCATCGAGTACGGCGATGGACGTGTGGGTCAGGGCACCGGCGTTGACGATCAGCCCGGCAACCGTGGTCCGCGCATCCTGAATCCAGCCGACGATCTCGCCTTCGCTGTTGGACTGGCGAAAATCCACCGCCAGATCAAGAGTGTCGGCGCGGGCCATGCACAGGCCCTCGACATCGGCCAGGGTTTCGTGGCCATAAATATCCGGCTCCCGCGTACCCAGCAGGTTGAGATTGGGGCCATTGATAATGAGAATTATCGCGCTCATGGGCGCCTTCCAGAGAATCGGCTATGTGCGTCGGCCCCGTTATAGCACGGTGCCAACGACAGGCAACGGCAGGGATTGAGCAATGAGGCGCCGTGTTATATGCGGCGGCCGACCCAGATCACCCGGCCGGTCACGTCCACGTCGTCGGGGGCGACCGGGGCGAGGCGGGGGTAGTTCTCGTTGTCGCAGGAAATCGTCACCTCGCGGCGCACCGGATCGATAAGCAGGCGTTTGACCAGCACGAAGTCGCCGAAACGTACGATATAAACACCGTCACGCGCCGCGCCGCGCTGGCTCAGGTCGACAAGGATGGTGTCGCCGTCGGCCAGGGTCGGATACATGGAATCGCCGTGAACGGTGATCACCGCGAGCTCGTCGGTTGATGCGGTGGTTACCGAGCGCAGCCAGTTGTGGCGAAAGGCCAGACGGCCGGTCTCGTACTCGTTGTCGATGATGATGCCGTCGCCGGCCGCCGCCGAGACCTCATAGGTCGGCACGAAGGCGAACTCTTCCTTATAGCGCGCCACGGCGGGCGCCGGCGTCGCGCCGGGCTCGATAAGTTCGATAACCGAGCATTCCAGGGACCCGGCAATCTTCTGAACCGTGTCGTGGCGCGGATGTTGGGATTTACCGATCAGGATATCGCGCACCGCCGTCTCGTTGAGACCCGCCGCCCGCGCCAGGGACTTTTGGTTGAAGCCTCCGGCTTCCATACGGCGGCGAATTTCCCGCGCTAGCTCGCTTGCCATGATTCCTCCCAATGTCTTGCCGATCTGGTAGCCAAATCGGTGATTATTCCCACCGACATCTGGTAAAGTCGCGTAAAATTCACTAAATTGCACGTAGGAAAAATCCCCTTGACATATGTAACCGTTGCTCATACATTAGTGGGGAAGGGGAAAGACGCTCAACATACAAGATTTCTTCAGGAGGTTTCCCACGGATGAAGCCTGTTTGGATCATCTTGTGGAAACTCGCTACGGCATGAAGGGCGCGTGTCCCAAGAGTGGTAAGGTCACAAAGTGGCATAGGCTTAGGAAACATCCCGCTTATGAGTGCCAGTGGTGCGAACATCATTTGCACCCCATGGCGGGCACTCCGTTCCAGCGCACTCGTACACCGCTGCAAAAGTGGTTCTACGTCATGTTCCTGTTCTGCATGACCCGCAACGGCGTTTCGGCCAAGGAAATCCAGCGCCAGCTTGGCGTGACGTACAAATGCGCGTGGCGTATGGGCCATGAAATCCGCAAGTACATGGCCTATGCCGATGGCGACAGGCCGCTTGGCGGAAACGCCGTTGTCGAGATCGACAAGACATTCATTGGTGGCAAGGACAAGCGGGGCCACGACGACAAATACATCGTCCTCGGCATGGTCGAACGTGGCGGCGAAATTATCATGCGCGAAGTCCCTAATCGCGGCGAGTTCGCCGTGGTCCCACCCATCAAGCAGTGGGTCAAACAGGGCACCCGCGTTCCGCACCCACTTCATCGGTCTTCTACCACGGCGACACGGTCGGCCTTGGTGACCCGAAGGACCGCAATCTGGCCTTGCTGGTCAACGATGTGACGGTCAGCCTGGCCGCCGACGCCCATTTCGCCTGGGGGTCATCCTATCTGCCGACCCCGCTTACCGAACGCGAACGGGTGCCGGCGGCCGCCGATATTCTCGAGGTCCACCGCCTGACACGCGCTATCGAGCCCCAGGCCAGGGACCTGGCGAAGCGCATCGACTGGCGCGAGACGGACGAACTCGCCATGGCCATCGCCGACGGCGCTCGTGCCTGGTTAGACCGCCTCGACGGCTACCTCGCGGCCATCGGCATCGAAGCAGACAACCCGCTCGAACTGATGCTCGCGACCCGGCGCATGGGCGCCCCTGCCATCGAACGTATTGGTTTGGGGCCGGACGCGGACCTCAGCCATCCCACCGAACTCACGCGCATGAGCCAGGAAGCCCGCGAACGCGAGGTCGAACGGGTCTCGCGGTCCGGCGCCGCCCGCCTCGACGGCTTGGCGGTCGCCACCACCTACAACGGCATGGCGCTCAATTACGGCGACCACCTTGCCGCCGAGCGCCAGCGGCGTGACGCCAGGATAACCCTTGTCATGGGTGGCGTGCTCAACGAGGATGCCGGCGAAGGCTCGAATTCGGATCTTCCTCGCGACGTGACGCCGGACCTCAACGCCCGCGGTATCGTCACCACCAACGATCTGCTGGAATTGGTTACCGTCCTGGCTGAATCCGCGTCCCGGGTGTGACCGCCGACCTAAGTTCTGATTCCATCAACCGGAGGATAAATAACTGGCATGGCAACCCCATCTCCCCTAGCCGCCGTCGAAGTCGATGCCGAAACTGTCAGCGGCTGGCTCGACAATCACGAAGCGATACTGGTGGACGTGCGCGAAACCACCGAATACGAACAGGAACATATCCCCGGTTCGGTCCTGGTCCCCCTGTCGGTGTTCGATCCGGACGTGTTTCCCCGCATCGCCAACAAGAAGATCGTGTTTCACTGCGCTGTCGGCAAACGCTCGGCGGCGGCGGCCAAGCAACTGCTCAAGGCCGGCCATGCGATGCTCTATAATATGACCGGCGGCATCAACGCCTGGAAGGAAGCCGGCCTGGTAACCGAGATCCAGTTCATTCCACCGGCGCTACCCGACGATATTCCGGTGTCGGGGAAGGACCGAGAGACTCTGGAAACCGCCATGATCGGCGACCATGAGACCGCAGCGGAATGGTCGCGCCTCCATCCCGGCCAGGTGCTGTTACAGGAGTTTCTTGAGCCCCTGGGCATCAGCCAGCGCCGGCTCGCCCGCGAAATCTTAGTCTCGCCGCGGCGCATCGGTGACCTGGTGTACGGCAGGAGTGCGGTAACCCTGGACACCGGTCTGCGTCTCGCGCGCTACTTCAGTACCGCCGACGACTTCTGGCTGCGGGCCCAGATGGACTATGACCTCGACCGCGCCCACGACGCCCTGGGCCGGACCATCCGTAGCGAAGTCAAACCTCGGAGTGCCCGGAAATAGCGCCTACGGCTCTACCGTGTCGCTTTTTTGCCGGTTTGGCGTCAAATGTGTACCATGGCTGAAAATCTGTCCACGGGGCGGCCGGCGGTGAGATGACCTACGAGCAGGCAGCGGTATTTGCAGTTCTGGCGGGCGTCCTGGTGTTGTTCATCTGGGGCCGTTGGCGCTATGACGTAGTCGCTCTGGTCGCCCTGCTGGCATCGGTGGTGGCCGGCGTGGTGCCCTATGGCGAGGCGTTCAGCGGGCTCGGCCATCCGGCCACGGTGACCGTCGCCATGGTGTTGATCATTTCCCGGGCCCTGAGCAATTCCGGTGCGGTCGATCTGATCTCCAGTCATGTCACCCTGGCGGCCAAGCGATTGTCGCTCCACATCGCTGCTCTGGCCGGCCTTGGCGCCGCCCTGTCGGCGATCATGAACAACGTCGGCGCCCTGGCCCTGCTCATGCCCGTGGCCATGAAGGCCGCCAACAAGGCCAAGCAGTCGCCAGCGGTGATCCTCATGCCGTTGTCCTTCGGCTCGATCCTCGGCGGCCTGATGACCATGATCGGCACGCCGCCGAACATCATCATCGCCACGGTGCGTGAGAAGTCCGCCGGGACGCCCTTCGGCATGTTCGACTTCACCCCGGTGGGCGCGGTAGTGGCGGTCACCGGGGTCATTTTCATCGCCACGGTCGGCTGGCACCTGATCCCGCGCCAGCGTCGCCAGACCCTGACTTCCGAAGAACTATTTGATCTCGAAGACTACGTCTCCGAAGCGCGGGTGCCCGAGGAGTCGCCGGCGGTCGGCCTCACGGTCCATGAGATCGAGGAACTGGCGGCCGATACGGCGGCGGTCATCGTCGGTGTTATCCGCAAGGGCCGCCGGGGTTTTGGCGTCGCCCGCCGCGAGCCGATCCGGCCCGGCGATCTGCTGGTGGTTGAAGCCAGCCCCGAGGCCATCGGCAGCTTTATGTCGATCCTCGGCCTCGAGGTGGTGGGCGTCGAGGGACCCAAGGCGAGCCTGCTGAGCGCCGAGAACGTGGTGCTGGTGGAGGCGGTGGTGGCGCCGCGCGCCCGCATCGAGGGCCGCAGTGTCCACGCCATGCGCCTGCGCACCCGCTACGGGGTTACCCTGCTGGCGGTATCGCGCCAGGGCCGGCCGATCCGCGAGCGCCTGATGTCCCTGGCGCTGAAGGCCGGCGATGTGCTGTTGTTGCAGGGCGATGGTGATCGGCTACCCGAGGCCATTGCCGCCATGGGCTGCCTGCCCCTGGCCGAGCGCGGACTGCAGATTGGTCAGCGCCGCCACGCCGGACTATGCGCCGCTATCTTCGCCGCCGCGATTGTCAGCGCCAGTCTGGGCTGGCTGCCCTTCACCATTTCCCTGGCCCTGGCCGCCCTGGCCATGGTTCTGCTCAATATCGTGCCGCCCCGGGAAATCTATGAAAGTATCGACTGGCCGGTGATTCTGTTGCTCGGCGCCATGATCCCCGTGGGCGAGGCCCTGGAGACCAGCGGCGCCACCGGGTTGATCGCCAGCGCCATACTCGGCGTCGCCGGCGATTTCCCGGCGGTCGTGGTGCTGGCGTTGCTGATGATCGTCACCATGACCCTGTCGGATATCATGAACAATGCCGCCACGGCGGTGGTCATGGCGCCCATCAGCATGGGCATGGCGAGCCAGCTCGGGGTCAGCGCCGACCCGTTCCTGATGACCGTGGCGGTGGCTGCGTCGTGTGCTTTCCTGACGCCCATCGGCCACCAGAACAACATGCTGATCATGGGCCCGGGAGGCTATCACTTCGGCGACTACTGGCGCATGGGCCTGCCGCTCGAGATTCTTATCGTTGTGGTGTCGCTACCGATGATTCTTTGGGTCTGGCCGCTGTAGGCGCAATCAAATTGGCACCCTCGGCGCCGTGGTAGAAGCCGTTGGAAAACTCCACGTCGCAGCAGATGGTGGCGAGTTGGGCGTCGCCTTCGTCGCTGGCCATGCGGCCGTCGAGCACATCGCGGAAGATGCCGGCGACGGCGACCATGTCGCAATCCTGGGGCCACAGACGGTAGGCTTTGATCCCCATGTCCTTCATCTCGCCAAGATCGCCGAGCAGATTGGCGTAGGTGGCCGACAGGGTTTGCGGGCCGTTGACCGCGAACATGGGCTCGTCATCGAGGCTGTCGACCATCATGCCGTCCGGGTCCTCGCCGCAGACGAAGCGGCAGCCGTCACGGCTCACGTCGCGCGACCGAGCATGATAGCAGCGCGCCGAAATGGCCAGGGGCAGGCGGCCGAAGACCTGGACCTCGATATCGCTGGCGCCGATACCGGCCAGGGTGGCCAGGTATGCCGCCGGCAATTCCGACGGCAGGCAGACCCGCGATGCGCCGGCCTCCGCTAGGTAGCGCAGGGTGTCCTCGTTATAGACGTTGATGAACGGTCCGATGATGTGGTCGCGGCGATGGAGCAGGCCGACGCAGGAGATATCGTTGGCCTCCACGGTCCATGGCCCCTCGGCGATGGCCGACACCAGATCCATGTCGTTCTTGTCCATAACCAGGGCCATGGTCGAGCGGACCACGTTTTTGCCGGCCGCCGTCAGGCGCTCCAGCACCGCGTCCATATGGGGCTCGAAAAGCACCGCGCGCTTGGCGCAGACCACCTCGCCCACGTAGACCGTGTCGACAGCGGACTCGTCGGCCATGCGGAAATAGAAGTCGCGCCAAGCTTCGGGCGCCCAGTGGAACAGCACCGGCCCCACGGTAAGCTTGCTCATTACCGCCAACTCCGCCGGTAGGCGCCGCTGGTGCCGCTCTGGCCTTCGCTGAGGTTGGCTAGGGCGTCGGGCGGCGGCGGCTCGCCGTGGCTGAAGGCGTCGACCGCGGCGCGGAAGGCGCTGACCACTTGAGCGACATAGGCGCGGCCGCGCTGGCGGCCTTCGATCTTGAGGGCCGTGATCCCGGCGGCGGCCAGCTCGGGCAGCAGGCCCATGACGTTGAGGCTGGTTGGTTCCTCAAACAGGTAGTCGGCATCGCCGTCGGCCCTGAAGCGGCCCTTGCACAGGGTGGGATATCCCGCCGCCTCGTCGGGCTCGAACAGATTGACCGTAAAATCGCCGAGCCGCGAGACCAGGATGTCGCCGCGCTCTTCATAGCGCACATGGCTGGCCGGTGAGCAGACGCCGCAAATGTTGGGCGACTGGCCGGTGATGTAGGACGACAGGCTACAGCGCCCCTCGGCCATGACGCAAAGGCCGCCGAAGGCGAAGACCTCGGTTTCCACCGGTATGCGCTGATTGAGATCGGCGATCTTGGTGATATTCAGCACCCGGGGCAACACCACCCGCTTGACCCCGAAGGCTCGGTGGTAGAAGGCTATGGCCTCGGCATTGGCCGCCGATGCCTGGACCGAAAGATGCAGGCGAAGCTCGGGATGGCGGCGCCGAGTGTAGTCGAGCAGCCCGATGTCGGCGACGATGACGGCATCCGCACCAAGGCTGGCGGCGTCGTCGATAGCGCGGGTCCAGGGCTCCGGATTGCCCGCTTCCGGATAGGTGTTGACCGCCAGATAGACATGGCGGCCGGCGTCGTGGGCATAGGCGATGCCGTCGGCGAATTCGGCCCGGTCGAAGTTGAGGCCGGGAAAATTGCGTGCGTTGGTCTCGTCGCGAAAGCCCGCGTAGACTGTGTCGGCGCCGGCATCGATGGCGGCGCGGAGCGCGGCGGGCGTTCCCGCCGGGCAGACCAGTTCGAGAAGCGGCTCAGTCATATTGATTCACCGCTTTGCGGGTCATTGGCGGCGCTACACGCTTGGCGCGGCGAAAGCGGCTTTCCAGTTCGCTGACCCGCGTCTCAAGACGTTTGATGGTCGCCGCCTGGCCGCTGGCTCGGCGGTCCAGAGGGCCGACCATGGCGCCGTGCAGGACGTCAAGATCACCGGCCAGTTGCCCAAAAAAACGTCGTATCCCGCCGGCCAGGGCGGTTGCCGGCCGGGCCAGGGGACCGAACGTGGCGGCCAGGTCGGCGGTGATATCGACACCGGCGCCGTCGAGCGCGTTGCGCAGCACCAGAACCGCTTCGGTATCGCCCTCGATGGTCAACGCGCGGGAGAAAAACATGGCGTCCCCGTCGATGCGGCCTTCGAGCAGGTCGGTCAGCACCAGCAGCGGTCCGCACACGGTCGCCACCGCCAGGGCCCGGTCGTCATCCTCGGCCACGCGCAAATCATGACCGTTGTCGCTGAAGGCCATGGCCAGGGCAAAGGGTAGGTCGACCGGCTCAATGATGATGGTCGCGCCATGGAGCACGGCGAGGCGATTGAAGGCTTCCGGGTGGCGTCGCTCCATGGCCCGCCAGCCGGCGCGCAACAATGGCGCCAGGGGCGCCGTGGGCAACGGGCGCATGAGAACCCCGGCCAACAGAACCGGTGAGAACGGGGGCGTGGGACGAGGCGAGCCGGACATAACCGTCTGGAACCGAATCAATTACCTGATCAGGTCAAAAGCCTAGACCCTGGCCGTAGGTTCGACCTTGATTTCGATCAATTAGACAAGAAGTCCGGCGAAGCCCGCGATCTGAAAGGCGGCGAATACGGCGCTGGCCACGAATCCGGCCACGGGCATCCAGAACGGAAAGGTGAACCCGCCCTCCACCGGGGGCAATCGGCGTTTGATAAGTACCAGGACCAGATTTATCATGACGAATACTACCGGGGTCACCAGCGAGGTGAGCTGCGCCAGGGTCAGCAGGGGCAGCCACAGGGCGAAGCCCAGTACGATGGCCATCAGTGGCGTGCGGGTACGGGCGTTGACGGTGGCCAGGCGGCTTGGCAGCAGACCCATGTTGGCGAGGCTGTAGAACACCCGCGCCGCCATGACGATCTGGATCAGGGCGCCGTTGAGCACGGCGACCAGAACAGTGGTGCGCTCGAAGATCAACACCACGGGGGCGCCGCTGGCCGCCAGGTCCGCCGGCGGCACGGTCAACACGGTGACCAATGCGGTGACGACGTAGAGGGTGGTGGCGGAAATCAGCACGGTGATAATGGCGCGCGGCATGACCCGGGGCGCGTCTTTGACCTCCTCGGCCACGTTGACCATGTCCTCGAAACCGATGAAGGCGAAGAAGGCGAGCACCGCGCTGGCGAAAATGCCCGACCACACCGCGCCGTTGGTCGGTGGGATCAGTTCGGGCAGACGCGCCGGCAAGGTGGCGAGTGAATCGCCCGCCGCGACGATGACCACCACCAGGGTGCCGGCCTCGACGATTGTCACCAGGGCCGCGATGGTCACTGACCCGACAATTCCCCAGACCGCGATGACGCCAAGGCCAAGCACCACCGCCACCACTACCAGCCCGACGGTAACCGACAGGGGGCGCCACCCGAAACCCTCCTGGACATAGACCGCCTCGCCGGCGCTCTTGGGAAAATGCGAGGCCAGCTCGGCGAAGGAAAAGGCGGTGAGGCCGGCGAGCAGAGACGCAATCAGGAACGCCGCCGGGGCGAACATATCGGCGCTGCCCGCGACCTCGCCGATGAGCACGAATATCCCGGCGCCGATGACCGTGCCAAGGCCATAGAGCGTAATCAGCGGCAGCCCCAGGCTGTGTTTAAGGGTCGGGCTTTCGTCCATGCCCCCAGATTAGACGGGTTAGTCGTCGAGGGCGGCGAATTCCATGGCCTGGTGGGCGGTGCGCCGCACGTGCTTGAGCGTCAGCGGCGAGTTGACCAGACGGTTGAGGGAGACCAGCACCGTGTCGGCGCCCTCGCCGGCGGCGCCGGAGCTGATTTCCTCGCGGGTCGCTAGGAGGGTCTTTACGTAATGCACCGAGACGATGTACTCGTCGCGGCCGTGGTCAAACAGACCCTCGACGCCGGCGTCGAAGAAATCGTCGGCGTCGTCGACCCGCCACTGGCTGTCATCCAGGGCGGCGTCCGTATAGGCGTCGTTGCGGCCGCTGAAGCAGGCCAGTTGCAGCAACGCATAGGGCACAGTTCAGGATACTTGGCGCAGGTTTTGCGCGCCGCGTTGGCGAAGGCGATGGTGTGGGTGAAGTCGAGCCAGCCGACGTTGTCGCGGATATTCAGGTCGGTCTGCTTCTGGTAGGCCATGTCGTAGTGCAGCATGTTGTCGGCGTTGGCCGCCAGCAGGGCGCGATAGAGGGCCTCCGGGTCACTCTTGCCGTGGCGCGCCGCCAGCTTCATGGCGTTCTTGGCGTTGAGGCCCTTGAACTCGCTGGCCTCCGGCGCCGTGCCGTTGCGCCCCTTGCCCCAGGAGGCGAGGGCCTCGGCATAGTGGCGGAATTCGGGAATCTGGTCTTCGCGCGAGCTGAACAGCGTATGGCGCGCCAGGGACAACAGCACCGGCTCGGCTACCCGGTCGCCGAAGCGTTCGATCAGGCGGCCCGCCTTGGTTACATAGATCATGCAATGGCCGAAGGCGGCGTAATGGGCCAGGGCGGCGCGGGACAGGCCGCGCTCGAAATCAGGGAAGCTCAGGCCGGCGGCCAGGCCGCCGCGCAGCATGGCCATGACGGTATCTTCGTCCTCGTCCTCCATGGCCGATACGAAGCCGTTCTCGTCATAGTTCCGGACGCCCTCGCCGTAGGGATAGTTTTCCTCGCGCAGGGTGTCGTCGGCGATATGGCCGACGATTTCCAGCAGGCAGATCAACTGGGTTTCCGGGTCATTGGCGTGTTCGTCGTAAAGTGTCAGCCAGTCGGCGGCGCCGGCATAGGCGTGGGTCCAGCCGAACTCGAAGCGCTCATAGGACCACAGGATGGCCTCGGCGACCGCATCGGAGGGGTCGCCGCCGAGCAGACGCAGACGGGCAATTTCGCGGGCGATGCGGTCGTATTCGTGGTCGTCGAAGGCCTCGCGCAGATTGGCCATGATCTTGGCGCGCCGGGCCTCGAAGGGTGGGTCGGTGATATCGACCCAAACGTCGCTGCCGCGCAGCTCCACCGGATAGACGCACAAGCCGTCGCCGCCGTACTGATTGGCGCCGGTCTTGAGGTCGAATTTCCAGTTGTGCCAGTTGCAGGTCAGGATGCAGCTGCCGTCCAGGGTGCCTTCGCGCAGGGGATAGCCCTCGTGGGGGCAACGGTTGTTGCAGGCGAAGATGCCCTCGGGCGTCTCGAACAGGGCGAGTTACTTGCCGCCTCGGCGCACCACCGCCGAGCCCTTGGCGGTCAGTTGTTCATGGGAAATGGTTTTGGTCCAGCCCGTGGTCATAGCGCCTCGCTCCCGATAGATGGTTCGGAACTTTATTTTCCGTACCATACGCTCGTTATCGGTATATAACAAGTATTATCTTTGTTTATTAATTTAACCGGCCACGGGTTATTGCCCTTGTCGGGGCAAGCCGCCACTATGCGCGCCGTGTTTGGATTGGTGACAAGGTGATCAGGATGCAGACGAGAGACCTCGAAACAGTGGTGGAATACGGGCTGTGCCTGGGTTGCGGCCTGTGTGAAAGCATGGCCGGTAGCGAGCGGGTGACCATGACCATGTCGTCGTCAAGCCACCTGCGCCCCAAGGTTCTGGAAGCACTCGACCAACCCACGCTTGATCGCATTCTCACGGCCTGCCCGGGCATCAATCTCCGTGGCCCCGATCCCGCGGTCGCCGGTCCCAAGGGTCATATGCACACCATCTGGGGCCCCTACGCCAGCCTGGCGCGGGGTTATTCCAGCGATCCGGCGATCCGTTTCAAGGCCGCAGCCGGCGGTATGCTAACGGCGCTTGGCCTCTATCTGGTGGAAACCGGCAAGGTCGATTGTCTGGTCCATGTGCAGGCTTCCAAGGATGAGCCCATGCACACCAACGGGGCAATCAGCACCGAGCGTGATCAGATTATCGCCGGGGCCCAGTCGCGCTATGGGCCGGGGGCTCCGCTTACCGAAGTCATGCGCCTGCTCGACGAAGGCAAGCGCTTCGCCGTTGCCGGCAAACCTTGCGACGTGGCCGCCATGCGTAACCTGACGCGTATCGATCCCCGGGTCGACAAACAGGTGCCCTATATGTTGACCATCTTCTGTGGCGGCGTGGCGTCCCTCGAGTCGGCCCAGAAGGTCGCCGCCCACTTCGGCCAGGCGGAAGACGATCTGGACGTTTTCCGTTTTCGCGGCGAAGGCTGGCCCGGCATGACCCACATGCACACCAAGAAGGGCGAGACCTTCGAGCTGACCTACGATCAGGCCTGGGACAGTGATCTTCCCTGGAAATATGACGTGCCGTTCCGCTGCAAGATCTGTCCCGACGCCATCGGCGAGCAGGCCGACGTCTCCTGCCCTGACTGCTGGATCATGGTCGACGGCAAGTCGAGCCATGAGGAAGGTGAGGGCTGGAACGTCATCGTTGCCCGCACCGCCAAGGGAGCCGCCCTGGTCGACGACGCGGTCGAGGCTGGCTACGTGTCGCGTGAGCCCTACGCGGTCGAGGAGTTCGACGCCCAGCATCCCGAGCACGCCTGGCGCAAGCGCGCCGCCCTGGCTCGCGGCCTGGGTATAGCGCTCAAAGGCCAACCCCGGCCAACTTACGAGAACTTCCGCCTGCTGCGTTGCGCCATCGACGGCGGCCTGAGTTGGAGCTGGCGCAACTTCACGGGAATGCTGCGCCGGGTGCGTGAAGGCCGTAACCGCGAGCCCTCTGTTTAGTGCCACTCTTATGACCCAGCGGAAATACTGGAGCGAAGAAATCGAGACCATGGTGCCGGCCGCCCTGGGTCGGCTCGAGGTCGGCCTGTTGGTCGAGCAGATGGCCAATCTCCACCATGCCAGCCTCTATTTCCGCGCCAAGTTTGACGACGCCGGCATCGGTCCGGGCGACATCCGCGACCAGCGCGACCTCGCCCGCCTGCCGTTCACCTAGAAATTCGAGTCCGCCGCCGCCCAGGCCGCCGGCTCGCTGATTGGGCCGCATCAATGCGCGCCGTTTGAGGACATCGTGCGCATTGTCGGTACCGGCGGCACCACCGGCCAGTCCCTGCGCATGGGCATGACCGCCAGCGATGTCGCTGACTACAACGAGATGGGTAGCCCGCGCCCTGTGGACCGCGGGCTGCCGGCCCGGCGATCTGGTGGTCAGTTGCCTCAATTACAGTCTCTACGCCGGCGGTGTTTCCTATCACATGACCTTCGAGACCATGGGGGCGGCAATCCTGCCTTGCGGCATCGGCAACTCCAAGCGCCTGCTCGCCATGCTCGCCGACATGGACGCGAACCTGGCCCTCTACGCAACACCGTCCTACGCCATCCGCCTTGCCGAACTGGCCGCCGAGGAAGGCATCGACCCGTCGTCGCTGGGTCTCGCCAAGGGCTTCTTCTCCGGCGAGGCGGGCATGCAGGTGGCGGGCTGCCGGGCGCGCATCGAACAGCTTTGGGGGCTGACCGCCCGTGACATCTACGGCACCTCCGAGGGCGGTGTGCAAAGCGCCGAATGCGAGTCCCACCGGGGCCTCCATTACACCAGCGGCGGCCTTATGGCGGTCGAGCTGATCGAGCTGGAAAGCGGCGATCCTCTCGACATCACCGATGGCGTGGTCGGCGAGATGGTCTACACCTCGCTTCTGCGCCGGGCCTGCCCGCTGCTGCGTATGCGCTCCCACGATCTGGTGCGGCTCTATACGGACCCCTGCGCCTGAGGCCGCACCGGCTTTCGCCTCGAGACCCCGGGGCGCAGCGACGACATGTTCATCGTCAAGGGGGTCAACATCTTTCCTCTCAGGGTTCAGGCGGTGCTGACCGGGCTGCAACCGCGGCTTACCGGCGAGTTCGAAATCATCCTCGATCGGTCGCCGCCCATCGACTTTGAACCACGCCTGCGCGTCGAGGTGGCACGGGATGTAGACCCGGCGCAATATCCGGCTCTCGGCGCCG
Organism: uncultured Alphaproteobacteria bacterium; assembly: GCA_964645285.1. Lineage (GTDB taxonomy): Bacteria > Pseudomonadota > Alphaproteobacteria > JAAXGF01 > JAAXGF01 > JAYZAP01. Next base: position 64,386 of record CAZYDR010000002.1, read on the forward strand.
AAGTCGCGAACGCCGTGAGGACCACCCTGGGCTTCTCCCCGGCGGTGGAATTCACCGGTCAGGGCGATATCGCCTCGGCCCATAAGACCGGGCGGGTGTTGCGCCCCTATCGCGACGACAGCTAGGCCGGCGGGGTTTCGAACTCCCGCCGCGATCCTCAAATTTTTGCTGAATGCCATATTGATAGGCGCGGTCCTGCCCTTCGTCTTCGCTAGAAAAATGTGTCTAACCAATTGTTTTGGCATCGAAAACAACATTTCGATCAAAGCTCTCACCAGGCTATCGCCTCATCGCGACGATCTGGTAATGCCGAACGCATAGCGAGGAGCGCATGGTCGCCAAATCATCATAATCGGTCTCAACAATGCCGACGCGCCTGCCCCGTATCCCCCGTACGAATTTCAGGCGCCTTACTGCTTCCCAATTCCCCCAACTTGGGGCCGGCGTAGCCGGCCCTTCTTTTTTTGTCTTGGCCCCGGCCGTGCTTCTGGCATTGTTACACCAGTGGTCACTAAGACCACTGGTAAGCGCGACTGCGCGTCGCCGACCGTTCGGCGGGGGCCTGCGTGGCGTTTGAACGCCCATCGGTCGTTCTTAACGACCGATGGTATGAGTTGATCGGCTGGTCGTGAACAGGAATCAGGAGGAAGCCATGAAGGGCGTCGATGTCATTGCCAAGGTTCTCAAGTTCGAGGGGGTCGAGTATCTGACCTGTTTCCCCCACAGCGAAATTATTGATTCCTGCGCCGCTGTCGGGATCCGCCCGGTTCTGGCGCGCCAGGAGCGTACGGCGCTCCATATCGCCGACGGCTACAGCCGCATGAACGACGGCCGCAAGATCGGCGTTACCACGGTGCAGTACGGACCCGGTTCGGAAAACGCCTTCGGCGCCGTCGCCCAAACTCAGGCCGACGCCAGCCCGGTGCTCTACCTGCCCACGGGTTACCCGCGTGACGAGCGCAGCGTGGTGCCCAACTTCGACGCCAGCCTCAACCTCAAACACGTCACCAAGTCGGCCGAGACCGCCATGTCCACGGGCCGCATCCCGCAGATGATGCAGAACGCCTTTGCCCAGCTGCGCAACGGCAAACCCGGCGTGGTCATGATGGAGACGCCCAAGGATGTCCTCAGTGAGGATTTGGCCGATGGCGACTACAATTACGCATCGCCGCGCCGTTCGGCGGCCCAGCCCGACCCGCAAGACATGGCCGAGCTGCTCGACAGCCTATTGGCCGCCAAGGCGCCGGTCATCGTCGCCGGCCAGGGAGTGTTCTACGCCCAGGCCTGTGATGAGTTGAAGCAACTGGCCGAGCTGTTGCAGGTACCGGTGATGACGACGCTTAACGCCAAGAGCGCGTTCCCCGAAAACCACGCCCTGGCGCTCGGCACCGGCGCCCTTTCGCGCCCGGCCACGGTTACTCACTTCCTGGATAAGGCCGATCTGGTGCTGGGTATCGGCACCAGCTTCACCAGGTCCGACTACGTCACCGCCATTCCCCATGGCAAGACCATGGCCCAGATCACCAATTGCGAGGCCGATATCGGCAAGGACTATCCGGTGTCCTTCGGCGCCGTGGGCGATGCCAAGGTGGCGTTGAGCCAGCTTATCAAGGGGGCCAGGGATCGCCTCGGCGACGACGGCCGTAGCGGCGACCATGCGGTGCCCAGGGAGGTCAAGGCCGTGCGCGATGAATTTATGGCGAAGTGGATGCCGCGCCTCACGGCCACGGACGAACCGATCAGCCCCTACCGGGTTATCTGGGATCTCATGAGCGTGGTCGACCGAACCAAAACCGTAGTCACTCACGACGCCGGCAACCCGCGCGACCAGACTACTCTGTTCTACGAGGCCATCGTGCCCCACGGTTATATGGGCTGGGGCAAGACCACCCAGCTTGGCGCCGGGCTCGGCCTCGCCATGGGCGCCAAGCTGGCGCGGCCCGACTGGCTGTCGGTCAACATCATGGGCGACGCCGCCTTCGGCATGACCGGCATGGAGGTCGAGACCGCCGTGCGTTGCGGCTTGCCGGTGCTGACCATCGTCTTCAAGAACAGCGTCATGGGCGGCTATACCGGGCACTTGCCGGTGGCCTCCGACAAGTTCGATATTCATAAGCTGTCGGGCAACTACGCCAAGGTCGGCGAAGCCCTGGGCGCCTATGGCGAGACCGTCGAGAAGGTCGACGATATCAAGACCGCCCTGAGCCGTGGCGTCGACCACGTGGCCAAGGGTCAGACCGCGGTGATAGAAGTGATTACCGGCGAAGAGCCGAACTACCCGACAAGCTGAGCAGGACCCATGGACAAATACCGCATCAAGTTCACCGCCAACTATTTCGACGACGACGGCAACTTCACCATTCCCGGCTACGACATTTCACGTCTTCTCGACGATCCCCGCATCGAGGTCGGGGTTATCGACAACAGGGCTCATGTAGACGCCGCCGAGATTATCGATGTTGACGCGCTGATCGCAACCCCTACGGCGGCGTCGATTACGGCCGACAGCTTTCCGCCCGACTGCCGGCTGACGGTCATCGCCCGGGTCGGTGTCGGCTATGAAAATGTCGATGTTCCCGCCTGCAACGCCAACGGCGTGGCGATGACCATTGCCGCCGACGCGGTGCGCCGGCCCACGGCGGTCGGCACCATGGCCCTGATCCTGGCGGCGACCACCCGGTTGTTGACCAAGGACCGGCTAACCCGCCTCGGCCCTGACGGCTGGGGCCGGAAGAACGCCCATCCCGGCTTGGGGCTGGAGGGGCGCACCCTGGGCGTGGTCGGCCTCGGCAATATCGGTTCCGAGGTGGTGCGTCTGGCGACTGCGTTCGATCTCAAGTTCATCGCCTACGATCCCTACATCGACCGCGATGCCGCCGCCAGCCTGGGGGTTCGCATGGTCGACGATCTCGACGAGTTGATGGCACAATCGGATATCGTCGCGCTCCATTGCATAGTGACGGACGAGACCCGGGGCATGATCGACGCCGGGCGTCTCGCCCTGATGAAGCCGACCGCCTACCTCATCAACGCCGCCCGCGGGCCGGTCGTTGACCAAGCGGCCCTGACCGAGGTTCTGGCCGCCGGCCGTATCGCTGGCGCTGGCCTCGACGTCTTCGACCCGGAGCCCGTCGCCGCCGCCGACCCGCTGCTCAAGCTCGACAACGTGGTGCTCTCGGGCCACGGCATGAACTGGACCGACCAGCTCATGGTCGGCTTCGGCAAGACCAACGTCGACGCGGTGCTGGCGGTCATGCACGGCCGGGCGCCGCGCTCGGTGGTCAACACCGAAGTCCTCGATGGTCCCCTGTGGCAGGCAAAGGCCGCGGCCTTGCGGGCGAAATTCGGGGACGGCTAAGGGGGATGGCGTTTTAGCAGGCAAGCCAAATCCACTAGAAGGAATCAGGACATGGACGGATCGCCTCCCGGGCTCAGCGCGTACCTGATCTCGTAGGCACGAAACAGCCACTGGAGCAACCATCGTCTACACGCGGCCTGCTCGCGCCTGCCAGCGTCGGCGTACTTTGCGAGCCGTCCGAGTTTTTTCGGCTCCATTCATGTCCACCTGGATCACATTGTGTTCGTGGATTGGCTGTACTTGGAACGCCTAACAGGCAAGCGATTTCTGCCTGACCCTGTGGGGGACCTGCTGCACCGAGAGTTCGCGCCACTTGCAGAGGATCAGCTGGCGGCGGGACGGGCATTGATCGACTTCTGCCAAAACGCAACGCCCGACACCGTTGGGTCGATGGTCACGTTTAGTCTGTCGGATGGCACGACGTATACCGAGGTTGTCTCCAGTGTGCTCGCGCACCTGTTCATGCACCAAACCCATCATCGCGGGCAGGTTCACGACATGATGTCGGCAACATCGGTGCCGCCGCCTCAGCTCGACGAGTTTTTCATGAGCGCGGATTTGCCACTGCGCGAGGAAGAGCTGAAGAGTTTGGGTCTGCCGATAGTCTAGATTCACAATTGCACTGAGCCGGCGGCGGTGCGGTCGGATGCGTTCGGCGGCCGGCACCATGGCCCTATATAATCGGACGATGCACGAGGCTAGGAAGGGCGCGTCCTCACGCACCACGATCAGCCGGGCGCTGCGCTCGGTGGTCAACACCGAGGTTCTGGGCGAGGCCCTGTGGCAGGCCAAGGCGGCGGCCTTGCGGGCGAAGTTCCGGGAGGACTGAGGGGCGGTCCGGCTGACCCTAAGCCGAACGGCAGCTCGGTAATTTCCTGACACATTTTGACGACCCCGCTCTGGTAGGCAGGGTCGGCCAATATGTAACGCAGCTCAGTACTCCCAGAAAGGACCGGTCAGCCCAATTTTTCTGAAGTGTCTGTTCATATCCTCTCCCTGTGGTCTCTCGTAGTCCAGTTCCAGCTTATGTTCATAGGCCGGTTGAACCACATGAAGCGTCTGCTCGATACTCAACGCTTTCCCTGGGTCGTCAGGCTTCGTTAGTGCCAGCCAATCATCGAGTGCGCCCTGAGACGCAAAGAACAAAAACATGTTGCCGCAGGTATTGACGATGTTTTCCCACCACTGTGTTGCTGGAAGGCCCAAATAGACAATTGCAGAATCCGGGTGCATCCATTCCACTTTGCCTTCATCCAAAGAAATCTCAATTTGCTGCCCGGTGTGGTGGCAGAACGATGAGATTGTCATGGGGGCGCCATGGAGCGAGATATGCAGAGCGAGAGTGTCGAAAGAGCAGTTTATGAAGTACTCACGCCCGGAGCGCAGTCGAGCCAGGAAGGGTGTGATTACCGCGGAAAACGGGTGTGCCATGAATATTCGATCCATGCCGGGTATCAGCGTCAACTGTCGGTGAGCCTCTAGGCTTTTCAGGATGGACACGACCTGATCGCGGTCCAGTCCGAACCGGTCACGAATGTGCTGCACCACGGGCGGGTAAGACGTTTCGACAAAAGTGTCGTAGACAAACTTCCGAACTTGACGTTCCTGATCGTTCATTTCCGCTCTCCAAATAACGCATCTAGTTCAATAACCAAGCTTCAATCTTCGAGAATAAACGGTTGCACAAGCTCGTGGCCTGCCCCCGTCTAATGTGCCAGCAGCTATGTTAGTCCGGGCATGGCGAAAGGGAAGGTCTGATCCGACACCTATAATGTCCGGCGCTGGGCGGTACCCCCCGAAAGCGAACATTGGACACGCTGCGTACGGTCGTCACCGGCATCATCAATGACCGGCGTCATAGCAACCCTCAGCCAAACGGCAGCTCGGTGATTTCCTGACACATTTTGATGACTCCGCTCTGGTAGTCCTGGTCTGTGGCGGATTCGTTTTCCAGGACGCTGAAGAAAGCCACTGAGACACCGCTTCCCGGGTCAGCCAACATGTACTGGCCGCCGTAGCCACCGTGGCCGACCCAGCGGCCGTTGGTCTGCATGTGGCGGCCGTAGCTCAGCCAGTCCCGGGGTGGGGGCATTGTCGGGCCGGGATTGTGGCGGGTCTCGTCGATGAAGGCGCGGCTGCCGATGGCCTGGCCGTGGATACCGACGCCGCCACGGGCGAAAATCTGGCCGTAGCGGGCCAGATCCCGCGCCGTCATGGAGGCCCCGCCGTTGAGCACCGGCACGCCGTCGCGATCGGTGGACATATAGAAGTGGTCCTCGAGGCCGGCGGTCTCGACGATGTCGATCAGATGGTCACGCAAGGCGCGGCCCGTTAGCCGCTCGACGATCCACTCGAGCACGTCGGTGTTGGATGACTTGTAAAGGGCGGCGCCGCTGCGGTTCACCACGTCGTCGCTGGCGATCTTACAAATGAACGCGCGGGCGCTGAAGTCGCTCTGGTCAGGGCCGGGCAGGCGCCAGCCCATGGCGACCTCCTGATCGAATACACTGGCCGCCGGGTCGCCATAATCCTCGCTGTAGTCGTTGTCTACATTCATGTCTATGACGTCGCGCAGCGTTGCCGCGGCGTAGCCCGAGCCGATCTCCGGCAGGTGGTCGGCGACCGTGTCGGAAAGGTCGAGGCGGCCGTCTTCGACCAGCCGGCCGATCATCAGGTTTAGCGTCGTCTTGGTAATCGACTGGATGCTGTGGGGACTATGGGGCCCGAAGTCCGGAGCATAGGCCTCGAACAGCAACTGGTCGCCGCGCAGCACCGCCATGCCCGAGAAATAGTCGAGCCCGGTGAAGCGGCGCACCGCCGGCAACTCGGCAATGCGCAGGTCAATGTTGCGTCGCAGGGTCATGACGTCGCGGGCGCGCAGCATCAGGCCATAACGGTTGATACGGTACAGGTTATGCCAGCCCCAGCGCCGGTTCTCGGCGGTGTTCCAGGTTGGCCGTCCGCCGGGCCCGATGACCAGATCGGGGTTGGGTGCTGTGGGAACCGCATTTGACGTCATGATAGGGACCCTTTGAGTTGTCTATTGCACGCAGGCATGGTTCAGTCTCGCCTACAAGTTAGCACGCGTATTTTGGAGAATCCCCATGTCGAAGGACGGCCTCGATTATTTGCTCGACCCCGCCAGTGTAGCCGTGGTCGGCGCCTCGGAAGACCTTGGAAAGTTCGGCGGCCGAGCCTTCCACAATCTCATCGACGGCGGCTACGAGGGCCGCATCGTGCCGATCAATCGGGCCCGCGACAGCCTGCGGGGCATCGAAGTCTTTCCGACCATCGCCGACGCTCCCGGCGATATCGACGTGGCCGTCCTCGCGGTGCCGTCGCAGTTTGTCGATGGCGTGGTCGGTGAATGCGCCGCCGCCGGGGTCAAGGCCTGCGTGCTGATTTCCTCCAACTTCGCCGAGGCCGGCCCCGAGGGCCTGGGCCGCCAGAATGCTCTGGTCGAGACCGCCCGAGCCGCTGGTATGCGCCTGCTCGGGCCCAATTGTCTCGGCCTCGCGGTGCCCAGCCGGGGCCTCGCGCTGTCGCCCACGGTAGTCTTTACCCTGGGCGGCGGCCTGACCACCGGCAACATTGCCCTGGTCAGCCAGTCCGGCGCCCTGATGACCCAGATGTATGCCGCCGCGCTTGATACCGGCGCCGGGTTCAGCGCCTGCGTCTCGGTTGGCAATCAGGCGGACCTTGAACTGGTCGATGTCTTCGAGCATTACATTGACGACCCAGAAAGCCGGGTTATTACCTGCTATGTCGAGGGCCTCAAGACACCGGCGCGGTTCGCCCGGGCTCTGGCCCGGGCGCGCGAGGCGGGCAAGCCGGTGTTGATTACCAAGGCTGGCCGTTCGGCCTCCGGGGCGCGGGCGGTGACCTCGCACACCGCCAGCATCGCCGGTGAATTCGCTGCTTTTAAGGCTGCCGCCGCCCACTACGGCGCGGTGCTGTTCGACGAGGCCGAGGATATGATCCGCGCCGCCGACGTGATCTCCCGCTGCGCACCGGCGCGGGGCACGCGTTATGCGGTGATATCGGGCTCGGGCGGCGCCGCCGTGCTGGCCACCGACAAGCTTGCGGCGACGGAATTCGGGTCGGCGGTGCTGACTGATGAGTCCGTGGCGATGCTGGCTGACAGTTACGCGGAACCCCATCGCCGTCTGCCGATTGATCTGGGCGCCAGCCAGAAGAGTTACGGCCCGGACCGCTCGGCCCTGGCCGCCGGGGTGGTCGCCAATGACCCCAACGTCGACTGCATCATCATGGCCATGACACCCCAGCCGTTCATCGGCGAGACGGTGGAGGCCTTTGTCAGTGCCGGTAAGGCGGCGGGCAAGCCGGTGCTGGTGTCGGCCCAGGCGGGCCTGGTGCGTACTGAAATGGCGCCGGCGCTGGCGCGTCACGATTACCCGTCCCTGCCGGGAATCGAAGCGGCCATACGTTGTCTCAGGACCTTCCGTGGTCTGGCCGCGGCGGTTCCGGGTGCGGCCGCGGTCGAAACCGTTACCATACCCGACGGACTGCCGGTGGCCGGTGCGTTGAGTGAGATCGAAGCCAAGACCCTGTTGCGCGCGGCCGGGGTCGTCACCACCGGCGATATCTTCGCGGCAAGCCGGGACGACGCCATTGGGGCGGCCAACAAGCTTGGCTATCCGGTGGTGCTCAAGGCGCAAAGCCCGACCCTGGTGCACAAAAGCGATTCCGGCGGGGTCAAGGTCGGCCTGGCCGACGATAATGCGGTGGGCGCGGCGTGGGACGACATCACCGCGTCCCTGGCGAGCAACGGTTTCGATGACATGGCCGGCTGTGTGGTGGCCGAAATGGCCACGGGTGTTGCCGAAATGATTGTCGGCGCCCGCTACGACCCGGCTTTCGGGCCGTTGATTGTCATCGGCTTCGGTGGTGTCCTGGTCGAGGTGGTCGAGGATGTTCAGGTCGCCCTGGCGCCGATTGCGCCGGA
>CAZYDR010000003.1:0-33702 GCA_964645285.1 uncultured Alphaproteobacteria bacterium
TCGTCGCCGACATCATCGAGCACACGGCACGCCATATGCCGCGCTTCAACTCGATTTCGATTTCGGGCTATCACATGCAGGAGGCTGGGGCCAACGCGGTCCAGGAACTCGCCTTCACCCTGGCCGACGGCCTCGCCTATGTGCGCGCGGCGCTCGATCGCGGCCTTGCCATCGACGACTTCGCACCGCGCCTGTCGTTCTTTTTCTGCATCGGCATGGACTTCTTCATGGAGGTCGCCAAGCTGCGCGCCGCACGGCTGCTGTGGGCCCGCATGATCAGCCAGTTCGAGCCCCAGAACCCCAAGTCCCTGGCGCTGCGCACTCATTGTCAGACGTCCGGCGTCTCGCTGACCGAGCAGGACCCCCGGAACAACGTGGTGCGCACCGCCTATGAGGCCATGGCGGCGGTGCTCGGTGGCACCCAGAGCTTGCACACCAACGGCTTCGATGAGGCCCTGGCCCTGCCCAGCGACACCGCCGCCCGGGTGGCGCGCAACACCCAGTTAATCCTCGCCGAGGAAACCGGCGTGACCCGGGTGATCGATCCCCTGGCCGGCAGCTATTACGTGGAGCACCTGACCGCCAGCCTGGCCGCCGAGGCGGAAAAGCTGATCAAGGAGGTCGAGGACCTCGGTGGCATGACCCAGGCTATCGAGACCGGCATGCCCAAGCTGCGCATCGAGGAGAGCGCCGCCAAGCGCCAGGCCCGCATCGATCGCGGTGAGGAAGTCATCGTCGGGGTCAACAAGTACCAGACCGACGAGGCCCACGACCTGCAACTCCGCAGCATCGATAATCGCGTCGTCCGCGAGGCCCAAGTCGCCCGGCTTGAGTCAATCCGCGAGAGTCGCGATGAGGCCCGTTGCCAGGCGGCCCTGGCGGCCTTGGCCCAGGCCGCGGAAAGCGGTGAGGGCAATCTGTTGGCCCTGTCCATCGAGGCCAGCCGGACGCGGGCCACGGTCGGCGAGACCACCCAGGCCATGGAAGGCGCATTCGGCCGCTACCGCCCGCAGATCCGTACCATCACCGGGGTCTACGGCGCCGCCTACGAGGGCGATGAGGCGTTCGCCCGCATTCAGGCCGAGACCGCCCAGTTTGCCCACGATGAGGGCCGCCGGCCGCGCATGCTGGTGGTCAAGCTGGGCCAGGACGGCCACGACCGGGGGGCCAAGGTGATCGCCACCGCCATTGCCGATATCGGCTTCGATGTGGATCTCGGACCCCTGTTCCAGACCCCGGCCGAGGCCGCCCGCCAGGCGGTGGAGAACGACGTCCATGTGATCGGCGTCTCGACCCAGGCCGGGGCGCACCGCACCCTGGTGCCCGATCTGGTGGACGCGCTCAAGGCCGAGGGCGGCGAGGGAATCCTGGTGGTCTGCGGCGGTGTCATCCCGCCCCAGGACCACGACGAACTTCACGCCGCCGGCGTATCCGCGGTGTTCGGTCCCGGCACCAACATTCCCACCGCCGCCTCGCAGATCATCGATCTCATCGCTAAGCGGCGCGCCGCAGCGGAATAGCAAACAGAAGATTCACCACCAAGGCACAAAGGCATCAAGGGAGAGAAGAATTCTTGGCGCGAAGCGCCTTAAAGAGCTCTTCCTGCTTCTCGGTGTCTTTGTGCTTTGGTGGTCAGAATTCTTCCAAAAATTTCTCCCCGCCTGTTTCGCGGACCTGGTCAGGGAAGTCGCGGTAGAGGGCGAACATGGCGTCGCTGACCAGTTCGTTGACGTGGTGGTGGAGATCCTCGACCACGCCGGCGCGGCTGGTGACCCGCTGGAATGCGGCCTCAAGCTGGGCCATGTCCTCGACTTCGAGCATGATGTGAAACTCGGGCAATTCCTTAGGCGCCAGGCCTAGCTTGCAGCGGGTGATGCGGTGGCCGACCACCAGCCCCTCGTCGCGGAGATAGCCGAAATAGGCGTCAACCTTGTCGCAGAAGGCGATATCTCCAGTGCCCGGCTTGGGATTGCACCAGATGTGATAGATGTCCATGGCTGTCTCCTTGGTGAAGTCTCGCCAAGCCTCGACTCGGCAAGGAGTCTTGGCAAGGCTCGATTGCCCTATGGTTCACCGGAGTGGAGCCGTGGTAAGCAAAGCCGGCCGGGAACTTGTGGAACGGAACCGGCCTCATGACTCATTGCACGACCATGACCGAAGTGCGCGACAACATCGACGAGCTTGACCGGCGCATTGTCGCCTTGCTCGCTGAACGCGGTGGTTATGTCGCCCAGGCGGCGTGAATCAAGGCGGCCCGCGACACCATCGTCGACCGCGCCTGCATCGAGGACATGGTCGCCAAGATCCGGACTTTGGCCGTCGAGCAGGGCCTTGACCCGATCATCGCCGAGCGCGTCTACCGTCCGATGATCGACGCCTTCATCAATTTCGAAACCGCGACTTACGACCGCTTGCGCGGCGCCGCCGCCAACTGAAAGCAGGGCGCAGTCCGTTCAATCGGATCTTTCGAGCGTCTCGACATAGGCCTCTTCGAGGATTCGGGTAAGCGGGCCGGGGGCGCCGTCGGCGATTGTCTTGCCGTTCACTGCCACCAATGGGCGCACGCCGATCAGGCTGTTGGTCAGAAAGGCCTCGGTGGCGGCGCCAAGACGTTCGGGCGTAATGGCTGCTTCCACCGCTTCGATACCGTTGGCGGCGGCGAGGGCCAGGACCACCGCCCGGGTAACGCCGGGCAGGGCGCCGTGGTTGATAGCCGGGGTGAGTACTGCGCCATCTTCGACCACGAACAGATTGGCGGCGCTGGCGCAGGCCAGGTCGCCGACGCCATTGGTCACCAGGCCTTCATCCGCGCCGGCCTGTTCGGCTTCGCGGCGGGCCGGAATATTGTCGAGATAACCGAGGCATTTGATGCGGCTGGTGGGCGCCAGGTGGTTGCGCCGTTGGGCGCTGATCAGCAGGGTGGGCGCGGGCTCGTCAGGCGGCAACAGGCCGCGGGGCCCCGCGCCCCGCGTATAGGTGATGCGCAGGGCGGCATGGTCATGGGCCAGGCCGTTGGCTGCCAGGACCGTGAGGGCGGCGTCCTCCAATTCGGCCGCGGCGGGCGGTATTGGCAGGTCGAGAAGTTCGGCGCCCCGGACCATGCGCGCCCGGTGATCGGCCAGATGGAACAGCCGTCCGGATACCGCGGGCAGGGTTTCGAATAATCCATCGCCAAGCAGGAAGCCCCGGTCGCGCGGATCGATGCGCGCTTCGCCGGTCGGCGTCAGCGCGCCATTGAGCCATACGATCATTCAGGCCTCTGGCATTGAATTGTAGCGCGCCAGTCATCGGCGGCGGTGAGGAAATTGGCCAGCAGGTCGTGGTAGTGTTCGGTGAGTACAGATTCGGGATGAAACTGGGCGCCGAAGAGCGGCTCAAAGCGGTGGCGGAACGCCATGATTTCGCCGTCGTCGGCGCGGGCTGAGACTTCAAGTTCGCCGTCTTCCGGCAACTCAACGACCAGCGAATGATAACGCCCGACACTCAACGGATCCGGCAGACCGGCAAACAGGCCGCCGCCCTGGTGACTGATCCGCGCCGCTTTGCCATGGACCGGCCGCCCGGCGCGCCGCACCCGGCCACCATGAATCTGGCCGGTACACTGATGACCGAGGCAGACGCCGAGGATGGGAATGCGGCCGCTCAAATGGCGCACCACGTCGAGGAAGACGCCGGCCTGATCCGGGGTACAGGGACCGGGGGAGATGATGATGGCGTCGGGACCGAGATCAAGCAGGCCATCGACAGTGACCGCATCGTTACGCTCAATCCGGCGTTCGCGTCCCAGCTCGCCCACATAGCGCGCCAGATTGTAGACGAAGGAATCGTAGTTATCGATGAGCACGATCATTGCGCCTGGGCCTCGTTTTCGGCCAGGGGCGCGAAGGCGGCGAACAGGGCTTCGGCCTTGGCCAGGGTCTCATGGTACTCCCCCGCCGGGTCGGAATCGGCGACGATGCCGCCGCCGACCTGGAATACCGCCGCGCCGTCCTCGAGTGCCATGGTGCGGATGGCGATGTTGCTGTCCATGGCGCCGTCGTAGCCGATGAAACCCAGGGCGCCGCAGTAGAGACCGCGATGGGTTAGCTCCAGCTCGGCGATAATCTCCATGGCCCGGACCTTGGGCGCGCCGGTGATCGAGCCGCCGGGGAAGCAGGCGCGCAGCAGATCGACCGCGCCCGTGCCGGGGTGTAATTGACCGGTCACCGATGACACTAGGTGATGAACCCGGGCGTAGGATTCGAGGCTGCAGAGCTCGGGTACCATCACCGAATGATCGCGGCGGACCTTCGATATGTCGTTGCGCAGCAGATCAACGATCATGACGTTCTCGGCCCGGTCCTTCTCGCTGGTCATGAGATTTTCGGCCAGGGCCGCGTCCTCGGCGGGCGTGGCGCCGCGCGGCCAGGTGCCCTTGATGGGCCGGGCCTCGACCTGATCGCCGGTTATCTTAACGAAACGCTCGGGCGAACTCGATAGGATCTGGCAGTCGCCGGTATTGAAAAAGGCGGCGAAGGGCGCCGCGTTGACCGTCCGCAGGCGGCGATACATGGCGTAAGGGTTCGCGCCCGCCGGCAGCGCGGCGCGAAAGCGCTGGGACAGATTGGCCTGAAAGATATCGCCCGCGTGGATGTAGTCGATGACCCGGCCCACCGCCGCCTAGAAGTCGGCGCGGCTAAAGTTGGACACCCATTCCAGCACTGAGACGGGCGCCATAATCGGCGGCCTGTCACTCAGCCGCTCGCGAAGCTCACCAGCGTGGAATGCCGCGCGATCACCATGGGCGATAATCCAGGCCCGCTGATCGACAACGTCGAAGGCGGCGACCGTGTCGTAGAAGCCCACCGCCATATGGTCGAAATCCATATCGTTGGTGGACGGCGCGGGCAGGGTTTCCAGGTTATGGCATAGGTCATAGCCAAACATGCCGGCGGCGCCGCCCTGGAACGGCGGCAGGCCGGAGAGTGTCGGGCGCGGGGTCTGCGCCAACTCATGGTGCAACGCCGCGAACGGATCGCCCTCGAAGGCGCGGCCATCCATGGTCGCCATACGGCCCTTGGCGGTCAGGGTACGGCGCGGCAGGGCGGTGATATAGGAATAGCGCCCCAGCCGTTCCGACGGCAGGGCCGAGTCGAAGAAGAGCGCAAACTCTCCGTCAGCGACACCCGCGAAGACGTCGGCCGGATCAACATAGGTGATTCCCTCAACGTAAGCCACGGTTGTCCTCAGCCCTTGCGCACCGCTTCCAAGTGACGCGGGAAGTCTTCGGTGGCCATCAGCACCCGGCAGCGGTTCAGGCGGGTGGTGACATAGGCCTCGAAGTCGTCTACCGGGTTCTTGTTGGCGACCTGTATGACGCCCCACAGGGTCCACAGCAGGTCGCACATGGCCTTGTACATGACCATGCGGCCGAAATCGAAGGCCGGCGGCTCGCCGCCGAAATAGGCCTCCAGCATGATCTGTTCCTGGTGGTCGTCGAACGCCGCCTCGACCGATAAATCGCCGAGGTCCCACATGGGGTCATTGTTGCCGGCGTATTCGTAATCGATGATGAAAATGCGCGTCCCGGTGTCGAGGAAATTCTCCGCCAGGGGATCGCAATGGGACGGCACCAGGGGCAGGGTGTGGCCTTCGAGGGCGCCGCGCACCGCCTCGGCCTCGGCCTGAACCTGGGCGTAGCCGTCGGGCGCCGGGGCGCCCAGCTTGTCTATTAGGGCGAGGTATTCGTCGATCTTTTCGAACAGATCGAAGCGGGTCTCGAAGAACTTCTTGCAGTCGTGCAGGCGTTTGAAGGCGACCCCGGCCCGGGCCACCGCGCCGAGGTCCTTGAAGCCGGCCTCGTCCAGGGTCACCGAGCCCTCCACATAGCGTGACACCATGGTGCCGTCACTGGCGTCGAAGAACACCACCTCGGCATTGACGCCGGCATCGGCGGCGACCTTGGCATTGTGCTCCTCGACCCTACGGTCGATGTATTCCTCGGTGCCCTCGCCGGAGAGGCGCAGCACGAAATTACCCACCGGGCATTCGATCTTGTAGTTGCGGTTGGTCAGCCCGCCCAGCCGCTCGCTGGTAATCGTGGTCCGCTCAATGCCATCGAACAATGCGATGCGGTCGAGTGCGGCGATGGCCTCGTTGGTCATACCCTGTCTCCGTGACGATGTTGCATTTACGCCAATATGCGCTCGCGTTTGGGATCATAGAGCGACCGCGCCTGGCGGGTCGCCGGAATTGCCTCGCCGAAAACCTCGATCTCGTAGTCATGGTGGCCGGCGTCTTCGCTGGCCACGTAACCATAAACGATACTGCGGCCCACGGTGTAGCCGAAGCCGCCGCTGGTTGTCACCCCCAAGACCCGGCCGTCAAGAAGGATCGCTTCGCCGCCATGGACCGATGCTTCGCGCTCAAGGGTGAAGCAGCACAGCTTGCGCCCCGGGCCCAAAGCCTTGGCCGCGGCCAAAGCTTCGCGTCCGAGGAAGTCGTCGCCGTCGAGTTTGACGCAGAACCCGAGCCCGGCCTCATAGGGATTGTAGTCCGGCGTAATGTCGCCGCCCCAGTAACGGTAACCCTTTTCAAGACGTAGGGATTCAAGGGCGCGGTAGCCGGCGTTGGCAACGCCTAGGTCCTGGCCTGCCTGCCACAGCAGCTCAAAGACATGGGCGGCGTATTCCGTCGGGATATGAAGTTCCCACCCCAGCTCGCCCACATAGGTGACGCGCAGCGCCAGTACCGGGGCGTAGCCGATATGGATGTCATGGTAGGTCATGAAGGGGAAGGCGTTGGCGCTGAGATCGTCGTCACAGACCGCGCCCAGCAGATCGCGGGCGCGGGGACCGCAGACATTGATGACCGCCCGGGCCGATGTCACGTCGTTGACGGTCACCGCGCCGCTCTTGGGCAGATTATGGGTGATCCACCATTTGTCATGGACGCCGAAGCCCGAGCCGGTAACCACGTAGAAGCGCTCGTCATCCAAGCGGGCAATGGTGAGATCGGCCTCGATACCGCCGCGTTCGTTGCACAGTTGGGTGTAGGTGACACTGCCGGCGGGCTTATGGAGATCGGCCGCCGTCAGCCACTGCATAAAGTCAAAAGCGCCGGGCCCGGCGACCTCGAACTTGGAGAACGAGCTCTGGTCGATCAGGGCGACCCGCTCACGCACCGCCCGGCACTCGTCGCCGACGGCGTCAAACCAGTTGGCCCGGCCGAACGAAGGCCGGTCGATCGCCTTGGTACCTGGCGGGGCAAACCAGTTGGGCCGCTCCCAGCCGAACTTGGAGCCGTATACCGCGCCGTGATCCTTGAGGGTCTGGTAGAGCGGGCTGCGCCGACCGCCGCGTCCGGTCTCGCGCTCCTCGCCGGGCGGGTGCAGGCGATAATAGTGACCGTAGCTTTCCACCGCGCGCTCGTGGAGATAGCGGGCGCCGGCGTGGTGGTCTCCGAAGCGGCGCACGTCGAAGGCCCAGAGGTCCATTTCCGGGTCGCCGGCGGCGATCCACTGAGCCACCGCCCGGCCGGCGCCGCCCGCCGCCGCGATACCGGCGGTGAAGCCGCAGGCGAGGAACACGTTGTCGCGCTCGGGCGCCAGGCCGATGATCGGCTCGCCGTCCGCCGACATGGGAATCGGTCCATTGATCAGGTCGCGCACGCCGGTCTCGCCCAGGGCCGGAATGCGCACGGCGGCGCTGACCGCGTGCTGTTCGAAACGGTCGAAGTTGGCGGTCAGGAGCTGTTGGCGAAAATCATCGGGCACGCCATCGGCGCCGAACGGGATCGTATCGGCTTCCCAGCCGCCGAAGGCGAGGCCGCCGGTATTGGGCTTCACATAAACGCAATGGTCCGGGTCGCGGAAGGTCGGCGTGTCGGCGGTGACCCCGTCGATCGGTTCGGTCACCAGGTATTGGTGCTCGACCGCCCCCGCCGGCACCTTGATGCCGGCCATGGCGGCAAGCTGGCGACTCCACATACCGGCGGCGATGACCACGGTCTCGCAGCGGATGGTCTGGCCGTTTGCCTCAACGCCGGTGACTCGGTCACCGTCAAACTCGAAGCCGGTGACTCGGGCATCCTCGCGGATTGTCACGCCGCCCTGGCGGGCGCCCCGGGCCAGGGCCTGGGTCAGGCTGGAGGGATCGATATAGCCGTCGCTGGGTATCCAGGCGGCGCCGACCACGCCGTCCGTTGCTATCAGGGGGAACAGCTCGCGGGCCTCATGGACGGATACCAGATGGAGCTCGAAACCGAAGCTCTTGGCTGTGGTGGCGGTGCGTCTGATCTCAAGCCAGCGGTCCGCCGACGATGCGCCGCGCAGACTGCCCACCGGCTTCCAGTCCGTGGTCTGGCCGGTCTCCGCTTCCAAAGTTTCGTAGAGCTCCACCGAGTGCTGCATGAGCCGGGTCAAGTTGCGTGAGCCGCGCAGCTGGCCGACCAGACCGGCGGCGTGCCAGGTGGCGCCCTGGGTCAGTCCGGCCTGCTCCAGCAAAAGAACATCGCGCTTGCCTAGCTTGGCCAGATGGTAGGCGATGCTGCAGCCCACCGCGCCGCCGCCGATGATGACAATTTCAGCGTTCCCAAGGTCAGACATATAACGTTTCTCTCCCAATACTGGCGGCTCCGCCGGGTGAAGGATCGCCCGATTGGTTGCCGCTGTCGAGCGTTCATAAGCCGGTTAATACCCCGAGTTTAACGATTTGGTAGATTATCTTGTGTATAGATGAAGATGCAGGAGCCGCGTTCTATTGCGCCAAGTAGGCGCGCTTAAGGGATGTGGTCGGCTTTGGAACAACCATCCGTCTAGGTAGGGCGCATGCTTGATCAGTTTTTCAGGATTTTCCGGGGTTTTGCGATTGATAATCGCGGTACCGCTCAGTTTGTGAGTCGCCGAACCGCTCTCGATCTCGCCATCGCCACCATGGCCATCTTGATGCTGCACGTGGTCGTCGCCTATTCCGGCCTCGGCGTGCCCGTTGTCAGTTGGGCCAATAGCCATGGCCTGTGGCACGTGCAATATGTCTCCCTGGCCATCGCCATGGTCATGCTGGTGGCCGCCTGGTATGCCGTCTTCCATTGTCACCAGGCCTACGATGCGAGGCGTCGGCGCGAACCGGGTGGTATGCTTGGATTCGAGATTTCGCCGGAACTGGTCGAGCGCGAGTAGGCGGTTCACCAGTATCTCGCCGATGTTAGCCACGGCCTGCGCACGCCGCTGACCGGTATTCTCGGGTTCGCCGATCTTATGAAGAACGAGTCCCGGGGACCGGTGGGCGACGAGAAGTACGCCGAGTACATCGAGCAGATTCGCGACGATTCGAGCCATATGCTGGCCATCGTCGACGACCTGCTGACCATGTCGCAACTTGATGGCGGGGTCGGTGCAACCGATGAGCAGCCAACCGGTGTGGATGAGACGATTTGCGCCGCGGTGCGCACCGTGTTGCCCGACAACGGCGCCGGCGGTGGCGGTATCATCCTGCAGGTCGAATCGGACCTGCCGTTGCTTCGGGTCGGCGAACATGACCTGCGCAAGATGCTTCACAATCTGATGGACACTGCGCTCCGATCCCGCCGCCGCGGCGAAGACGACCCGGTGACCGTGGCTGCCCGGCTCGAGTACCGGGGCGAACTGGTTATCAGCGTGTCAGACACGGGCATCGGCATGGCGGGAAGTGATATCGACATGGCTTTGTCGCGCTTCGGTCGCGTCGATAACGGCGATGGCGATGCGGTCCCTGGTGTCGGACTCGGCCTGCCGCTGATCAAGGCGCTGGCCAAACGCTACGACGCGCCGCTCGAGATCCATAGCGAGCGGGGCGTCGGCACGATCGTCAGTCTACGTTTCCCGGTTGACCAGATTTTGACCGGCACAGTGGAAGAGAGCGATGGCAAGGCGGAGGCTGCTGCCTAGCGCAATCTCGTTATAGTGCCGCGCGAGTTGATCCGGCGCGGACCTCCCCGTAGCATGGCTGCGAGAGCGTATTCCGATCCTATAAGATCGGAATACGCTCTAGATTGGCACCGGAGGTTCGTGATGAGGCAGATACCCAACCAGCGCGTCGCCTATTTCAATGGCGAAATCATGGCCGAGAGCGATGTGCGGCTATCGTTCCGTGATCGCGGCTACAAGTTCGGCGACGCGGTCTTCGACATGGCCCGCACCTTCGGCCACAGGCCCTTCAAGCTGAAAGAGCATGTCGACCGGCTTTATGACTCTCTGAGCTACTGTCAGATCGATCCCGGAATCGATGCCGACAAAATGCTGCGTCTCAGCGAACAGGTGCTTGAAATCAACTTGCCCCTGTTGCCCCCCGATGGCGATTACTGGCTGGGCCAGCGGGTCAGCCGGGGTTTCGACAAGGTCGAAGATGAGACGCCCGACTACCCGGAATCCAGTGTTATCATTGAGTGCACGCCCCTACCGTTGAAAGCCAGGGCGCCGCATTTTCGTGACGGCATCAAGGTCATCGTGCCGTCGGTTCGCCGCACCCCGCCAAGCTCCCTCAGTCCCCGGGCCAAAACCCACAACTACCTGAATATGATCATGGGCGATCTCGAGGTTCATGCCCAGGACGACGATGCCTGGGCCGTGCTGCTCGATGAGAACGGCAATCTCTGCGAGGGCCTTGGCAGCAATATTTTCGTGGTTCGTGGCGGGGTTCTGCTGACCCCTCGGGAGGATTTCGTGCTGCCCGGCGTCAGCCGTCAGACGGTCATCGATCTGGCCGTGGCGGCGGACATCGACGTGCGCGAGACCGATATCGCCCTGTTCGACGGCTATACCGCCGACGAGGCGTTTCTGACCTCGACCAGCTTGTGCCTCTGCCCGGTCGCCTCGATCAACGGCAACAAGGTGGGCGACGGCATTCCAGGACCGGTAACGAAAACGTTGCTCGACGCCTTCTCGGCGCTGGTCGACCACGACTTCGTCGGCCAGTATTTGGCGCGCTTGGACTAAGCATCAAGCCTCCGCCAGCGTCTTTTCCATGGCGAAGTTGGTTATTTCGACACCGTTTCGCTCGAAGGCGTTGTGGGCCACCACAAGGAAACCCTGACGTTCGAAAAACGGCCGCGCGGTGGTGCTCGACTCGACAAACAGGCGGCCGAGGCCAAGACCGCGCGCCGCCTCCTCGATGGCCTGGTAGAGCCGGCTGCCGACGCCCTGGCGCACCATGTCGTGGCGGCAAAAGAACATATCTATATGACCGTCGTCCTCAAGGTCGGCGAAGCCGATGACCTCGCCATGGCGCTCCGCAACCAGGGTGCGGCGCGAGATCATGCGCTGGTGCCAGGCGTCTGCGTCCGGCACCGCCGGCGCCCAGGCATCGACCTGGGCCGGGAAATAGTCCCCCAGATTGACCGTATGTATGGTCTCGTAGAACAGTTGGACAATGGCCTCGGCGTCGCCCCGCTGATAGTCGCGTATTCGCATGATCAATGGCGGGTCGGTTCGCTATCGGTGGCGGTGGCGGGCTCGGCCACGCTATCGTCGGCCTGCTCTTCCCACGGGTAAAGCGGCATGATGTCCCAGTCCGACGACGCCACCAGGGACTTAAGCGCATCGCAAAAAATGATCAGCCGGTCGTGGCTGATGGGAATGTTCATGGCCTGCTTGCCGTCGGTGAGAGTGAGAATCTTGCCGCCCGGCGCGCCGTCGGCCGCCGCCGGGGCGTTGCGAATGCGGATGGTCTTGACCAGATAACTCATGCGGCGCTCGACCTTGGGCAGTGTCTTGCTTGACAAAGAGCCATCCTGGCGCGCTTCGGAGACCGCGCCCTCCTGCTCCATTTGCAGCACGTCCTTCTGGGCTTCGGGCGCCGCCTTGGCAATGGCTTCGCTCATGTCCTGGACGGTTTTGCCCAGCACCGGCCACAGTTTCTTGAACAGCTGGCGGGTCAGGCCGAAGGCGTGCTCGGTGGCCTCGCTGTCGCGCACGAAGATGTAGATGCGGTCCTCGTCGTGGGAGTAATTGAGGTGATACTGTGAAATAGCCATGGCGCGCCTGCGATTAATGGCGGGAGCCTATCATGAAGTCGCAGCCACGGCAGGGGTGTAAATCGGCGTGTGCGGGGCGGCGGTCAATGGTATTTGTAGCCTGTGGCGGGTAACAAAATCATAAAGAGGCCAGGGAGCGCCGGACGATCATGAGTCTGCTGTATCGGGCACTCAAGAAGGCATCGACGGAAGAGGACCAGCGGACCAGCGAGGTGCCGCCTTGGGTATTCGCGATCTGGTGCCGGTGTTGTCGTGGCTTATGAGCCGGCGCCGTTGCCGCCACTGTGCGCCCCGGTCAGCCCCCGTTACGCCCTGATCGAGCTGTTCCTCGGCGGGGTGTTCGTGGGGCTTTACCTTGACCTCGGCGCGACCCCGGCCCTGGCTTTGCTGGCGGCCCTGGCGGTCGGGTTGGTTACCCTGTCGGTTACTGACCCGGAGTCCGGAATTATTCCCGACAAGGTGCTGTTGGTCCTGGCGCCTCTCGGTATGGCCTATCAATATCTGACCGGCGATGTGGTTCTGGGTTTGATCGGTGGCGGCTTCGCCGGGGTTGTCGCCTATGGCGTGCGCTACGGCTTCAAGCGCCTGCGCGGACGGGATGCCCTCGGCCTCGGCGACGTAAAGTTTTTCGTCATGGCGGGAATCTGGCTCGGTCCCTTCGGAATGCCGGCGTTCATGATCGCATCGGGGTTAGCCGGCATCGGTTTTGCCCTGGTCTGGAGACGCCTCGGCGGTGGCCAGGTGTTTCCCTTTGGCCCGGCCCTTGCTCTCGGTCTATTTGCCTGTCTGTTGTTCCCCGAATTCGCCCATCTGTTGATCTGAACCAAGCCTGCCCGCGACGATGGATTTCTCAGAGCGTGTACTGAGGAGCAAGCGGGGCGATTTCGCGGATGTTCCATAGGGACTCGTGGTCCGGCCCGGTCTCGAGGGCATGGCGCGACCAGAGGCCACAACATCTTGGGCTAGATCAGCGCGAAAACCCCTAATGACGGGGGTCGTAACTATATTTTTCCAGGTGTGATCGCCGTTATACTCAAGCGGTCCAAGACCAGTCAGGCTGATATTCGTGCCACAAGAAGTGCGTATTTCAAACGCAGGCGGCGCGACGGGAACATGCAGCGGGAGAGATCCCCTCACCATGACGAACCGACAAACCAAGTTTGCGGCGCGAGATGTGAGGCCCTGTGAAATCCGTATGGTGGACGATAACACCGGTGCCCATGAGGCGCCCAAAAGACGGAGGACGATCGAATGAGGGGAACAGCGAAACCTGTCTCGGCGACCAGCCCGAGCGCTGATCGGGTACAACGCGGCTTTTCCATGCCGGAACTAGTTGCCGTAATGACGGCTATCGGCGCCGTCCTGACTCCGGTCCTGTCGGCGGTTGATTCGTCGGTCGGGCCAACGCTTCTGCGCCGTTCAACACCGCGACCACGACAACAGTCCAGACGCCGGCCTTCAGTCAGTTGATCAACGCCGCGGCCAATCCTGTGACCGCGACGGCCAATGTCCTGACCTTGGCTGGGGGCGCGCCCAACTTCAATGTCGTGGCCAATACGGTTGAGGCATTCGGTACCGTGCGCGCCCTGTCAAGCCCGCGCCTCACGGTCATGCAGAATCAGACAGCCGTGCTCAGAGTGGCCGAGAACGATGTTTTCTGCAATATCGCCGTTGAGCAGAATACGCAGGTGGTCAACAACCAGAAGGTTACCGACTGCGCTGTCACCAGCGAACTGCAGACCGTCACTATCGGATTGGTAATGACCGTGCAGCCGTCGATCAATTTGGAAACTGACGAGATTACCCTGACACTCAGACCGACCATCACTCGCATCGTCCGCCAGGAGAACGATCCTGCCGTCTATCTTGAAAATATTGCCGGGGTCACCTCCCAGGTACCAGTAATCGGCGTCCAGGAGATCGACTCGGTAATCACCGTTCCCTCCGGTGGTGTCATCGTCGTTGGCGGTTCCATGCAGGATCGCTCGACGGTTGATGAAACGGGCATTCCAGGCCTTTCCGAGCTTCCCTGGATTGGCCAGGCCTTCAAGTCGAAGAGCCGCAATGCCGAGAGGTCGGAATTGGTAATCTTCCTGCGCGCGACCATCGTAAGGAACGACAATTTCGTCGATCCCTATGATATTGATCTCTACAAGCTCTTCGGCGAGGACCGCCGGCCCTTGACCTTCTGATAGGTCGCTAATGATTCAATTGCGCGGTACCCGAACGCTGGTCGCCTACATCATGGCGACGGCGTTGCGTGATCGGCTGTTCCTAGCTTTTCTCGTACTGACCACCCTGGCCGTCGCCATTGGCGTTTTCATCGGCGGCACCGCCGTGGTTGAGAAGCACGAGCTGTTGGTGGTCTACGTGGCCACCGCCACCCGGCTTATCCTGGTCATGGGACTGGTCCTGTTCGTGTGCTTTCACCTGCGCCGTTCGTTCGAGAGCCGCGAGGTGGAAATGATGCTGTCTCGGCCCATCTCGCGGGTCAATTTCGTCCTCGCCCATGTCATCAGCTCTGTCGTCCTGGCCCTGGTCGCGGTGATTATCGCCACGGTGGTGGTCGGTCTGGTGGCGCGGCCCGAGCCCGTGGCCCTGCTGCGCTGGTCCCTGAGCTTGTGGCTGGAGTGCACTATTATGGTGCTGACAGCGATGTTCTTTTCCCTCGCCCTGCCCAGCGCCGTGGCCAATGTGCTGGCCTGCATCGGGGTCTATGTGCTGGCCCGCATGATCGGCTTGCTGACCGGCATCGCAAAGGTGGCCAGAGAGGATGCCACCCTGCTGCATTTCGCCGGTCAGGTCATGGAAGCGATTTCAATCGTTATCCCGAGGCTCGATCTGTTCGGCCAGACCAGTTGGTTGATATACGGCGTCGGCGGTGAGATCAGTTTCGCCGTGATCGCCTTGCAGGGCCTGTTCTACACGCCACTGATCGTCGCCGCCGCGATCTTCGATATGGAACGCTGGCAATTCTGATGGCTGATTTCTCGTACAAGGCCCTGGCAGCGGTGCTGGCCGCCTTATGTGTCCAGGCGCTGTTCTGGTCCCAGACTCGCGAACTCTGCGCCGGCTGGGAGGGCGTGCCGCCGGCGCCAGCGCCGGAAGTAGCCAGCGTCCTGGCGCTGGGCGACCACCAGTTCCTCTACCGCACAACTACTTTTGTGCTGCAGAACATGGGCGACGAAGGCGGCCGGGTCACGCCGCTCAAGAATTACGACTACCAGCGCCTCGGCCAATGGTTCGCCTTGCTCGATCAGTTTGACCCGCGGTCCAATTTCCTGCCCGTGCTGGTTGGTCATTATTTCAGCCAGTCGCCCGAGCCCGAGCATGTGCGTGTGGTTATCGGCTATCTCGCCCGCATTGCCGCCCGCGATCCGGCGCGAAACTGGCGCTGGTTGGCCCATGCGGTCTATCTTGCCCGGCACAAGGTGAAGGATCTCAACCTTGCTCTCAGTCTGGCCCATCGCTTGGCGGCGCTCGAGGCGCCGGGCATGCCCATCTGGACCCGTCAGATGCCGGCTTTCGTGCCGGCCGAAGTCGACGATAAGGAAGCGGCTCGGGATTTGATGGAGGCCATTATCGAGAGCGATCCTAATTTGGCTCTCGGTGAAATTGACTTCATGCGCGATTTTATCGACACACGGTTACAATGACCGCAATTAACCGATCTTGTATCATGTGTAGCGACTCGATTGGCTGAGGAGAGGGGGCGATGAATTTCCAAGAAACAACGTTCAATCTTTCGCAGTCGCTCGATCTCATCGGCATGCTGCAATGCGCCTTTATTCTGACCATTGTGGTGCTTAAGGCCAGCGACATTCGCCAGGCGGCGCCGACGATGGCCTTCTTCGCGGCGCTTGGTCTCGGTTTTGGATTGCCGGCCGCGGTCGATCCCCGACAGTTCCACTGGGATGCCACGGCGACTTGGCTGGCCCAGGCGTGGATTCCGACACTGAGCTATCTGCTGATCCTGCAGATCGCCAGCGGTAAGATGCCCGAGCCCCGTCACCTCATAATTTTTGTCCTGCCGCTGATCGGTCCGGTGGCCATGGTGGCGGCAACGGTCAGCAGCCAGAGCTGCGGCGGGGCCCTGTTATGTCCCGAAAGCGTGCCCTTGCTCCGGGTGTTCGGCGTGATCCCCGGCGCGGTCATCGTCCTGTTGCTGTGGGCCAAGCGCGATTTGTTGTCGCAGCTCGCCAAAAGCCGCGATACCCGCGAACGCTACAGGGTGGTGATCGCCTTCATTGCCTTCAACGTCATGAACCTGGGCATCGACATGCCACGGGCGATCGGCCTGCTGGAGACCGCCGAGGCGACCTTCGTACGAACCGTTTTAGGCCTCACCTTCGTCTATCTGGTAACGACCCTGGTGTTCCGTATTGACCCCAAGCCGGTGACCCTGCTGCCGGGCAGTCTGTTGCGCCGCTCCATCGAATTGACGGCGGATGAGCAGGCCCTAGCTACCCGGATCCGAGATCTTATGGCCCTGGACAAGCTCTATCAGGAGCCGTCGTTCAGCCGCGCTGACCTCGCCCGTGAACTCGACGTCTCCGAAAATATCCTGTCGCGGGTCATCAACAGCGCCTTCAGCAAGGGTTTTCGCAAGCTGCTCAACGACTACCGGGTGGACGAAGCCAAGGCCCTGCTGCGCGAAACCGACCCGCAGATTACCCAGATTGCCTTCGATGTCGGGTTCAACAGCCTGGCGTCGTTCAACCGGGTGTTCAAGGACACTACCGGGGTTTCCCCGACGGAATTCCGCGCTGCCTACCCCCATGTCGAAGGCTAGGGTCTTTCTGCTTTAGACTGAAGCATAGGCAGAATTTCTGATGTAATTGGCGCATTCGTCTGGTTTAAAGTGGTCAAGGCGTTCACTGATCCGTCGCCATGTGGCTTCGACGGTTCTTTCCTCGGCCTTTCGCAGGAGTCTTTTGAGTTTGGCCAAGACTTGCTCAATAGGGCTGAGGTCGGGCGAGTACGGCGAGGGGCGTCACCGGAGAGGGTGGGACAATCGGCAATGACGTGAGCCCGTCGCGTGCCATGTTGCCGCTGTTTGCCGCGACGCTGGTGTTGAGCGCGTTTCTAATGTTCTCGCTGCAGCCCCTGTTCGCCAAGCTGGTATTGCCCCTGTTCGGTGGCTCGGCGGCAGTGTGGAATACGGCTATGGTGTTCTTCCAGGCAACCCTGCTGGTCGGCTATCTCTACGCCCACATCATCGCCCGTCTGTTGCCGTTCAGGATCCAGATTCTGGTTCATGGCGGGTTTCTCGTGGCCGCCTTCGCCGTGCTGCCGATCTAGGTCGCAGCCGGCTGGACGGCGCCTGTGGACGCTTCGCCGGTTCTATGGCTGATTATCCTGTTGGCGCTGTCCGTGGGGCTGCCGTTCGCCGCCATTTGGGCCACGGCGCCGTTGTTGCAATCATGGTTCTCCCAGAGTGGCCACCGCACCGCCGCCGATCCCTATTTCCTCTATGGCGCGAGCAATCTTGGCAGCCTGGCGGCGCTGCTCAGCTATCCGATCATCATCGAGCCGTTCCTCGGCCTCGGCGTCCAGGGGGTGGTGTGGAGCGGCGGCTACGCCATGCTTGCTGGGCTCATTGGTTTGTCCGCCATGACCATCTGGCGCGTCGCACCATCGGTTGCCCAATTGCCCGTGGACGGGAATGACCGGGATCCTCTGGTGGCCGATCCGGACTAGCGTCTGAGGCTGCGTTGGCTGGTGCTCGCCTTTGTGCCGTCAAGCCTGCTGCTCGGCGTCACCCTGCATATCAGCACCGATGTGACGGCGGTTCCCTTCCTGTGGATTGCGCCGCTGGCGATCTATCCTCGCCGACCTGGACGAAATGTGTGATTGCATCGGTGTGCTTCATGATGGCCGGCTGGCCTTTGACGGGGCTCCGGCGGCGCTCAAAGAGCGGGACGGCTCGCCGTCTCTCGAGCGCGCGTTCCTCGCTGTCATCGAGGGCGAAAGCTAGAGCGGCTTGCCACCCTTGATTTGTGCCCGGTACATGATCCGCCGGGCCGTGGCGTCGAAGGCGCTACGCCGGTGCATGGTGCAGCGGTTATCCCACATCAAAACATCGCCGGGGCGCCATTTCTGGATCCAGGCGTAGCTGTCTCGTGTGGCATGGGCCCAGAGGGCGTCGAGCAGGCTGTCGCTGTCCGCGACCGTCATGCCAACCACATGGGCATTGCTGTGGCGGCCGAGATATAGCGCCTCGCGGCCGCTCTCCGGGTGATTGCGGATAATCGGGTGGTGGGCGCCGGGGGCTTCGCTGACGTCGCTTATGGGCGTGGCCCCAGGCCGCAGATTGCCGCTGATTTCGTAGGACGAGGCGTGGTTCAGATGGCGGCCTTCGATGGCCTGGCGCAAATCGCCGGGCAGTTCGTCGAGAGCGGCATACATGTTGAGGAACCCGGTGTCGCCGCCGGTATCGGGAACCTCGACGCCATAAAGCACGCTGGCGGTGGGCGGCTGTTCCAAATAGGACATGTCGCTATGCCACTCAGCCTCGCCACTGCCCAATACGCCGATGGGTTTGCCGTCCTGTTGTACATTGGAAATGACCAATAATTCCGGCTCGCCGTCCGGGTGGGCTTCATCCCAGGCAGGCACTGTGTCGAGGTCGCCAAAGCGCCGGCCGAAGGCTGATAGGTGGCACGCCTGGAGGTTTTGGCCGCAAAACAGCAGCACCAGATGAGCGCGCCAGGCGGCGCGGATGCCGTGGACAATGGAATCGTCCAGATCGGTCGACAGATCGACACCGCCGACCACGGCTCCCAGAGCGTTGTCAAACGGGAACACGTCAACAGTCATGGAATTTGCCGACCCGGTCCGGCCCGTCGGCAACGGTTGCTCAACCGTCGATAAAGGTATGGACCTTGCCCGTCCGCTCGCGTTCGGCCAGCAAATTGTCGAGCCATTCAGTGTCCATCTCCGGTATCGACGAGAGCAGCAAGTCGGTGTACTCGTGATGGGGCGGGGTGAAAATATCGTTCTTCTCGCCCTGTTCGATAATTTCGCCCTGGAGCATGACCACGACTTCGTCGGCAATGGCGCGAACGGTTGCCAAGTCATGGGTAATGAACATGTACGAGACGCGCAATTCATCCTGCAGCCGTTGCAGCAGCTTGAGAATTTCTTCGGCGACCAACTGATCCAGTGCCGAGGTGACCTCGTCGCAGATGATCAGTTCAGGCTCAGCGGCAAGGGCGCGGGCAATGCAGATGCGCTGTTTCTCGCCACCCGACAGCTCGCCGGGATAACGGTCGATGAACTCGTCCGGATCCATCTCGATCATTACCATGAGCTCGCGCAGGCGGGCTTCCTTCTCGGCGCCCTTGAGGCCCATATAGAACTCAAGCGGGCGGCCGATAATTTCGCGCACACGCTGCTTGGGATTTATCGCCGTGTCGGGCATCTGATAGATCATCTGCAGGCGGCGTAGCTGATCACGGCTGCGGTCGGCGAGGGCGGCCGGCATCTCTTCGCCGTCGTATGTCACGCGCCCTTCAAGGGGCGGCAACAAGCCGGTAATGGCCCGCGCCAGGGTCGACTTTCCGCTGCCGGATTCACCGACCACCGCTACCGTGCGGGCACGGTGGATATCCATATGAATATTCTTGAGCACGGCGATCTCGCCGCCGTAACTGGCGGTGACGTTCTTGACCGTGAGCAGCGGTGCTTCATGTTCGGTTTCGACAATCGCCTCCTTGCGGAAGCTACGCACCGCGAGAAGCTGGCGGGTGTATTCTTCCTTGGGTGCGGCGATCATCTCGCTGGCGAAGCCCTCTTCGACCAGATAGCCGTACTGCAGCACCATGATGCGATCGGCCATTTGGGCCACTACGGCCAGATCGTGGGTGATGTAGATGGCGGCGGTGTTGAATTCCTTGACGATATTCTTGATCGCCGCCAGCACCTCAATCTGGGTGGTCACATCGAGGGCCGTGGTCGGCTCGTCAAAGATGATCAGGTCGGGTCGGCACGACATGGCCATGGCGGTCATGGCGCGCTGCAACTGGCCGCCGGATACCTGGTGGGGATAGCGAAAACCGATGGTGTCGGCTTCGGGAAGCTGCAGGCGCTTGTAAATGTCGACCGCGTCGGTTTCCGCCTCACCCCGGGGCTTAACGCCGTGGCGTACGGGCATCTCGGTGTACTGGTCGATGAGTTTGTGGGCCGGATTGAAGGCCGCGGCCGCGCTTTGCGCCACATAAGCAATGCGCGCGCCGCGCAGCTTGCGCCGTTCCTCTTCGCTGGCCTCCAGGAGGTTGATACCGTCGAACATGATGGTGCCGCCGGTAAAGCGGCAACCGGGCCGGGCGAATCCCATGGCGGCAATGCCGAGGGTCGATTTGCCGGCCCCGGATTCGCCGATCAGCCCTAGCACTTCGCCGCGGCGCAGGGTGACGCCGATGCCGTGAATAATGCCGAGCCACTGATCGTCGGCGTGACCTTCGATCTTGAGGTCGCGCATTTCCAGCAGGACATCGCCCTTGGCGCCGCTAGCGCCGCCATTTCCGCTATCATTGCTCATCGCGAATCCCGCTGGTGATATGGAGGAACCAATCGACCACGAAATTGATGCCCACGGTCAAAAGGGCGATTGACGCCGCCGGCAACAGGGGCGTGATGTCGCCAAAGGTTATGAGAGTGGCGTTCTCGCGCACCATGCTGCCCCAGTCGGCCAGAGGCGGCTGAATGCCGAGGCCCAGGAAGCTGAGGGCGCTAAGGGTCAGGAAGACGAAGCAGAAGCGCAGGCCAAACTCGGCGACCAGGGGCGCCATGGAATTGGGCAGCACTTCGCGCCGCATGATCCACCACAGGCCCTCACCGCGCAGCCGCGCCGCCTCGACGTAATCCATGACCACGATGTTCATGGAGACCGCGCGGGACAGACGGAAGGGTCGCGTCGAATCGAGAACCCCGATAATTATGATCAGCGTTGGAATCGAAGTGCCCGTAACGGTCAGGACCATGAGGATCAGGATCAGCCCGGGGATCGCCATCATGATGTCGCAAATTCGGCCTAACGCCTGATCTACAACGCCGCCGAGGATCGCTGCCAGGAAGCCGGTAAAGGTGCCGAGAAAAAACGCTAGGCAAGTGGCAAGAAAAGCGATGCCGATGGTGTTGCGGCCGCCGTAGACCAACCGCGTCAACATGTCGCGCCCGAGATTGTCCGTGCCCAGCAGGTACTCGTCGCCCCACGGCTCGTATTCGTAACCGATAATTTCGGACTCGCCGAAAGGAGCGATCACCGGCGCCGCGGCCGCGACGGTGATGTAAAACAGAATGACGATAAGCCCGAACCAGGTGGCCAAGGGTGCCTTTCTCAGGCTTCGCCAATAGTACACCCCCGCCATGGCGCAGCCTTGCAAAATGACCAGGCCGAAATACGTCGACCATGGCCAGGCGCTGAATTTGCTCCAAAACAGCGTGCCGACCACGGGATAAATCAGGGTCGCCACCACGAGGAGGGCTTCACCTTTGGAGGTCCGGTCAAGCCCGGACCAGACCCGCAGCATCAGCACCACCTGAATATGGACTGCTATCAAGCCGGCCAGGGCCGACGCCATATCGACCTGGAGGTTGTTGGCGAACATGAGGATGGAAAAAATGTAGGTCACGGCCATACAAGCACGACCGGCCCATGGCGAGAGCAGGGCGGCGGTCGGTGCGTCGGCGGTTGTCGCAGCCATGGTTTACGCCTCTCCGGTCATCGCGGGTGCATCAGGCGCGGGTTTGTGGCGATAGATAACACATCGGCCGTGAGATTAAGCAGAATGTAGGTGCCCGCGAAAATCATGGCGGCCGCCTGAACAACCGGAATGTCGCGCTTGGAAACCGAGTCGACCAAAAGCTGGCCGAGGCCGGGATAGACGAACACCACCTCGACGACGACCACACCAACTACCAGATAGGCGAGGTTGAGAACGATCACGTTGATGATTGGCGCCAACGCGTTGGGCAGGGCGTGCTTGACGATAATGTGCCAGCGGGTCATGCCTTTGAGCGAGGCCATCTCGATATAGGGGCTGGCCAGCAGATTGATGATCGCCGCTCGGGTCATACGCATCATGTGGGCAATGACCACAAGGATAAGGGTCAGCGCCGGCAACGAGCAGCGGAAGGCCTGATCCCAGAAACTCAGGCCCGGGCTGACGTTGGAAATGCTCGGGAACCAGCCAAGTTTGACCGACAAGAACAGCACCAGGATGTAGGCGAGGAAGAATTCAGGGGTGGAAATCGCGCTCAGGGTCGAGATGTTGACGCAACGGTCATAAAAGCTGTGGCGATAGAGCGCCGCGAGAATGCCCAGCGTCACCGCCAGCGGCACCGCGACCATGGCCGCGAGCGAAGCCAGGAAAATGGTATTGCCCAGGCGTCCGCCAATGAGGTCGGCGATCTCGCGTTTATTGGCCAGGGATTTACCCATATCGCCCTGCAACATGCCGAACAACCAATTCAGGTATCGTTCGTGCAGGGGAAGATTGAGGCCGAGCTGGCTGCGCATGGCGGCCAGGGTTTCGGGCGTCGCCGCCTGGCCCAAAACCGCTTCGGCCAGATCGCCGGGTAACATTTCAACGCCCAGCGAGATAAACACGGAAACGATAAAGAGGGTGAGGAGGCCTAGTCCTAACCGCCGGGCAATCATGGATGCAAGTTTGCCCACTGGGCCTCCCCTCCCTCTTCAATCGTTAAGCGTTAGTGGCTTAAGCGAACCACCAGCGCTCAAAGCCCCTGAGACCATCCATGTCCCAGTTCGCCGCCATCGACGGGCCGTGCTGCACCCTCTTGTTCATGGCGAACACGTAGTTGGAGAACACCGGAACGATCTGGCTGCCCTCGTCGCGAACAATACCCTGCATGCGCCCGTACATCTCGCGACGCTTCTCCGAGTCGAGTTCGGCGCGGGCTGCCACAAGCAGTTGATTGAAATAGGTATGCTCGAAGAAGGATTCGTTCCAGTTGGCACCGGCCGCGTAGGCCACCGAGAACATCCAGTCCTCGGTTGGTCGGCCGCCCCAGTACGATGCACACCAGCCCTTTTGCATCCAGATCGCCGACCAGTAGCCGTCCTTGGGCTCCTGATGGACGGTGATGTCGATGCCGGAGGCCTTGGCGTGCTCCTTGAACAGCACACCGGCGTCGACAGCGCCGGCGAAGGCGGTATCGGCAAGGTAGATATCGACCGCCAGGCTTTCCATCCCGGATTGCCTGAGATACCACTTGGCCATGTCGGGATCGTACTCACGCTGTGGCAAATTGGCATTGTGGTAGAAGTTGGCGGTGCTGATCGGATGATCGTTGCCCAACGCGCCGTGACCCCGCAGCAGGGTCCGCAGCAGGGCTTCGCGGTCGAGGCTCAGCTTGATCGCCATGCGCACGTTGATGTCATTGAACGGCGCCGTGTCGGCGCGCATGGGCAGGGTGAAGTGTTGGGTGCCCGTGGTCTCTTCGATACGCAGGTCGTCATTGCGCTCGAGCAGATGCAGGGTCTTGAGTTCGACCCGGTCCATGACGTCGATTTCGTCGGTGGTCAGGGCGTTGGTGCGGGCCACCTGGTCGAGCATGACGAGAAGTTCGCCGCTGTCGAAATGGCCGCGTTCGTCGCCCTTAAAGAAATTGGGGTGGCGTTCAAGGTCGAGGCGAACACCGGGCTCGAAATTTTTGACCATATAGGCGCCGGTGCCACCGCCATCCTGCCACTGGGCCACACCGTCCTTCGACGGCAGGATTGCAATGTGGTAATCGCTGACGATGTACGGGAAATCGGCGTTGCCTGCCTGCAAGGTGAATTGCACGGTGTTTTTGTCGACGGCCTTCATGTCGACGATCGTCTTGGCGATGTCCTTCATGGCCGACACGGATTCGTCGTTGCGGTGGTGATCGTACGAGGCGATGACGTCATCGGCGTCCATGGTCTTGCCGTTATGGAATTCGACGTCGTTGCGCAGCTTGAAAGTCCATTGGACGGCGTCGTCGGAGGCCGACCATTCGGTGGCAAGCTCACCAACCAGATTGCCCTCGCGGTCGATTTCGGTCAGATAGTTGCGCGTGGCGAAACCCATGTTCTGGGTGAAATTCTCGCCGTAAGTGGCCGGGTCCAGCGTATCGTCGGAGGCGCCGGCGCCAACGCCCATGCGCAGATGCCCGCCCTTTTTCGGCGATGCCGCCATGGCCTTGTCGGCCATGGTCGAGGCGACGCCAATGGCGACGCCCAGGGCCATCGCGCGGCCCATGAATTCGCGCCGCGAAATCTTACCGTCTTCAAACCGTTTGGTATAAAATTCGAGTTCTTCCATGATGTCCTCCTATCACACATTATTTCTGTGTCAGGGGCGCAATCAAGGCCGGCTCAGCGTGATGGCAACGTCAACTTATGGGGCGCTCCGTCTTTTTCACGGCGGAACAAGTCTCCCTAGCCACGTCCGTATCGCCTCTTCCGGCTTTTATCGTCCCCAGACGTATTAACGCTAACTCTGGTCGCAGAGACGTATGCCTGTCAAGCGCCGCTTTGGTGCCAGGCGCCCTATACCATGTCGCGCGGGACCGCGCGGTTCCAGTTACGGTGGTAGATCCGCTCATCGCCCTCGAAGGCTTCAAGCTCGGACTGGATGAAGAAGGTATTTTGGTCCGCCGTAAGGGTTGTGCGGGTTTCAACCCTCATATACCAGTCGCCGCGACCAAAGGTCTCGGTCCAGTGGGTTTCCATGCGTGCGCTTAGCGGGTCATCAGGGTCGATGGTGAAGGTTTCGCGGGCTATTTCACCGCCCACCAGACCGTGTTCCCGGATGCGCTGCTCACCAAAATCGTTGACGACGCGCACCACCTGGCGGCCGCTGGCCACGTCCCATTCGACGGTGCGGCTTTTGCTTGCCGGGCGAACCTCTTCGGTAATCAGGGGTGGCGCGCCCTCGGCTTCATCGAAGGGGCGTAAGGTTTCGGTCCGGGGCTCGCGAATCGGTAGCGTAAGGCGGCTGATGCCACAACGAAGGGTCAGGGTTACCGCTTCCGGCGATGGCCAGATCAGTGGCCAATAGGCGGTCGAGATGGCGAGGCGAACGCGGTGGCCGGCCGGGAACGCGTGGGCGATGTCGTTGAGCGGGACACGTACCCGGTAGCGCTCACCAGGTTCCATGGCCTCGGGGTGCTCATGGCTGTCGCGGTGGCTGAGATTGAGAATTCCCATCGTCACCCGGGTCGAGGCCCCCGACGGCACTACATCGCACAGGCGCACGGCGAGAAACCCCTGGGGCCGGTCAATGGCGACGTCGAGTTCGGCCACCACGGCGCCGAAAATCTCCATGCGGTCATCGAGGGGCGGGGTATCGAAGACCAGGGAGCCGGCATCGTCGGGCCGTTGATCCGTGGGCATGTCAGGCCCTAGCCACATGGCGCAGAACACGCCGCCGGCGACCCCCGTGGCCTGAGGTGAACATAAGGTGAGCACCGTTTCCGCCGCCGCTTGTGGCGCTAGGCCATCGCCATTGAGGGCGAGGCGTAGAGTCTCGGTGTTGGGCGACGGCCAGGCCGGTTCGGCGATCCAGCGGCCGGGGCGCTCTTGACAAACTGCCCTGGGCGGTACGCTGTCCTGCATCCAGGCGGTATAGGACGGATCGTCCATGACGCCAGTATCCAGGCCCTTGAGCCAATGGTCCCACCAGCGCAGGCATTCCTGAAGAAAGCCGATGGCCGGCTGAGGCGTGGCGAAGTGCGGGTACTTATGGAGCCACGGCCCGACCAGGCCCTTGGCCGGCACCGTCAGTCCAGCGAGCAGTCGGGGCACGGCGTTGGAGTAAGCATCGGCCCAGCCGCCGACGGCGAATACCGCCGCCTCGATGGCGCCGTAGTCCTCGCACACCGAACCGTGCTTCCAGTAATCGTCGCGCCGCTGGTGACCGAGCCAGGTCTCGATCAGCAGTGGCATATTGTCGAGGCGCTCCAGCCACATGTTACGCCAGCGCTCGCCGACCAGGGCCGGGTCCGGCGGCCGTGACGAGTAGGACAGCATGGTCGAGGCCCAGCCCAGGTTCTCGTTGAGCAGGGCGCCGCCCATGTAGTGAATGTCGTCGGCGTAGCGGTCGTCGGTCGAGCAGATAGTGACGATGGCCTTGAGCGCCGGCGGCCGGCGGGCCGCGACCTGAAGCGCATTAAAACCGCCCCAGGAGATGCCGATCATGCCGACCTTGCCGGTGCACCAAGGCTGCGCGGCGATCCAGGCGATGAGCTCGATCGCGTCGTCGTGTTCCTGTTTGGTGTACTCGTCGTCCATCAGGCCGTCGGACTCGCCGTTGCCGCGCATATCGACCCGCAGGCAGGCATAGCCGTGGCCGGCGATGTAGGGATGGGTCAGGGCGTCGCGGGCGGTGGTGCCGTCGCGTTTGCGGTAGGGCAGAAACTCAAGGAGTGCCGGCACCGGATTGTCTTCGGCGTCGGCCGGGCGCCAGACGCGGGCCGCCAGCCGACACCCGTCGGCCAGGGTAATCCACTGATTTTCGATTTCCTCGACGCGTCGGGGAAACTGTCCCACCGATCGCATGGCCCCACCTTTCGGTTTCCATTCGTTTTTGCGCCGGCGACTGCGCCGCCAAAGCGGGAGTATACACAACCCCTAAAAGTGCTTACGCGAATTTCACCATCAGGACGTCCTTATTTGTGCCTGGCGGGCGTGGCGTTGGGCGCGTTCGTCACGCAGCCCGGCCACGGCTTGGCTAGCCACCGCAGTCATCACCAAAGCGCCGCCGATCAGGGTCATCTTGGCCGGCGCCTCGTCGACTGCTAGCCACACCC
The DNA here is from genome assembly GCA_964645285.1 of uncultured Alphaproteobacteria bacterium. Classification (GTDB taxonomy): domain Bacteria; phylum Pseudomonadota; class Alphaproteobacteria; order JAAXGF01; family JAAXGF01; genus JAYZAP01. Next base: position 26,791 of record CAZYDR010000003.1, read on the forward strand.
AGGTTGGCGCCAGAACCATTTCATTGAGCGCCAGCAGCGAAACCTGGGCGGCGGGCACATGGCGGGCGCCGAGGGTAATCAGCATGAAGCCGGCGCCGATCTGCACCACGCCGAGTACCACCATGCGCCCGAGATCGCCGGCCGGCACCACAAAGGTATCGACCATGGACGCCGCTACCGTGGCTGCGATCAGGCCGCCGAGGCACTGGGCCGGCACCATATCGACATCCTTGGCGCGGCGGATGACGACGATCATGGCAGCCATTCCCAGGGCCGCGGAGAAGGCAAATAGGCTGCCCAGCAACCGCGCTTCGGTGACGCTCTGGGAGAACATCACAGCAATGCCGGCGACCGCTGCAGCAATGGCCAGCCAGGTCACCAAGCGCGGTTGTTCGCCCAGCACCACCCAGGCCAACAGCGCCGTACACAGCGGCGTTACGCTGACGATGAACATGGTGTTGGCCACGGTGGTGGTGAGCAGGGCGAAGATATAGGCGATGGAACTGGCGCTGGAGATCACGCCGACCGTCACGCCGGCCCAACCGATGGCGCGAAAGGCCTCGGGCGTGCGACCGCGATAGCGCCAGGCGACGACCACGAAGACTGTCAGCGCGAAAGTAATCGAGCGGTAAAACATCACCTGCCAGCCACTCGCCGAATCCATCAACCGCAGCAGTACGCCGCCGAGACTGAGGCAAAACCCGGCGGTCAGCACCATGGTAACGCCAAGGCCGTAGCGGGATTGCGGCATGTGGCCGGGTGGTGAACTCATGGCGTTTGCTGGGCAATTGCGAGAGGGTGGACGGGCATCTCTCCTAGCGCCGTATCTGGGTTTGGTAAAGTCGTCATTGGGAAAATGTAACCAACAAGCCATAAATATGGTTAATAATCGGCTACTTGCAAAGATTTTCTCTTACCTTGACCGAGCGAATCGTGTATGGGTCAGTGGATTCGTCACGACGGCGACATAATTGGTAAGTGGTGCTTGCCCGATGTATGTATCGGTGGGCAATACGGATAGTAGGAGAGACGCTCGAGCACGGGTGTCCGACTGCGCTGCCAGATTGGGCGCCGCCAAATTGGCGCAATCGGCAGTTACGTCCGGTGATGCTTTTGAGCGCAACCGGGTGTCGGGGTCAGCGAGGGGTCGCTGACCTATTTTTTGTTGCTGGGGGGCAAGGCAAAACATGAGGCAGGCTATGGAGTATGACGAAGCGCGCTTGGCGGCGCTACAGCGCAAGCGTCAGTTGTTGGAAGGCGATATCCTCAAGGAACAAAGCTTTGCGGCGCCCGACAACCCGAAACTCTGCGCGCTCAAAAGTAAGCGGCTGCAGATCATGGACCAGATTGGTCGACTTCAAACCCAGAGCATGCTTGTGACCTAATAATAGGCGCCATCCTAGCGGGCCACCGCGACCGGAGGTTCGAAGGCTTCGACCGCCGGCGCCACGCCGCAGAACTTTTCAATTTCGACCAGCGCGGTATGGGCGCTCGGGCCCTGGCCTAGGCGCGATGTGCCCTTGTCCAGCGTCAGCACATTGGGATTACCGTGGCGGTCGAGGCCGGCCGGTTGGGCCGGGTCGTACCAGGCTCCGGTGGGCAGAACAATCACCCCACGCAGCACCTCGTCGCTTAGGCGGGCGCCGGCGAGACAGGTGCCGCGGTCATTATAAAGACGCACCACGTCGCCATCGATGATGCCACGCGCCGCCGCGTCGCCTCTGTTGATGAACACCGGCTCGCGCCCGACCACTTTGCCCGCCGTACTGGTAAGGCCACAATCGAGTTGACTGTGGAGCCGCCCTACCGGCTGGTTCGAAATCATGTGCAGAGGATGGCTCGCCTGGCCGGCGCCGCCGAGCCACTCGGCCGGCTCGAGCCAAGTGGGGTGGCCGGGACAGTCGTCATAGCCGAAGCCGTCGATGGTTTCCGAAAAAATCTCGATCCGCCCCGACGGGGTCTTCAGGGGGTTCGCCTCCGGATCGCCGCGAAAGGCGCCGAGGCCGACACGCTCGCTGTCGTCAAGGGGCAGTTCGATATGGCCGTCGCGCCAGAAATCGTCGAATTCGGGCAACTCGATACGGTGTTCGGCGACCTGCTGGCGAAACACGTCATAGAGATGGCACAGCCAGGCGGCTTCGTCACGGCCCTCGGTGAATTGCTCGGCGAAGCCCAGGCGGCCAGCGAGTCCCGAGAAAATCTCAAAATCGGACCGCGCTTGGCCGCGTGGCTCCACCGCCTTGTGCATGGCGAAAATATGGGAATCGAGATCGGCCTTGCCGATGTCGTTGCGTTCCAGGGCGGTGGTCGCCGGCAAAACAATATCGGCATGACGGGCCGTAGCGGTCCACCACGGCTCGTGGACCACCACGGTTTCCGGGCGCTGCCAGGCCTCGACCAAGCGATTGATATCCTGATGATGGTGGAACGGATTGCCGCCGACCCAATAGACCATGCGGACGTCGGGAAAGGTCAGTTGGCGGCCGTTGTAATCGACCGTGCCGCTGGGGTTGAGCAGCATGTCGGCGATGCGGGCCACCGGGATATGGCTCTCGACCGGGTTTTCGCCCTTGGCCATGGCCAGGCCGAAAAGCGTCTTGACCGGGTTGCCCACGGCGCTCATGGACGCATAACCATAGCCGACGCCGCCGCCGGCCAGGCCGATCTGGCCGAGCATGGCGGCCAGCACCGTGGCCATCCAGAACGGCTGCTCGCCGTGATCGCCACGCTGCAGCGACCACGACATGGTAATCAGGGTGCGCTGGCCGGCCATGCGCCGGGCCAGGCCACGAATATCGTCGGCCGGGATGGCGGCAATGTCCGCCGCCCAGTTGACATCCTTGGGCAGGCCGTCGCTTTGGCCCATGAGGTAGGGCAGAAAGCGGTCAAAGCCGACGCAATGACTGGCCAGAAAAGTCTCATCATGGAGGCCTTCACTCACCAGAGTATGGGCCAGGCCGAGCATCAGCGCCGTGTCGGTGTTGGGCCGGGGCGCCAGCCACTGAGCCTCAAGGAAGTCGGCGGCGTCACCGCGCACGGGGCTGATATTGACGAATTCAACGCCGTTATTGCGGCAGCGCCGCAGCCAGTCGCGGCTCACATGGCGGCCGATACCGCCGACGTTGACCTGGGAATTCTTCAAGGGGATGCCGCCGAACATGACCATCAGTTCGGTGTTATTGGCGATCACCGGCCACGGCGATTGGGTCGCCATCAGGGGCAGGAACGGCACGCCTAGCACATGCGGCATAATGGCCTGAGCGGTGGCGGTGCTGTAGCTTCCCACCGAATAACTGAAGCCGCCGGCCATGTTGAGAAAGCGGTTCATCTGGCCCTGGGCCTGATGGAATTTTCCGGCGCTGGCCCAGCCGTAGGAGCCGGCGTAAATCGCCTGATTGCCGTAATCGCGGCGCACCCGGTCGACTTCGCCGGCGACCAGATCGAGGGCCTCATTCCACGACACCGCCACGAAGGGCTCGGCGCCGCGCCCGCCGCCATGATTTTCGGGCCCTCGTTCGAGCCAACCCTTGCGCACCATGGGCTGGTCGACGCGGCAACGGTGGTCGACCGCGTCGGTCAGCGACTGGCCGATGGCCGACGGGTCCGGATCGGCCGGATCCGGGTGGATGGCGACGATGCGGTCGTCGGCGACCTCCACGTCGTAGGGGCCCCAATGGGTAAATGTGCGGCTGCGGGTGCTCGGGACCTTGTCCATGATATCTCGCCTTGGTTGGGTGTTATTGGTTGGCTGTGGGGGTGGCGGGCTCCGGCGCCGCGCCGGGATAGGGCTCGGGGCGACCGAAAGGAAGTTTCTCTACATAGAGCGAACTCGACGGGAAAGCGAACGCCGCACCGTTACCCTCGACGATCGCCTTAACACGATAGGCTAGTTCTTCCTTGATTATCATCCACTTGCCCCAGTCCGTGGTCTTGGTAAAGCAGTAGAACATGATATCGATGGACGAATCGTTGAACGAGTCCACATTGATCAGGGTGGTGGCCTTGGCCGGGTCGGTTTCGAAATCGTCGCTGCCCCGTACGTAGTCGTTGATGGCGCAGACCACCGCCTTGAGCTGGCCTTCGGTTGAGCAGTATTGCAGGCCGATCACCCAGTAGATGCGGCGATTGGTCATACGCGAGAAATTAATCACCGCGGCGCCGCCCAGCATGGCGTTGGGAATGGTTACCAGGGCCTTGTCGAACCGCCGTATCTTGGTGGTGCGAAAGCCGATCTCCTCGACCGTACCTTCTACATCCGGGGTGCGGATCCAGTCGCCCTTCTCAAACATGTGGTCGAGGAAGATGGCGATGCCGGAGAACAGATTGGATATGAGGTTCTGGGCGCCGAAAGCCACGGCCATGCCGACCAGGCCGAGACCGCCAAGCACCGCCGCGACGTTGAAATCCCACTCTTCCAGCACTGCTACAACGCCAAGACAGGCGATGACGAACTTGCCCAGTTTGGCGAAAAACTCGCGCAGGCTGTCGCGCGGGCCGTCGGTACCGAACAGGCCAGTCAGCTTGTCGAGCAGGAACGACAGCGGCTCGACGCAGCGATAAAGCGTCCAAAAAATCGTGAAGGCGATGAGCGAGCGCACCACCCTGTCGAGTAACTGGTTGACCACGTCCGGAACCGGCGCCACCTGGCTGGCGGCGTAGATGCCGATGACCACGAAAACGAACCGCAGAGGTTCCTCGATAGTCTCCAGAATTTCGTCGTCGAGACCCGACGCGGTACGCCTCGTGATCGTCTTGATGGTGCGGATGATGAATCGCGAAAACAGCCGCCGGGCGAACAGAAAAACGAAAAACACGACCACGGCCAACAGTACCTCGCCGAGTCCGACACCTAAAATTCCGGTCGACCATACGGCGTTAACTTGTGCCCAGAAGCCCTCAATCGTGTCCATCGCTTATACCCGTCATTACACTAACCAACTGCCGTCATCGGTGCTGATGGCGGTGCTGTCAGCACGGCATTATGGCACAACCCAGCGCTCACGCTATTAACCTCGCGAAACCCGCTATGGTTAAGGCCTATAGGGGATTCGTGATTAGGGAAGAATATCGATTTGGGCATGAAAAATGGATTTTTTTGGACAGAGTTCGCTTGCCGACGCTGTCGATCATCCAGTCGACCCTGGACAATAGTGGCGACCTGCCCAAGAGCGGTAAGTTAACCGTGCGCAGCGTCATCGAACGCTGGGCTATGGAAGATTGGGTGCGCTGGGAAATTCCCGAGCAGAAGATCGCCGCCACCGGCTACTACGAGGTGTTTCTTGGCTATTGGAAGCGTTAACACTTCCAGCTTGCGCTCAAGGACATCCCGGCCATGCCGACGGCTACCCTGGTGCCCTATCGCGCCGAGACCATGACATAGACCGTGACGAAGTTCTACGATTCCTTCGGCGTTGATATGGAGCCCGAGGAGTTCAAGATCGTCGAGGCGCCCAAGACCTCGGCCAAGATCGACAAGATGGCCGAGACCACGGTCGATGAGGTCGCTACCTTCTGGAGCATCCTGAGTCTAGCACTACCGGTCAAGGAACCGCCGGCCAAGAGCTAGCGCGTGACTAGAAAACCTGTTGCCCTTTACAGGGGCGTCAGGTAGCGCGTCGCCATCCAGCTGCCGTCCACATTGACCACTTCGCCGGAAATAAAGCGGGCGTCGTCGGAACAGAGAAATGCCACCACCCTAGCGATGTCGTCGGGCGTGCCGACGCCCATGGGCGTGGTCTTGATCATGGTCTTCTGGAACCACGGGTCCTCGCGAATGTTGCGCGCCGTCAGTCACATCGCTTATCAAGGCCTCGGCGCGGCCCTCGCCGCCGGCGATCAGCATCGCCGTCTGGTCGAGTTCATCGGCCTCAGTATCGACTGCCAGAACGGTAGCGCCTTCACTTGCCAGACGTCGCGCAGTGGCTCGCCCGATGCCGCCCGCGGTCCCGGTGACGATAGCGGTCTGGCCTTTAAATTGCCCTATCATGTGACGACCAGCGCATCTACCGCAACGCAGCTCTCTGGACCAACGATCAGCGGATTGATGTCGATTTCGCCGAAGCAGTCGCCGAGCGTTGCCGCCAGTGCCGACAGTTGCGCCGCCGCCCGGCATAGCCCGTCGATATCCGCCGGCGGCGCTCCCCGGACACCATCGAGCAGAGGCCTGAGCGCTAGGCGATCGACCATGCGCCGGGCCCAAGCCGCATCGAAGGGCGGCAGGGCAAAGACCGCGTCGCCGATGGTCTCCGCGTGGACGCCGCCGGTGCCGATCATGACGATAGGGCCGAACTGGACGTCGGTGATGACACCGAGGATCATTTCGACCCCAGCTGCGGCCATGGGGCTTAACGCCACCTGACTGCCCAGCCGCGTTGCTAGGTCGCTGTAGGCGGCGCCTACGGTATCACCGTCGCTGAGGCCAAGATGAACGCCGCCAACCTCGGTCTTGTGAGCGATGGCCGGCTCGGCGGTTTTGAGCGCCACCGGATAGCCCACATGGTTGGCGGCGGTCACTGCGCCTTCACGGTCACTGACAATGATCGTGGGGATGGTGGGTATGGAAAAGTCATCTAGCAATGCCATGGCGGCAGCGGTGTCGAGAGCACCACCATTCAGGCGCTGGCGCCAGTGTGCGGTAACGTCATCGGCTACGATGGGCGGCGTCATGGCTGGCCGGGCGCGGTGGTCGTGGTATTCGAACAGGCAGCGCACCCCTTCGAGGAAGCTGCTAATGCCGTCGAGCACGGGAATGCCCTCTCGGGTCATCTCAACCACTAGGGGATCGGTGCCGGTGCCCTGGTGGTTGGAGACCAGGAACACCGGCTTGCCGGTATTTGCCTGGGCGCTGCTGAGGAAGTTGCGGTACTCGGACCACACGCCACCGCCCGGTGAGCGGTCACCGATCATGGCGCC
>CAZYDR010000003.1:33802-55304 GCA_964645285.1 uncultured Alphaproteobacteria bacterium
ATCATGGCGCCGAGGCAGCCGACGACGGTCTCGGTGTAGTTCTCTCTGGTGTCCCAAGCGTCCAGCGGGTTGACTGCCGGCAGGCCGGGACCGAGTAGGGGTTTCATGGTTGCCAGGGTTTCCGGCGCCAGATCACTGAACGGCACCCCGGCGTCATCGGCAAGATCGACGAGCAAGGCTCTCTCGCCACCGGAATCGTGGATCGTTGCCAGGCCGCCCGGCCCGGCCCGGTGGGGCTGGGCGAACATGGTCAGCGCGGTCGCCAGTTCGTCGATGGCATTGACCCGCACCACCCCATAGCGGTCGAATAACGCTTCGTATGCGGCGTCATTGCCGGCCATGGCGCCGGAGTGGCTTTGCGCCATGCGGGCGGCGGTCTCGGTGCGCCCGAGCTTAACGGCGACAATGGGGATGTCACGTGCGCTGGCTTTCTCAAGGCCGTCGATGAAGCCTTCCGGATCACGCACAGTCTCGATGAACAACCCGATCACCTCGGTCTCGGGCATTTCAATGGCAAAATCCAGGTAGTCGGCGGCGGTGACGGCCAGTTCTTGGCCGGACGAGACCATGAGGCTGTACTCAAGGCGTTCGTCACAGTCGCCCATGACTGCGAAGGCCGAGCCCGAGTGGGAAATCAGCGCGATGTTGCCGGACCGATGGTTGTCGCGGGTTTTGAAGCCGCAGACCCGCACCTGGTCGGCGAAATTGTAGAACCCCATGCAGTTGCCGCCACATAGCTTGAGCCCGGCCTCGCGCGACTTCGCGCGGGCACGCTCGACCAGGCGGGGCTGGACGTCACCCTCGAGATAAAGGCTCGAAAAGATCACCGCCGCCGGGGTCTCCATGGCAATGGCCGCATCGAGCTGTTCCTCGAGACGCTGGTTGCCCACCGACAGGACGGCGAGATCGACCGGGCCGGGTAGGTCATTGAGGTCTGCAAAGCAGGCCACGCCCTCGATTTCGTCATAGCGCGGGTTGATCGGGTAGATGGCGCCGCCGAAGCCGCCATCGAGCAATTGGCGCATGATCTGCTGGCCGACACTATGTTCGCGTGCCGAAGCGCCGACAACGGCGATGGATTTGGGGCGCAGTAGGGGGTCGAGATGGTGGCCGGCCATAAATGCAGTCCTAATGGTCGTCGGGCGGGGTCGCGGTCCGTCGCGCGGGCTTGAAGAAGGGGCGCTCGACGATGCGACAGGCGGCTCTGACCTTCTCCCACTTGAGTTCCTTCTGGACGTAGACGTCGGCCCACAGCCCCTCGGTCTTGGTATGGAACGGTGTTTCCAGCATGGCCAGGGCGATGTTTCGCTTACAGGTCGGCGACCAAAGGGCCGACGTTACCGCGCCGACATCCCTGCCGCCGCCGCCGTAGTAGATCAGCGCCTGATGGGCCGGCTTGTTACCAGCGACATCGAGACCGACCAGGCGATAGCGCGACGAGACGGCTTCGTGCTCGTGCAAGAGCGCCCGGCGGCCGTTGAAATGGCCCTTGTTGAAATTGACCATCCAGCCCAGGCCGAGCTCGAAGGGCGAGCGGCCTCGGGTATCGCGAAGCGCCTGGTCGGCGGCTACGAAGTCGGTGTTGGTGGCGATGAAGCCGGCCTCGATGCGCACCATGTCAAGCGCTGCCGAGCCGCTGGGTTTGAGGCCGTGGGGCTCGGCCCCGGCGGCCATGATGCGGTCCCAGAGGAATTCCGCATCGCCGGCATCAACCCACAGCTCAAAGCCCAGGTCGCCGCTGAAGCCGGTACGGGTGACGGTCAGCTTGATGCCGCCAAGGTCGAAGTCGGCCATGTCGAACGGCTTGAGTTCGGCTACGCTGGTTAGCTGTAGCTCCTTGAGAATGGCGCAGGACGTGGGTCCCTGAAGGGACAGCCCGGCAATCGCGTCGGTGACGTCCTCAATGATCACGTCAAAGCCGATGGCCGAATCCTTGAGCCATGGCAGATGGCGCTCCTGGGCATTGAGGCGGAATTCGTTAGCGCTAAAGCGAAACAGGGTGCCGTCGTCGATGACGTGGCCGGCATCGTTGCACCACACTGTATAGGACACCAAGCCGGGCGCCAGCTTGCTCATGTTACGGGGTAGCAGGCGATTGAGATAACCTTCCGCGTCCGGCCCGGCAATGCGGTATTTGGTCATGGGCGAGACGTCGAACAGGGTCGCCGCGTTGCGCATGGCGAAATACTCCTCCTCGACGTTGGTGAAGGTGTTGACCGTGGCGTAGCCCGCCCAGCGCGACCAGTCATGGCCTTTGATCAGGGGCGCGATGCGCGAATAGAACGGCGTCTGCAGGGTCTGGGTGAAGGTCCTTGGTTGCTGGCTCATGCCGGGCCCTCCCGGGCGATGATCTGTTTTGCCGCGTTGTAACCAGCCGCGCCCATGACACCGCCGCCCGGGTGGGCGCCGGCGCCGCACAGGTAGAGCCCCGGCACCGGTGTCTGGTACTGGGCATAGCCCGGCACCGGGCGCAGCATGAACATCTGGTCCGGAGCTAGCTCGCCATGATGCCAGTGGCCGCCGGTCATGCGGAAGTTGCGCTCCAGGTCGAGCGGCGTGATGATCTGGCGACTCACGATGCGGTCGGGTAGGTCGGGGGCATAGCGGGTCATAATCTCGATGGCGCGGTCGGCGAAGGCGTCGCGGGCGCTGTCCCAGCCTGCCTTGAGATCGTAGGGGGCGAACTGCACTACCGCCGACAGCACATGGCTGTCCTCGAGCGTCAGGCTGCCGTCATGGACCGAGGGAATGGTGATCTCCATGGTCGGTTCGTCCGAGAATTCGCCGTATTTGCAGTGGTTGAAGGCGCGCTCCACATAGTCGACGCCGGGTGCGATGAGTAGCCGGGAGCCGAGTTCGGACGCATTCAGGCCGCTAAACGTCGGCAGACCGTCGAGGGCCAGGTTGATCTTGGCCGCCACGCCGCCCATGCGGATGTTCTTGATGCGGCGCACGAAGCCGGTGTCGAGATGCTCGGGCCCGACCATGTTGAGGAACGTGGCGTACGGGTCTGCACCGGATACCACGCAGCCGGCGAATAGTTGCTCGCCGGACGCCAGTTCCACACCGACGGCGCGGTCGTCCTCCAGGATAATTCGGGTTACCACTGAATCTGTGCGGATATCAGCGCGCGAGGCGGCGCCGGCCAGGGCCCGGGTCACCGCGCCCATGCCGCCCATTGGGTGGGCCAGATGGCCGCGTTTGCCCGATTGTTCGCCGGCCAGGCGATAGAACAAGGTCAATACGCTATTGGGCGAGCGCGGGCCGAGTTTGGCGCCAAGCACCGCATCCAGAGCATAGGCGCCGCGCAGCAGGTCGGATTCGAAGGCCTCGGTCTGCACATCGGCGGCGTTGGAGCCGATGATGCGCAGAAATTCCCGCATGTCCTCGCGGCCCAACTTGCGTACCGCCCAAGCCAGTTTGGCGAGGCTCGCCTTGTCGCGCCAGTCGCCGGCGAGGCGCGGTGGCTTGGCCGCCAGAGCCGGCTGCAAGGCGCCGGCAAAACGCAGCATGCGGCGGCGGAAATCGCCGTGGGCACGGGCGTCGGCCTCGGAATGGACGGCGATGGAGGCGCTGGTTGCTGCCTCGTCGCTGGACAGGGTGATATGGCGGCCGTCTTCATGGAGGGCGACGGTCGCCATATCGGTGGTCGAGAAGCGCAGGCCGTGACGGGCCAGTTGTAGGTCCGCCAGCACCTTGGGGTGCAGCAGATGGAGAATGTGGGCGCAGGACGACACCGTGTAGCCAGGGTGGAACTCGGCGCTGACCGCGGCACCGCCAACCTGGGAAGCGGCCTCAAGCACGGTAACTCTGAGGCCCGCCCGGGTCAGATAGGCGGCGCAGGTTAGACTGTTGTGGCCCGCGCCGACGACGATGGCATCGAATTGGGAAGCATGTGCCATGGCGTCAGCTCGCGATCTTCAGGTCGCCGAGCACTTCCCGCGCGGCGTTGAGCCCCGGTGCGCCCATGACGCCGCCGCCGGGATGGTTACTCGAGCCGCACATGTACATACCGTCCACTGGGCCGCGATACTGGGCGTAGCCCGGCACCGGCCGGTTGAACAGCAACTGGTCCATGGTCAGCTCGCCGTGGAATATGTTGCCCTCGGTAATACCAACTTCGTTCTCGATGTCCTGGGGCGAACGGACCTCCATGTCGAGGATGAGATCCTTGAAATTGGGGCTGAATTCGCTGATCAGGTCGATCACCGTGTCGCCGAAGGCCTTGCGGTTTTCGCTGTCCCATACGCCGTTGGCGAGATGCGGCGGGGCGTACTGTACGAACACCGACATGAAGTGCTTGCCCGGCGGCGCCATGGTAGGGTCGATCAGGGTGGGGATCATCATGTCGAGGAAGGGCCGCCGTGACCACCGGCCTTCCTTCCAGTCGTCATATGCGCGCTCGACTTCCTCTATGGTGCCGAGCAGACCGAGGTCGCCGCCGACCACTTCGCCGCAGCCCTCGGGAATACTGGGGAAGTGGGGTACGCCGTCAAGGGCGATGTTGAGTTTGCCCGACGAGCCTCGGGCCTTGAAGTGTTTGACGCGATGGAGGAAGCCGGCGGGCAGATCGGCCGGGTTCATGACGTTGAGGAAGGTGTTCTTGACGTCGAGATTGGATAGTACCACCTTGGCCCTGACTTCGTCGCCACCAACCAGAGCGACGCCTTCAACCTGGCCGTCACGGACGATGACCTGATCGGCCGGAGCGCTGACGCGGACTTCGCCGCCGGCTTCCTGGAAGGCGCTGGCCAGGGCGTCGGAGACCGCGCCCATGCCACCCCGGGCATAGCCCCAGGCGCCCATATGGCCGTCGACCTCGCCCATGTAGTGGTGCAGCAGCACATAGGCCGAGCCCGGCGAGCAAGGCCCCAGCGCCGTGCCGATAATGCCCGAGCCGGCCAGATGGGCCTTCATCAGGTCGGTTTCGAAGTATTCGTCCAGGTACTCGGCGGCGCTCATGGTCCAGAAGCGGATGACTTCATACATTTCGGCTTCGCCGAGATCGGCAAAATGACGGCCCATGTTGTACATACCCATGAGATCGCGGGGCTTGAGCGACGTCGGGTCCGGCGGCGTCTTCAGCAGCATGGGCCGGATGTAGCGGCACTTGCGCCTGACATCGCGGCTGTAGCGGTCATAGGCCTCGGCGTCGTGGGCCGAGTGACGGGCGACTTCGCGGCGGAACATGTCGTGGTCGCTGTGGGCAACCAGACTGTCGCCATCGGTCAGCATGGTGACGTTGCCCTCGTAGGGGATGACCTGGAGGCCATGGCGCGAGAGCTCGAGCTCGCGCATGATTTCCGGGCGCATCAGACTGCATACATAGGAGCAGTTGGAATAGGTCCAGCCGTCGTAGAGCTCGCGGCTGACCGCGGCGCCGCCGATATAAGGCTGGCGTTCCAGCACCACTACATCGAGGCCGGCGCGGGCGAGATAGGCCGCCGACGTCAGGCCGTTGTGGCCGGCGCCGATGATGATCGCGTCGTAGGTTTTCTCGGCCAATCTAAGTTCCCCCAATGGTCGCGCGCATGGTAGACCGTAATGGCGTTTGTGTTCCAGTTCCATGGGGGAAATCATGGCCTATCCGTTACCCGAAAGCGCCCGCCAGTGGCAGGCCAAGGCCCGCGCCTTTGCCGACGAGGATCTCATACCGTGGGAGGTCGAGGCCGAAATGAACAACGGCGAGGTGCCGCCCGAGGTTCGCCAGCGCCATACCGAACGCGCCCTGGCCATGCGCTTACCTGAAGTGGACGTGCCCAAGGAACGCGGCGGTCTCGGCCTCTCCATGCTCGAGCAGGTGGTGATCTCCGAGCAGCTCGGCCGGGTCACCAATGCGCTTTCCTGGTGCTATTCAGTGCCCCAGAGCTGGATGTTCGCGGCCTGTAACGAGGACCAGATCGAGCGCTTCGTCATGCCGTTGGCCGACGGCTCGCGCCACGACTGCTATGCCATAACCGAGGCCGACGCCGGCTCGGACGTGGACGCCATCGCCGCCACGGCGCGCCGCGAGGGTGACGACTATCTGGTCGACGGCGAGAAGTGGCACGTCACCGGTGGCAACCACGCCGACTACTTCATCGTTCAGGCCAAGGTCATGGATTCCTCGAATGAAGGCGCCCATGCCCTGTTCTTTGTCGATGCCGACACCCCGGGGATCGAGCTGGTGCGCACTCCGGCCTACAGCCACACCTATGCCTCGCACCACCCGATCTACCGCTTCGACAATGTCCGGGTGCCCGAGAAGAACCGCATCGGCGCCGAGGGCGAAGGCATGGACTTCGCCTATGCCTGGTTCCGCTATGAGCGGTTGATGATCGCCGCGCGTTGCTGCGGCGCCGCCAGCCGGCTGATCGACGAGGCCACCGCTTTCGCCCAGGAGCGCGTCATCCAGGGTGAGCCCATCGCTAATTTCCAGGCCATCCAGTTCATGTTGGCCGACAGCCTGACCGAGCTATGGGCGGCCCGGCTGATGACCTACGAGGCGGCGGCCGCCCATGACCGCGAGGAGGACCTCAAGGTGCTCCACGGCCAGTGCTCCATGGTCAAGCTCTATGCTTCGGAAATGGCCAACCGGGTTGCGGACCGGGCGGTGCAGATTTTCGGCGGCCGCGGCTACATGCGCGAGAACGTGGCCGAGCGCTTCTTCCGCGAGCTCCGGGTTGATCGCATCTGGGAGGGCTCCAGCGAGATACAGCGCCTGATTATCGCCAACGGCCTCTACAAGCGGGGCCAGGAGAAACTGATCGGCTAGCCGGCCAAGTCTACCCCGCCGCGCTGATCTCGTCTTGGCCGGCGGCTGTCTCCCACATGACCCGCTCGGTGGGAAACCGTACCGTAACCATGGTGCCGGTGCCGGCCGTGCTGTGCAGCGTCAGTGACCCGCCATGCAACTCGATTAGAGCCGTAGTCAGGGGCAGGCCAAGGCCGGTGCCTTCGTATTTGCGGTTGAGGTCGCTGTCGATCTGACTGAACGGTGACGGCGCCTTGGGGATGTCGTTGCAGGCGATGCCGATGCCCGTATTGGCGACCTGAATTTCAAAGTCGTCATCCGATCCAATTCGAAGCCGGGCCATTACGCGGCCGCCGCGCGGCGTGAATTTTATCGCGTTGGAAAGCAGATTGATGACGATCTGCTTGAGCTTTCGTTCGTCACAGAAGAGCGTCGGCAGATCAGGTGCGGTGTTGCAAACAGCCTCGATATCTCCCGCCTTGGCCCCTTGTTCGGTCAAGGTGAGGCAGGACTGCAGGACCGCCGACACATCCACTTCCTCTTCCCGTAATTCGGCCTTTCCAGCCTCGATTTTCGACAGATCAAGGATATCGTTGATGAGATCCAGATGCTGCACGCCGGAACGATTTATATCCTTGGCATACCCGGCGTATTTAGCGTCACCCAGGGGCCCGAGCATCTCGCTCTTCATCATGTCGAAAAAGCCGATGATGGCGTTAAGCGGCGTGCGAAGCTCGTGGCTCATGTTGGCGAGGAACTCGGATTTGCTGCGACTGGCGAAGTCCGCCTGTTCCTTGGCCGCAATCAGGTCATTTTCGGCACGCTTGCGGCTGGATACATCCAGAATCAGACAGACGAATCCCAAGACCTCGCCGTTTTCGTCGAAATTGGGAACGAGGGTGGCCATATTGGCTGCCTGCTTGAAGCGGGCCTCGCTTTCTCGCAGCGCCTCTTCGGCCCGCTTGATCCCGGTAATGTCCTGGATCGTCCCGATCGTGCGGACATGAGCGCCGGACTCATCGAACATGGACTCGCCGAGTTCGCGGACATGGCGCACCTCGCTGTCGGGCCGCTCAATTCTATATGTCACGTCATAGACGGTGCGGTTCTCCCGCGAATCCCTGATCGCGGTTACGTACCGCTCTCGATCGTCGGGAGGGGCTCGCGCAATGACCTTTTCGAGGCTGGTAGTGGCCGAGAGTGTTTCGGCGGTCGTAACGCCATGGATTTGGGCAACCTCCTCTGAGATATATTCGAGCCGGTCGGCGATCACATCAAAAGACCAGTGCCCACGGTCGTCAGATGGGCCACCTGTCTGAAGCGGGCCTCACTGTCGCGCAACGCCTCCTCGGCGAGCTTGCGTTCGGTAATGTCCTGGCCGGAACTCAGGCTGCCGGTGATGGCGCCGTTGTCGTCGCGCGCCAAGGTGTTGTGCCAAGCAATTGACCGGTGCTCGCCGCTCTTGGCGACGACCTCGCTCTCGAAATACTCGACTGGCTCAAGATCGCCGGCGACCACCTTCGCATGGACCGCCGCTACCTCCGTTCTCAACTCTTCGGGAATGATGGTTTCGATCCAGTTGTGGCCGACGATCTCGCCCTCGCGGTAGCCAAGGATGTCACAGCCGCGGCGGTTGATCCGGAGGACATTGGCCTCGGCATCAAGGGAAACGATCATCGCCTCGGAAACTTCCAAATACCGGTCGGCCCGGTCCTTTTCACGACGATTGGCATCTACGGCCCGCTCACGTTCGGCGATGATTTGGCGCAAGTCCCGATTTAGCCTCAGAACCGTCTGGTGGCGCCACCACGCCACGATAGTGAACACCATGACCGTGAACGCGCCAATGGCCCATGCAACCCGGGAAACCGTCCAAAACGGTTTCGCCTTGCCGTACCACTTCACGTAGATGCGTTCGTAGGCTTCCGAGCCGATAAATTCGTTAACGGCCTGATTGAGTGCGGCATGGAGTTCGGATTCATCCATTTGGATGCGGATGGCACGTTTGATTTCCTTCAGCGGCGCGCCAACCGCTTTGATGCCTTCCTCGATGCCGATCTTTCGCAGCAGCGCAAGTAGAACCGGTTTGGGGAAGATGAGGGCGTCCTGTCGGCCTGAGAGCAAATCGAAGATCGCGGTGCGGAGATCCGGATGGACCACGGCGTGAATATCGTCGCGGCCCTTGAGGAGCTTTTCGCTGACATTTCGCCTCACTACACCAACGCGCCGGTCGATAAGATCGTTCAACGTCTCGATGCCGACGGTTTCATTGCGAACGAAAATCGACACCTCGAAGGTTTCGATGGGCGCGGTAAAGAGATAACTGGCAGTCCGGTTCGGCGTGATGCCGCTGTTGGGTGCGAGGTCCACCTCGCCCCTGTTCATGGCGTCACTGACCTCGGCGAAATTGTCGTAGGTTCGATAGGTCACCGTTACCCCCGCCCGGGCGGCGATTTCCTCCATGACGTCGATGGCGAAGCCGGTGGGGTTGCCGTCTTCATCCTGGCTGTATTGCGGCCGCCATGATCTCGGGATGGCGGCGGAGATGTTGCGCGGCACCACCGCATCCGCCGTTTCCGTCTCGCCTTGCGCCAATAGAGTAGGGGTCGCCGTGAGGCCAATAATCATGATGGCGAGCGCGAACAACACTTGTCCCGGCCCGTGCGCCGTTGTGCGGTCTGTGCTAATCGCTAATCGCCTGTGCCGCGTATATATGAAGGCGCAATCGGGCCTGGCGAACATACCAGCGTGGTGCATATTCTCATGGTCAAAGTATCGTTAACGACTGATTAACATTTCGTTAATTTTGCCCTAACGAAGCCGGGGGTATTTGCCTGGTTTGGTTCCGCTTAGAACGCTGCCGCCAGAACTTCATCCAGGCGGGCCAGGGCCTCGGGGAAAGCTCGCCGGCACAGGCCGAGGCGCACGTGATTGTCGTCGGCGTCGAAGCACGGGCTTGGTGCCAGCACGAGGGACGCGTCATCGAGCAATCGGTCGCTCAAGGCCTTGGTGCCGCCGGGACCCAGCCAACGCGAAAATGTCGTTATCCCGGCACCGGGCGAGCGCCAGGCACACAGATTGTCGTGGCGTTGAAAGAACTCGTGGGCGGCGGCAAGGCTGCTCGCCAGAATGGCGCTGTTGCGATCCAGCGGGGCCTGCTCGTGGCCTAGGGCGACCGCCGCCAGATGTTCGATCGGCCGGGGCAGGTAGCAGTTGAACAGGTTTTTCATGGTTTTGAGGGCGGCCAGGGCGGCCTGATTACGGGTCGCCAGCCAGCCTACTCGCAGCCCCGGCAAGCCGACGGTCTTCGCCAGCCCATGCAGGGAGATAGCCTGTTCACAGCGGCACGCCAGGTCGGGCGCCCCTGGACCGCCGCCGGGCAGACCCGCGAAGATTTCGTCCGACAGCAGCCGCGCGCCGCTGTGGCGAAGGATTTCCACGAATTCGTCGAGATAGGCGCCGTCCGGCATGAAGCCGGTGGGATTCTGGGGGAACGTGGTGATGACCAGCTTGGTCGGTGCGCGGGTCAGCTCGCGCAACTCGTCAAGATCCGGAACCCAGTGGTTTTCTTCCCGTGCCTGCCACGGCATGATTGCCGCGCCATCGGGGCAGTTCTAGGTGCGGCGGGTAGCAGGGCGTCAGCACCACTACCCGGTCGCCGGCGTCCACCAGGCTGACCATAATCAGACCTAAAGCCTCGTCCACGCCACTGGTAATCAGCACGCCGTCGGCGTCGATCCCGTGGTATTTGTCCGCTACCCATTGGCGCAGGGCGAGCGGCGCGTAGCGGTCCGGATAGTCCAGGCTCAGCCGTGTCAGTTGTTCGGCGGCGTCGGGTTCAAGGGCGAGAAGTTCTGCCTGGCTGACCGGCTCCGCGACGGTGGCACTGAGGTTGTAGCGCGCCGCCATAGCCTTCGGGCTATCGAAAAACTCGCTCAGGGTCTGGCGTGGTGGCGCGGCCATATGGGTCACCAGATCTATTCCTTGGAGCGCAGGTAGTCGTTGGCCAGTTCATGGAGGCGCTCGCGGCCGAAGCTCGCATCGTGGCCGGCGTGGACCACAGTAACCGGCAGTTCGCTCAGACGCTCCATGGTCTTGATGTAGTGTTCGACATCGGCACCGAGGATATTGTCGAGCAGGGGCCCGTCGTAGATAGCGTCGCCCGAGAACAGCACCCCGGTCTCGGCTTCCCACAGGCCGATGCTGCCCGGCGAGTGGCCCGGCAGGTGGAGCACCTCGAAGCGCCGGCTGCCGGTATCGACCACGTCGCCCTCCTCGACCAGGCGGGTGGCCGGGGCCGGCTGCACCTTGTAGGCGGCCGGGTCATAGCCCGGGCCGGGCAGGGCGTCGATCATGCACGCCGGAATTGGGATGCCGGCGCCCTCGACGGCCTCGACTAGGCCGTCGTCAAGCTGCTCGGCGACCAGAGCCGCGAAACCCTCCGGATTGGCCAGTTCGTCCGCCTCTTCCGGATGGACCAGGCGTTCCTCAAACTCGTGAAAGCCGCCGGTGTGGTCATAGTGGGTATGGCTGGCCACGGCGATAACCGGCTTCTCGAACAGTTCGGCAGCGGCCTGGCGCAGACTGGCGATACCGAGCCCGGAATCCACTACCATATCCCGCTCGGCCGCACGCAGATGCCAGATATTGCAGCGGATCAACGGCGTCACATAAGGCTCGGTAATCAACGTGATGTCGTCATCAATGCGCTCGATCTCGAACCACTTATCGGCGATGGAAAGCGTCATGGGGTGTTCCTTTGCTCAAACATCAAGCTCGAACCAGTAGGGCTGGTGGTCGGAGCCGGGGGCTTCGTTGTCGATGTGGGCAGCGGTGACTTTGGTCGCCAGGCCGGGGCTGACGAAGCCGTAGTTAAGGCGATGGCCGGACTTGAAGTCGTCGGCCTCGTCGTACCAGGTGATGCCGTCGGCCTCTTCGTGGCCGGCCAGCACCCAGCTGTCGGCCCAGTGGTGGCCGAGCTGTACCGCGCCGTAAAAGTAATCGGCCTCGCCGACGGCGCAACGGTACTCGGGCGAGCCCGGTGGCAGGTTGCAGTCACCCATGATCACGAAGTCCTCCGACAGGGTCGGCGGCGCCTCGCCGGAGCCGAACAGGGGGCCGGACCAGGTGGCGCCTTCTCGGGGTACGGCGACCAGCTTTCCGCGGAGATACTCGATCTGGGCGATGCGCTCGGCGCCATTGAGATGGTTGAGATGGACGCTGTAGACCCGCAGCGGGCCGCCGGGCAGGTCGAAGATCCCTTCGAGGGCGCCGAGCTGGCTGTTGTGTTGGTCGTAGGAGCGAAAACGCGGCAGCAGCAGTAGGCGCGAGGTGATGATGGGCCAGCGCGCCAACAGCATGTTGCCGAACTGACGCCGCCGGTTGATGATCGCACCGTCCGGGCCGGGCGCACTGCAATCGATGTCCGTGGGCGGGCCGTAGACCCAGTAGAAATCACTCAACAGTTCGCCAAGTCGCGTCGGGTGGTCGGAGATATCAGAATTGGGCCAGTGGCGGACCACCTCCTGAAGGGCGATGACATCGGCGCCCCGTACCGCGTCGGCGATACGCTCCAGCTCGTAACGGCCGTCTTTTCCCTTGGAATACTGGATGTTGTAGGTGACAAATTTCATGATCTTCCGGCTTTGGCGAGCGGTTCGGACAACTATGCGATAATCGTTTCCGCGGCGCGGCGAAACAACTGTTTTCCGTCGGCTCGGTTATATAGTACAAAGGGTGTACATTGAGAGGCGGTCAAGCGCGTGTCATCATCACCTTTGGTAATTTCGGCCGCCCGGGCGCGGCGTCTGACGTTGGATCTGAGCGGTCTGGCAAGGCCGCCGCGTCAACGGCTTAACGTCGATGGCCTGCTGGCGTTGATCGAGGATCTGGGTTTTGTTCAGATTGACAGCGTCCAGGTGGTCGAGCGCGCCCACCACATGATCCTGTCGGCGCGCAACCAGACCTACCGGCCGGTCCAGCTTCGTCGCCTGATCGAAGACCGGGCCGACTTGTTCGAGCACTGGACCCACGAGGCCTCGGTCATCCCGACCGCCTTCTATCCCTATTGGAAGCATCGCTTCGAGCGTTTCCGCGAGGCCAACACCCAAGGTTACCGGCGCTGGCACGGCAGCGGTTTCGAGGCTGAAATTGGCCGCGTGCTCGACCATGTCAGGGCCAACGGGACGGCCCGGTCTCGCGATCTTGCCGGCGAGCGTCCGCCCGGCGCGGCGCGCGGCTGGTGGGAATGGCACGACGGCAAAGTCGCCCTCGAATATCTCTGGCATATCGGCGATCTGGCCATTGCCCGGCGTGATGGTTTCCAGAAGGTCTACGACCTCGCCGAACGAGTGATCCCCCCTGCTGTCCGGGCGGTCGAGGTGGATCCGGACGACTATGTGGATTGGGCCTGTGGTACGGCGCTGGACCGCCTGGGCTTCGCCACGCCGGGCGAAATCGCCGGCTTCTGGGCGGCGGTAACCGGCGCCGAGGCCAAAGCCTGGTGCCGGAACAACGCCGTGGTTCCGGTCATGGTCGAGGCCGCCGACGGCTCGCCGCCCCGCCGTTTGTTCGCCCGCCCCGATATCACCGACTGCCTCGACGCCATGGGTCCGGCGCCGCGTCGCATGCGCATCATCAACCCGTTCGATCCCCTGTTGCGCGACCGCAAGCGCCTGCTGCGGTTGTTCAACTTCGGCTACCGCATCGAGATTTTCGTACCCAAGGCCAAGCGCAAATACGGCTCCTACGTCTTCGCTCTGCTTGAAGGCGAGCGCCTGGTCGACCGTATCGACATGAAGGTCGACCGCCCCGGCGACAGTCTGGCGGTGGCGGCCTTGTGGATGGAGCCGGGCTGCCGCCTAACGTCCGCGCGGCAACGGGGCCTGGAGGCGGAACTTGACCGCCAGCGGCGCTTTTCCGGGCTGGCCACGGTATGTTTCGCCGACGGTTATCTTAAGCAGGACGGATAGAGACGCCCTATGAAGCCCATCACCATCGGTGACATCCAGGTCACCAGCATCGTTGAGCGCCAGGGGCCATGGCGCCATCCCGGTGATTTCTTTCGTGACATCGACCCGGACGCCATGCGGGCCCGGCTGCTCGAACTCGGGCCCGTGGTCTACGACGCGGCCCAGGATATGATCATCGTCACTTACCAGACCTTCATCCTGCGGACCCGCCACCATGTCATCC
The DNA here is from genome assembly GCA_964645285.1 of uncultured Alphaproteobacteria bacterium. Lineage (GTDB taxonomy): Bacteria > Pseudomonadota > Alphaproteobacteria > JAAXGF01 > JAAXGF01 > JAYZAP01. Next base: position 47,730 of record CAZYDR010000003.1, read on the forward strand.
TGGTCGATACCTGCACTGGCGAGGACAAGGCCTCCATGGGGCCGCGCTACGACTTTCCCAAGCAACCCTGGCTCGACGGTCTGGCCGCTGAGGGTCTGGGGTTTGGCGACATCGACTACGTCTTCTGCACCCACCTGCATTTCGACCACTGCGGCTGGAATACCCGACTGGTCGACGGCCGCTGGGTGCCAACCTTCTCTAACGCCACCTACCTGTTCAGCCGCCGGGAGTACTACTTCTGGAAAACCGCGACAGCGGCCGGCGACGAGCCGCCGGGGGCGGTATGGCAACAGTCCTGCCGGCCCGTGGTCGAGGCCGGTCAGGCCCGGCTGGTCGATGACGATTATGCTCTCGACGATAATGTCTGGCTCAGCCCCTCGGCCGGCCACTCACCCGGCCATGTCTGCGTCAACATCGAATCCCAGGGGCAACGGGCGATCTTCACCGGCGACATGATGCACCACGCGGTGCAATGCGGCGAACCCGACTGGTGCACGGTCTTCTGCCATGACCCAGCGGCTGCCGCCGCCAGCCGACGGCGGATTCTGGGCGAGGTCGCCGGTACGGATATCACGGTAGTCCCGGCCCACTTTCCCGGCGCCACCGCCGGCCATGTGCGGTCCGAGGGTGATGGCTTTCGGTTTGAGTTCTTAGAGGACTAGCTCACGCCACGGCACTGTCGCCCATGGTCGCCCAAGCCTGTTCGGCGATGAGTCCGGCCATGTCCGGCATGGCGGTTACCCTCAACGGCATTGCCCAGGGCGCCATAACGGATCGGATCTCGGACCTGCCACGCAACGAGGGGTTTGAGAGCGTGTTGGTCGATCTCGGTGAAACGCGGGCTCTGGGCAATGGTCCGGACGGACCGTGGCGTATTGGCCTCAAAGATCCCACCGATACGACCCGCATGGGCGCGGTGGTGCCGTTGGCCGACGGCGCCCTGGCGACATCCGGCGGCTACGGTACTCGGTTCGATGCCGGCAGCCGGTTCCACCACTTGTTCGACCCCGCTATCGGTGGCTCCGCCGACGGCGTTCTGGCGGCCACCGCCATGGCGAAACGGGCGACCATCGCCGACGCCCTGGCGACGGCCCTGGCGATTGCCCCGGTTGGGGACGCGCCCTATCTGCTACGGGCTTTTGGCGGCACAGCGGCCCGTCTGGTGTTGGCCGGTGGCGATGTCGCTCATTTTCGGGCATAACGCAATAATGGCGGGCGTAAAACAATAATGGCGTTGTTCAGCTTCGGCTTCCGGCCCTTCTTTCTGCTTGCCGGTCTCTATGGCGCCCTGGCCATTCCCCTGTCGCTGATCGGCTACCTGGGCTACGGCGGCGAATTCACGACCTGGCCCGCCGGCTTGTGGCACGTCCACGAGATGGTCTTCGGTTATGCCCTGGCGGTGATTGCCGGGTTTCTGCTGACCGCGGTGCCGGGCTGGCAAAAGGCGGCGCCCGTGACCGGCGCGCCGCTGGCGTTGCTCGCCGCCATCTGGGTCGCCGGTCGCTTGGCCATGGGGTTGAGCGCCTGGTTGCCGCCCATGGTTGTCGCCGCGGTCGATCTCGCTTTCATCCCGGCGCTGTTCGCCATCGGCGTTCCCGGGCTGCTGGACGCGCGGGCCAAGCGAAACCGAATCTTTTTGGTCATCCTCGGCCTGTTCTTCGTGGCCAATAGCATGCTTCATTTTGACATTGCCAGCGATGTGGCAGTGACCTTGGCGGTTGATCTGCTGGTCTTGCTGATCTGTGTGCTGGGCGGGCGGATCGTGCCGTCCTTCACCACCAATGCCCTGGGCGCTAAGGGCCTGCGCGATGTGGTTCACACCCCGGCCCTGGCCCAGGGGCTGGCAATCGGGTCGGTGGCGGCGGTCGGCCTTGCCGACGTGGCGGCCAGCCAATGGACCATGCTGGCGCCGGTCGCCGCCGGTCTCGGACTGGCCGCCGCCATGGCCAACGGCTGGCGTATGGCCGGCTGGGGCACGCGCCACACCCTGGACAGCCCCATCGTCTGGGTGCTGCATCTCGGCTACGGCTGGCTGGTTACCGGATTGGCGCTCAAGGGTCTCGGCGGCTTCGACCTGGTCGACGGCACCGCCTCGCTCCACGGTCTGACCATCGGCATGGTCGGCACCATGACTTTGGCGGTCATGACCCGGGCCGCCCTCGGCCATACCGGCCGGGTGATTGTCGCGGCGCCGCTGACGGTTGTTGCCTACTGTCTGGTGTCCGTGGCGGTTCTGTGCCGGTTTGCCGCCGCCGTGCCGGAATTTACAGTGCCGGCGCTTGTCATCGCCGCCGTGGCCTGGACCACGGCCTACACCGCCTTTGTCGTGGTTTATGCGCCGATTCTTGTGGGCCCGCGCCGCCGGATCCATCCCGGTTAGATAGGAAAACGCTCTAGGGCCGACGTTCACTCTCGCAGTAGCGGCGCAGGACCCGGGGCTCGGGCACCGAGACGTTGGTGCCTTCGCTGTGAATGCCAAGGCGCCGCAGCTTGGCCAAGGCGCGGGAAAAGGTTTCCGGTTTCATGCCGAGGCGGGCGGCGATCAGCGACTTGTCATAGGGTAAATGTACGGTGATAGCTTCGTCGCCGCCGGCATTGAGGCGCAGCAGAAACGCGCCGACCCGTTGCGACGCCGACTTGGCCTGGAGTTGCTCGACCTGGGTCACCAGATGACGCAGATGGTGCGACATGGAGGCCAGCATGGACATGGCCAGTTTGGGATCGCTGCTGATTGCCTCCACGAAGGGCTTGGCTGGCACCACCAAGACCCGCGCCGGCTCGACCGCCTCGGCGGTGACCGGGAAACGGCCGGAATCAAAATCCGCCGCCTCGGCGAAGGATTCGCCTCGGCTGAACATGCCGATGACGTACTCGTCGCCCTCGGTGGTCTCGCGCGACAGTTTGACCCAGCCGCCAAGGACCACGAAGAAGCTCTCGGTCGGCTCTTCCTGGAGAAACAGAATTTCGCCCTGGTTATATTGGCGCACCCGTCCAACGCCCAGCAGCTGACGGATAGTCTCGCCCGGTAATCCAGAAAACAGTGGTAGCTGCTGAATGACCTTGAAGTCCTCGGCATCGGACAGCGGCATGGTACGTTCCTGGTGTGAATCGCGGCTCTGGTGTCGTCCGTGTGCTTCTCTCGGTCCGAGGTTAATCGGTTTACGGCTGAGTGTGTTGATCCAGGTCAAGGTCGAATCATTAGACGACTAGTAGCAAGGGTCGATAAATTGATGGGAACCACATGAGCGCCGACACCTCCACCAGAGACCAGAGCCGCCGGATCGCCTTCTGGCTGCTGACCTGCTGTGCCATGGTCTTTGTCATGGTGGTCCTCGGCGGTGTCACCCGGCTTACCCATTCGGGGCTGTCCATGGTCGAGTGGAAGCCGGTAAGCGGCATCCTGCCGCCCCTGAACCAAGCCGAGTGGCTGGCAACGTTCGAAAAATACCAGCAGTATCCCGAATTTCAGAAGCTCAACAGCCATATGGATGTGGAAGACTTCAAGTCGATCTTCTGGTTCGAATTCATCCATCGCCTGTGGGGCCGCACCATTGGTCTGGTGTTCGCGGTGCCGTTCCTGTGGTTCTTGTGGCGCGGCGCTATCGACCGGCGGCTGGCGCCCAAGCTCGTCATCATGTTCGTCCTCGGCGGCCTCCAGGGACTGATGGGCTGGTACATGGTAATGAGCGGCATGGTCGATCGCCCCGACGTCAGCCAATACCGCCTCACCGCCCATCTGGCTCTCGCCTTCGTGGTTTACGGCTACATGTTATGGGTCGCCCTGGGACTGCTGTTTAGCGGCGACTCGGAGCGCCGGCGCGGCCCTCAAGGGCTTGCCATTGGGGTTACGGTAATGGCCGCCGTGACCGTGCTGACCGGTGGTCTGGTGGCCGGAATCGACGCCGGCTTCATCTACAACACCTTCCCCCTGATGGACGGGCGGCTGGTGCCGGAGGGCCTGTTCGAAATGGAACCGGCGACCATCAACATCTTCGAGAACGCAACCATGGTGCAGTTCAATCACCGGGTTCTGGCCATCGCCACGGCGCTGGCGGCGGTGGTGCTGTGGTTCGCGGCGCGGCGCGGCGGCCTCGAAAGGCGCGCCCGATTCGCCGCCAATGCCATGATCACAGTGGTCGCCCTGCAGGTCACCCTGGGCATCACCACCCTGCTGACCGTGGTCGCCGTGCCCCTGGCCGCGGCCCACCAGGCCGGCGCCATGGTGGCGTTCAGCGCCTTGCTGTGGCTGGTCTTTGAGACCGGCGATGGCCGTCTCTCATAAAAGTCGAATCAAGGTACAGCGCCGACCACGTGAGCGAGTGCCGCCGCCTCACCGCCGAGGAGATCGCGGCGCTGCCGGAGAACATGCGCCGGCCGCTCGACTGCCCCCGTGGGCGCCTGCCGGTGATCGTCGAACTCGAGCTCTATGGGGCGACGATTTACAGTGGTTCGCTGCCGCCCACCGGGCTCGCCGGCGACGGGCCGTCGAAAGTCTATGAACGTTTTCCCGTAACCCCCGGTCACCACCAACTGGTCGCCCGCCTACGCGACAGCAACCGCGCCGAGGGCTTCGACTATCAGCACACGGCCGATGTCGACCTGGCGCCGGGCCAGAACCTGGTCATCGATTTTCGCGCCGAGACCGGTGGTTTCATCGTCGAGTAGGGTGGTTTACGGGCAGCTCGAGCCGAACCACCGTGCCGTTCTCGTCGCTTTTGGCGATACTGATTTCACCGCCGTGGGCGTGCATGATTTCGCGGGCGATAGGTAGGCCGAGGCCGCTGCCGCCGGATCGTGTCGAGCCGGCGAAGGGCTCGAACAGGTGCTTGCGGGCGCGTGGCGGCAGGCCTGGCCCATCGTCGATGATCTCGATCACGACGAGGTCGTCGCGCCGTGACGCGACGATGCGCACCACGCCACCCTCTTCCATGGCGTCAATGGCGTTGTGGCCGAGGTTTAGAAAGACGCGGAAGAGCTGGTCGTGGTCGGCGGTGAGGGTGAAGTCGTCGGTCACTTCGTTGCGCCAGACTACATTACCTTCGGTCGGGAGCATCAGTTCGTTGCCGACGTCGCCTATCAGGGCGGCGAGGTCGATCCGGTCACGCTTCAGGGTCAGTTCGCGGGCGCGGGCAAAGCGCAGGGTCTCGACGCAGAGCGTCACGGCCCGGTCGATGGCCGCCACCAGCGACGGCGCTTGGCGCTTGACCTCGGGATCGCCGCTGTGGGCGATGCGCTCGGAGACCAGCGCCGCGACCGACAGGATGTTGCGCAGATCGTGGCTGATCTTGCTGACCGCCGCGCCCAGGGCGGCGAGGCGGGCGCGCTGGCGGAGCGCCCCGCGCAGGCCGCGCTGCATCTCGGCCAGCTCGCGCTGAGCGACGCCGATCTCGTCGCTGCGCGTGGTTTCACCGAGGTCTTTCGAAGCGTCTTCGGGATTGTCGCGAAAGGCCGCCACGTGCGCCGTAATGTGCCGCATTGGCCTGACGATGAGCAAATGCAGGCTGAGAAAGACGAGCGAGGCGGTCATCAGCGACAGCACGATCGAGAGCATCAGGATACGCCCCGAATAGTCGTACATCTCCTCCTGCATGGGCGTCTCGTCGAGGGTGACGTCGACGACGATATTCGGATTGATGCGCGCAGGCCCCATGACCCTGAGCACCCGGTTGCGGGGTTGGGCCAGGGTGACAAAAGCGTCGCGGATGAGCCGGTAGGGCGTCGCCTGCCTGAGGTCGAAGGCGACGTCGATGGTGGGCGGGTCGCCCAGCATGAGACCGGAGGTCGTCGGCATGCGAAGGGTGATCGAATGTACCCGGGCGTGGATCAGGAGCCGCCGCTTGAGCTCGGGTGAGACGATCCCGTCGGACCTCGCCTCAAGGGCCAGGGTCGCCTCGTGGGCTGCGGCCAGCCGCTCTTGCAGATAGACCAGGCGGTAGCGTGAGACCGAGGGTACATAGATCAGCACTTCGCCGATCATCACGAAGATGATGGTGAGCAGCAAAAGCCGCGCCGACAGGCTCCGCGTCAGTGGCGGCATGGGGACTTTTCGTAGCGTCTCCTCGGCCACCGGTCGGCGCTTTTTAGCGTCGTGGTTCATCGTCGTTGCTTCCCCGCAGCGCGTCAGCCGATCTTCGCCGGGAACCTTAGCAGTTCGCGGGTCGTTTCTGTCGTTAGTTTCAGAACAAAAATTGGCCCAACCCCACGAAGTGACTCAATCCCCACGAGGCAGATCTATCCGCCACAGACCGACGACGACGAGGGCGCCAAGTGCTTGTCCAGTCGGTGGTTGGTTCGCGGGATACAGCGCCGATCAGAGTTCAGCGCTCGGTTGGCCGGCGGCGATCACGAAGTCGTGATCTCTCTATTAAATTAATCTAGGTCAAGGCGTCCCCCCCGCGTTTTCGAAAACCTATGCCCCGGAGCGCAATGATGGTCGGCAACGCCGGCCACAAACTTCAGGGGGACGACGATGTTGCAGCCGAAATCGTTTAGTCGGCTTGTCTGTGAAACGGTTTGCCCGGTGAGCCGGGTGGCCGGCGAGTCTCTATGATCATTGCGCTATCCACAATCAATCAACAATTGGCAACGGGATTAACGGCGAGGTGTGAAACCATGCCTGACTGTTGGCCTACGACAAGAAGGAGAGCAACTCCATGACGCGAGGTGGATACTGGCAGTCCCTGGTGGCTGGAGCGGTCCTGATGATGGCTGTCTCGGCCACTGCACAGGCCGCCAAATATAAAGAGGTCACCGTCACTGACGGCGGCAGCATTACGGGCAAGCTGACCTTCGAAGGCGCGCTGCCGGCCGACGCCGTGCAGCAGATCGCCATCAACAAGAACCCGGAAGTTTGCGACGAAGGCGGTACCGGTTACCGCGAGGTCGTATGGGTCGATGTCGAGGGCGGCGCCCTGCGTGGCGCCTTCGTGTTTATCGACAAGATCAAGGAAGGCAAAGCCTGGGCCGACCCCACCGAGGGCATCTACCTGATCAACCAGAAAGCCTGCCGCTTTCGGCCCTGGGCCCAGATTGTCAGACGCGGTCCCGTGACCATTCGCAACAGCGACATGGGCGTGCTGCACAACATCAATATGCGCGAGCTGATCGGCGTCGAGAAGGACAAGGTCGTCAAGCGGACCATGTTCAACTTCGGCCAGCCCGATCCCGGCGACATCGTCGATAAAGTCAAGCCGCGGCGCTCACCCTATCTTTCGGTCAACTGCGAAGCCCACAACTTCATGTTCGGCTTCCTGTTGGCGCCAACCCACCCCTACGCTGCGGTCGTCGGCGAGGACGGCTCGTTTTCGATCGATGGCATTCCGCCGGGCAAATACACCGTCAAGGCCTGGCACCCCAATCTCGGACTGCAGAAGACCAAGCTGGTGGTCGAGGCGGGCGCCGCCACCGAAGCCAATTTCGTGTTTACCGACGAATAGCCGTTTAGGCAGGGAGTCCCCGATGAATCAACTAGGAAGCCCGTTTTCACTCGTCCGACTCGTGGTGTCGGGGGCTGCGGCGCTGGCCGTTTTCGCGGCCCTCGCAATCGGACCCGCCAGCGCCGGCGAGTCCTATCCC
>CAZYDR010000003.1:55314-64662 GCA_964645285.1 uncultured Alphaproteobacteria bacterium
CGACGCCCCCAAGGCATCGCTGGTCGAGATGGGCAAAAGGCTGTTTTTCGACGCCCGCATCTCGGGCGACGGCGCCATTGCCTGTGCCGCCTGCCACAACCCGGCGAAAGGCTTCGGCGACGGCATGGCGCTTTCGAACGCCTATCCCGGCACCAAGTACTTCCGTAACGCGCCGACTCTTATCAATACCGTCTACAAGTCCTCCTACCCCAATGTGGGCTGGTCGTGGGACGGCCATATGGGCGCCAATCTGAACGACGTGGTGCGCGACCAGATCACCGAGACCACGATCATGAACATGGACATGCGGATCATGCACGAGCGCATGAAGCAGGACGCGGTCTATGTCGAGATGTGTCAGGAGAACTTCGGCGGCGAATGCAGCTCCGGCAAGGCGCGCAAGGCGCTGGTCGCCTTCATCGAGACCCTGGTATCGGGCAACGGTTCGGCGTTCGACAAGGGCCAGCTTTCGGCATCCGCCGAGCGTGGCCGTACCCTGTTCGAAGGCAAGGCCAACTGCATCCAGTGCCACAACGGGTCCTACTTCTCGGACGGCGCGCCGCACAACACCGGCGTCCCCGAGAACCTGGAAATTTTCCGCGATCCCATCCGCCACCTGACCTATCGCTCGGTGATCGCCACTCATGGCGTGCCCAAGATGGAAATCTGGCGCCGCGACGTTGGCTATTTTCTGGTCAGCAAGAACTACGCCGACGTCGGCAAGTTCGTCACGCCGACCTTGCGTGAGCTGATCTACACCGGACCGTACATGCACAACGGCGTGTTCAATACTCTTGAGGAGATCGTCTACTTCTACAGCCTTGGCGGCGGACATGACGACCCTCTGGCCAACGAGGTCGAAGCGCTTGGCTTGATCGCCGGCGAACAGGCCGATCTGGTGGCCTTCCTCGAAAGCCTGAGCAGTGCCGAGCCGGTAACCGTCGAGCCTCTCGTGGTGCCGCAGAAATATGAGCCGATCGACGATTGGCTCGAGACCAAGAATTAGGGCCGGTGGACATGAAGGTGGAGAAAACGATGACATCGCAAGCAACCCGACTGACCCTGCTGCTCGCCCTCCTGGCCTGGGCCGTGGTCGCCATGTTCCCGGCCAACGTCATGGCCGCGGGCGACCCCGATGAAGATCCGCCGCTGGCCGCGCTAGGCCCGGTGCCCGAGCCGCCCGACAACCGCATCACGCCGGAGAAAGTCGAACTCGGCCTGCTGCTCTACTTCGACCCCAAGCTCAGCGGCGACGCCAGCCTCGGCTGCGCCGACTGCCACAAGCCGAGCGAGGGCTGGGCCACCAACGAACCGATCTGCCGCGGTTATCCCGGCACGGTCCACTGGCGCAACTGCCAGACCGTAGTCAACAGTGGCTATCTCGGCAAGCTCTTCTGGCAAGGCAACGCCAAGAGCCTGGAAAGTCAGGCCAAGACGGCCGCCACCGGCGGTGTTTCGGGCAATGGCGAGCGCGACGTCATGGAGCAGCGCCTGCGCCAGACGCCGGAATACCTCAAGCGCTTCCGCGAGGTCTACGGCACCGAGCGGCCAATCCTCAACGACGCCTGGAACGCCATCGCCACCTTCGAGCGGGCCATGCTGTCGCAGACCGACACGCCGCTTGACCGCTATCTCAAGGGCGATAAGGCGGCGCTCTCGGAACAGGCCATCGCCGGGCTTGAACTGTTCAACGGCAAGGCCAACTGCATCGAGTGCCACAACGGCGCCATGCTGTCGGACGAGAAGTACTACAACATGGGCGTACCGCGGCCCTTTGAGTGGGAAGAGACCGGGCTCAATACCATCACCTTCCGTTTCGAGCTCTATGCCAAGGGCGTGTACGAGGAGTACTACCAGGAATTCAAGGACGACCTCGGTCTCTACTTCACAACCAAGCGCAAATCCGACATGGGCAAGTTCCGCACGCCGCCGCTGCGCTACGTCGCCTTCACCGCGCCATACATGCACGCCGGCCAGTTCTTCACCCTCGAGGAGGTCATCGACTTCTACGACGAGGGCGGTGGTGAAAACGAGATGAACGACCGCTTCGGCAACAAGACGCCCATCCTCAAGCCGCTCAACCTCAGTGACGAGGAGAAGGAGGCCCTGGTTGCCTTCCTTGAGGAGTTGAGCGGCGACGAGATCGAGATTCCGCTGCCGCCGGTGCCGCCCTACGGCGTCATGCCCGACGTCGCGGGGCTCACGCAGGCCGATGCCAAGCGCGCCGGGCTTGAGATGTACCTGATCCAAAGCGGCCAAGAGTAGGGAGGCGATCCATGGCTAACCAACGTAAAACCCGCCCCGCAATAGGCGGATGCATGAGTCGCAGGGCCTTCCTGCAACGTAGCAGCGGCGCCGTCGGCGGCACCGTGCTGCTGACCAGTATACCAGGTCTCGAAGGCAAGGCCGTCGAAGCCCGGGTCTCGCGCTATCCCCGCAAGCTGATCGGCAAGCTGAGTGAGCTCAAACTCAAACAGGCGATCAAGTTCAAATACCCCGACGAGGGCCGCAATTCGAACAGCATGATGGCTCGGCTCGGGGTGCCCGCGGGCGGCGGCATCGGGCCTGACCGCGATGTGATCGCCTTCAATACGCTGTGTACCCACATGGGTGGCGATATGGGCACGATCTATCAGCCCGACGAGCAGGTTATGGGACCCTGCCCGTTCCACCAGTCGACCTTCGACATGACGCGTCACGGCATGATCGTCGGCGGCCATGGCACCGAGAGCCTGCCTCAGGTGCTGCTCGAACTCGATGGCGATGAAATTTTCGCGGTTGGCCTAATCGGCCTGATTTACGGCCGCTACGACAACCTCAAAGGATAGGCCGATGGTAACCACCAGTCCCGAAAACTCGACGCCCTATTTTCAGCCCGAGGATGCCGTACCGCTGCCGCCCAAGAACGCCGATGTCCTGACAACCTGTTGCGACTATTGCGTTATGGCCTGCGGCTACAAGGTCTATCGCTGGCCCGCCGACGCACCGAACGGCGGTCCCAAGAAGGCCGACAACGCGCTCAACCGCAACTACACCCTCGGTCCTCTCCAGGGCGGCTGGGTCGGGCCCAACCAGTTCACCCAGGCGGCCTACAACGGCAAGCTCTACAACATCGCCGTTGTCGCCGACCCGGACTCCAAGGTGGTCAACGTGCGCGGCGACCACAGCATTCGCGGCGGCTGCATCGCCCAGAAGGTCTACAATCCGAAGAAGCCGACCCAGGACCGGCTCAAGTACCCCATGGTGCGCATCAATGACATTCTCATGCCCGTGACCTGGGATTTCGCCCTCGACATCATGGCCGAGGTGTCGAAGCACGTTATCCGCAAGCACGGCGAGCATTCCTGGGCCATGAAGTACTTCAGCTATCAGTACTTCGAGAACACCTATGCCCTGACCAAGCTTGCCTTCAAGAGCATCGGCACGCCGGCGGTAGCCCACCACGACCACCCGGCGATCGTCAACTCGGTGCCCGGCTGGGTCGACATCGGCTACGACATCTTCGGCGCGTCCCACGAGGATTTCGCCAAGGCCGATTGCATCATCATTTCCGGTACCGATCCGTTCGAGACCAAGACCGTGCTGTGGAACAGCTGGATACTCAAGGGGATCAACGGCAACAAGACCAAGGTCATCATGATCAATCCGCGGCGTACTGCGGGCGTTGCCTATGCCGAGAAGCACGGCGGTCTCCACATCGACGTCAATCCGGGCTCCGACACCGCCGTCCACATGGCCATCCAGCGCGTCATTCTGGAAAACGGCTGGGAGGACAGCTCGTTCATCGAGAAATGGGTGAACAACGGTTGGGAGACCGATTCCGGCTTCGGCCAGGGCACCCGCAACACGCCGTGGCAGTGGCGCACCACCTGGGGCAAGTTCCAGGTCAAGGGCTTCGAGGACTGGAAGAAGTGGCTGCTCGCCCAGGACGAGTCCGATCCCGAGGTCGCCGCCAAGATCGCCGGTATCGACGTCGCCAAGATCTACCAGGCGGCCGAGATGATGGCCAAGCCCAAGGCCGACGGCACGCGGGTCAAGACCTCGATCTGCATCGAGAAGGGCAACTACTGGTCCAACAACTATCTCAACACCGCATCGATCGGCACCCTCGGGGTCATCCTCGGCTGCGGCGGCCGGCCGGGTCAGGTCATCACCCGCCTCGGCGGTCACCAGCGGGGCGGCGTCAATGGCGGCCCGTACCCGACCATGAAGTCGCCCTACAAGGTGCAGGGCCGGCGGCGCCATCGCCTCGACCTCGACCGTTGGATGGAGGCGGGACATGTCCGCTTCGCCTATGTTGTCGGCACCACCTGGATTCAGGCCATGGCCGGCTCGACGGCGTTGGAGGACAGCTTCAAACGCCTGACCAAGCACAACCCGCATCAGGTCCGCACCTTCGACAAGCAGGCCATCATCGACACCTTGAAGCAGCGCGTCGACAGCGGCGGCATGGTCGTGGTCAACCAGGAGATCTATCTGCGCAACCCGATCGGCGCCCAATACGCCGATATCGTGCTGCCTGCCGCGACCTGGGGCGAAGATGACTTCGCCCGGGCCAATTCCGAGCGCCGCGTGCGGCTCTACTCGAAGTTCTACGATCCGCCGGGCGACGCCAAGCCGGACTGGAAGATCGTCTCCATGCTGGCCAAGAAGATGGGTTTCGAGGGCTACGACTGGAATGACTCGAACGACGTGTTCGAGGAGACCTGCCGCTTCACCCGGGGCTCGCGCAAGGACTACAACGTCATCCGCACAGTGGCCCGGCGCAAGGGCATGAAGGCGCACGAGTTCCTCAGGAGCTACGGCACCACGGGACTTCAGGCACCGCTGTTGCTCGACGGCGACACCATTCTCGAGACCAAGCGCTTGCATGACTACCAGCGCGCGGACATCCCCGAGACCGGACCCGAGGGCGTGACCATCGTAAACAAGGCGCTGCTGGCGTTCAAGACCCAGACCGGCAAGCTCAACCTGCTCAAGACCCCGTGGGGATTGTGGAGCGATTTCTACGAGTTCATGCAGCCCAAGGGCGATGAGCTGTGGATTTCCAACGGTCGCATCAACGAGCTTTGGGAATCGGGCTTCGACGACTACGAACGGCGGCCCTATTCACAGCAGCGCTGGCCCATGAACTTCCTTGAGATCAACCCCGAGGACGCCGTCGCGCGGGGCATCGAATCCGGTGATCTCGTGGTCATCTGGTCGGACCGGGTGCCCATCCAGAAGGACTTCAACCTGGGCGTCAAGAGCGACGACATGTGGTTCAGCGGCCTGATGAAACGGGGCCACATCGAACTCGCCTCGGGCCAGTTCTCGGCGGTGGCGATCGTCACCCCGGCGGTCAAGAAGGGATCGGTGTTCACCGAGTTCCTCAAGATGGACATGCCGGCCAACACGATCACGCCCAGGGTGCCTGATCCGCTGACCTTGAACTATCGCTTCAAGGTGGCGACCGGCCGCATTCGCAAGGTCGGCGAGTCGCCGTTCAAACATTCCTACGCCCAGATGTCGTTCAAACGACGCGACATCGCCTGAGCAGCCGACACGGCGCCGTAGGGACGAGGGAGGTATTCTTGCAGAAACCTACGAATCTAGAAGCGTTCGAGAGTGGCCGCGAAGACGCGGTGGCCACTCTCTTTGCCGTGCTTGAGAGAGACAACTCCCTGTCGCGCTGTCGCGCGGTGGGGGCGTTGGAACGTCTCATTCCGTCCGACGGCGAGGCGGTGCGGCGGCTTGCTGAACTGCTTGCCGACCCCGACCCCGATGTTCGCATGGACTGTGCCGGCGTGCTCGGCCGCATGGGCGCGGCGGTGGCGACGCGATCGCTTATCGACAATCTGAAGTTCGATCCCGACGGCGATGTCCGCATCGAGGCGGCGGGCGCGCTCGCCAGGATCGGCGGCGACGCGGCGGTCGAGCCGCTGATCGATTGCCTGCGCGCCGACGGCTATCCCGAGCTCGACATGCTGGTCGACGACATGGAGTTTCGCTCGTCCTTCGAGGTTCAGGGCCGGGCCCTGAGCGCCCTCGGCGACATCGGCGATGCCCGCGCCGCCCAGCCGGTTCTCGATCTTCTCGAGGATGACGACTATGAGGACCTCCAGGAAACCGGATTCCGGGTACTTGCCCGCCTCGACAGCGCCGTCGCCCGCGACTTTCTGCTGCGCCGGCTGACCCACGGCGGCCGGCTGGCCCGGCGTCGGGCGGCCCAGGCCCTGGGCGATGTTGTGGGCAGCGGCGTAGCGGCTGCCGAGATACTCGAGGCGCTGACTGTTGCCCTGGGCGACGACGATCCGGCGGTCCGCATTGGCGCCGCCGAAGCCTTGGCCGCGAGTCGCGATCGGCAAGCGATTGGTCCCGTGGCCCGGCTCCTCGCCGACCCCGACGACGAGGTCCGCCGGCGCATTGCCACGGCGCTCGCGACCATGGACGGGTCCAATGTCGTTGAGCGATTGCACCCGTTTCTCGACGCCGCCGACCCGCGCCGCCTGCGCGGCATCGTCGAGGTGCTCGGCGAAATCGGCGACCCGGCCTCACGGGAGCCCCTGAGCCGGCTGCTCGACAGCCCAGACGACGATCTCCGCTATCGGGTGGTTCACGCTCTTGGCAAGCTCGGCCTCGCCGGGCCGCAAGACGCCATTGCCGGAATTCTCGCCGGCGCCGCGTCATCGCCGGCGCTACGGGTCCAGGCGGCCTGGGCGCTGGGGCGCATCCTGCCGACGGTCGACACGGCGGCGGACGACGACGAACACCCTGACCCCCGCGCCATATTGAAGGCGGTGGTGTTTGACGACAACGAAGGCGTCTCCCTCGCCGCGCTGAGCGCTCTGGTCGACATCGATCCCGCCGCCGCCGAAGCCATGCTTGCCGGCTTGCTGCGCGACGATCTCGTGGCGCCCGAAGCGAAGGTCGAGCCGGCCGTGGCTGAGGAGTGGCAGGAGGTCAGTCTCGAGGACAACAATCCCGAGGGCTCCACCCTGGCTTCGATCCTGGCGGGCCATCCGCTCGAGCAGCCGCAAGATGAACCGGCCGCCGAAGAGCCCGACATCGACGCGCTTGGTGCCGAGGCGCCGGCCAGGGTCTTCGGGCAGGCGGCGCGGGTTCTCGCCGCCCGCCTGTTGGGTGACCTGGCGGGCGCCGGCGCCGCCAGTGTCTCGGTGCTGGTCGACGCCACCGCCGGCGACGACGCCGCGCTGCGGCGCGAAGCGCTGCTGTCGCTCGGCCGCATCGGCGACGACAGTGCGCTTCCCGCGGTGCTCAATGGTTTGGTCGCCGATGACCGCGACCTGCGCCTGGCGGCGCTCGAGGCGGTGGCCGGATTCGCCGGCACGGCCTACGTCCAGGACCGCGTGTTGGTGCTGCTCGACGACCCCGACCCCTTCGTCCGCCAGCGGGTCATTGAACTGCTGGGCCGGGTCGCGCCCGACACGGTTCCCGTGACGCGGCTGCTCGCCGACCCGGAGCGCGAGGTCTGCCGCGCCGCGCTGCTGACGTTGCCTGGTGGGTGCTATGACGGCGACCTTTCAAAGCAGATCATCGAACTGATGTTCGCTTTTTCCGGCGAGTTGCGCCACGACACCGCGCGGGCGTTGCGCCGCATGGGCGACGGCGCCGCGGTCGCCGCCGTGCTCGCCATCCTCGACGACGCCGGACGCGAAGACATTCACTGGTTCTGCATCGACGCGCTGGCCGAAATGCTGGCTCCCGACCCGAGCGATCCGGATAGGGAAGGAGCGGGATTTGCTGGCGTCGTGGGTTAAAGTAACCGCACTGGGCGCGGTCCTGGCGCTCGCCGGAATGGTGCTTCCCGGGGCGCGGGCCGGCGAGTCCGGTGTCTCGCCCGCCGATCTCGATGCGCTGAGCGGAGCGCGGGAAATTTTTCAGGACAACTGCGCCGCCTGCCACGGCTACGACGGCATTCCCATGGTGCCCGGAGCGGCCAACTTCGCCATCGGCGAACGCCTCGACAAAAGCGATGAGGAACTGCTCGGCATCATCAATCTGGGCAAGAACGACATGCCGCCCTGGGAGGACATGCTGGAGCCCGCCGAGCAGGCGGTGGCCCTGTTCTATGTCCGCCAACTCGCCGGCGACGTCTTGTTCCAGGACAATTGCGCCGGATGTCACGGCAGCGGCGTGCCGCCCCTCGGCGCCGGCGTGCCCGGTGACGACGAGGTGTCCGGCCATGGCGGCGCGTTGGATATCTGCAGCGGTTCCGACGCCGAGGCGGCCCTTGAGCAGACGCAAATTGTCGCCGTTGTCGGGTTTCTCCGGCGGCTTGCCGGGCGGGGGGCGGAATGAGCCGGATCACGCGGTTTGGCGCCGGCCTGCTCGCGGTCCTGCTGCTGGCCTTCGCCGCCGCTCCGGCCGTGGCCCAGGAGGCCAACGAGTACCGCCAATTCCTCGATCTCGATTCACGCAAGGTTGTCTGGCTCATTGCCCAGGTAAAGCTGTTCTTCGCCGCCTTCGTGCTCGGCGTGCCGCTGTTCGCGGTGATCATTGAGATTGTCGGCTGGCGCAGCAAGGATGCCCGCTTCGACCGTCTGGCCTACGAGTTCACCAGCCTGCTGAGTGTCGCCTACGCGACCACGGCGGCGCTCGGCGGTCTGCTCGGCTTCGCCCTGTTCACCCTCTATCCCAGCTTCATGGGCTACATGGCCGGCATCTTCAAGGACGTGATGCTGATCTACGCCCTGTTCTTCTTCGCCGAGACCTTCTTCCTCTACCTCTACTACTACGGCTGGAACTGGATGAGCGGCGGGGAGCCGTTCAACGCCAACGTCCGCTGGGTCTGCAAGGCTCTCGGCGCGCTGATACTGGCGGCCGGCGTGGTCTTGTTCTTCGGCGGCTTCGGCCCCGACATGCGCGGCGACACCCGTATCTTCATTGTCCTGCTCTACTTCCTGCCGACCGGCATCGGCCTGCTCATGATCCGCGACCCCAAGAGTGCCCATATTTTCATCGGCATCATGCTCAACGTCGCCGGCACCTTGATCATGCAGACGGCCAACAGCTGGGCCGGTTTCATGATGAGCCCGGCCGGCGTCGACAGCGAGGGCATTCTCACCGGCACCGTCTGGCAGGCCTTCGAGAACCATCTGGCGACGCCCATCGCCATCCACCGCATGCTCGGCAACATGGCGTTCGGTGGCCTGGTGGCGGGGGCTTACGCCGCCGTCAAGTTCATCGGCGCCCGCACGGCGGCCGAGAAGGCGCATTACGACTGGATGGGCTACGTCTCCAACCTGATCGCCATCGCTGCCCTGCTGCCGCTGCCCTTCGCCGGCTATTACCTGGGCCGCGAGGTCTATTCGACCAGCGCCGTCATGGGCAACAACATGATGGGCG
>CAZYDR010000004.1:0-45244 GCA_964645285.1 uncultured Alphaproteobacteria bacterium
GGTTATCGCCCTGCGCGAAATTGCCGAAGAAACCATTTCTCTTGAAGAGTTGAACGACGCTCTGATTTTTGGTCTGCAGAAATACGTCGAAATGGACGAGCCGGAAGACGACAGCATGGCCATTCTGGCGGCAGCCGAAAAGGAATGGTCCGGCGTTGCCGTTGAAGGCGGCGAAGCTGATGCAGGCGTCAACGCGACCGACGCCGGCGTTACCGAAGCGCCGGCTGACGACGACGCGATCGCGGCTGCCATCAGAGTGGCTGTGGCTGCTAACGAGGGGGCGCCCGACGACGCTGGGAGCGAATAGCACCATCGCCCGGTAACCAGCCCGAGGGCCGTCAGGTACAGCCAGCCGGAAGGAAGCAATTGATTCGGCAGTACGAGTTGGTCGAACGGGTCAAGGCCTACGACCCCAAAGCCGAGGAAGACAGCCTCAACCGTGCATATGTCTTCGCCATGAAGGCACACGGGTCACAGAAACGCGCATCGGGCGACCCTTACTTCTCCCACCCCATTGAAGTTGCCGGCATTCTCACCGGCATCAAACTCGACTGTTCGACCATCGTTACGGCGCTGCTCCACGATACGGTGGAAGATACAGGCGCCACGATCGAGGAACTTCGCGACCTGTTCGGCGATGAGATCGCCCGCCTTGTCGACGGGGTGACCAAGCTGACCCGCCTCGAACTGCAGTCGGATCAAACCAAACAAGCTGAAAACTTCCGCAAGCTGTTGCTCGCCATGTCCGATGATATTCGGGTGTTGCTGGTCAAGCTCGCCGACCGTCTCCACAACATGCGAACCCTGGAGTTCGTCGGTGACCCGGAGAAACGCCACCGCATCGCTCGCGAGACCATGGAAATCTACGCGCCGCTGGCCGCTCGCATCGGCATGGACGGCATCAAGAGCGAGCTTGAGGATCTGGCCTTTGCCGAGCTCAACGACGACGCCCGGTCGTCAGTCATGGCGCGCCTTGAATTCCTCCGCGAACAGGGCGAAAGCCAACTCCCACGCATCATTGACGAACTCCAAAAAACCCTGGCCAAAGCCGGCATAAAGGCCGACATCACCGGCCGCGAAAAGAAACCCTATTCCATCTGGGGTAAGATGGAGCGCAAGAACATTACGTTCGAGCAACTGTCCGACATCGTCGCCTTCCGCATCGTCGTAGAGGACATCGCCGAGTGTTATGCCACCCTTGGGGTAGTCCATGGCGCCTACTCAATGGTGCCGGGGCGTTTCAAGGATTACATCTCAACCCCCAAGCCCAACGACTACCGCTCGATCCACACCACGGTTATCGGGCCTGAAAACCAGCGTATTGAAATTCAGATCCGCACTCGGGATATGCACGAGTTCGCCGAGCTCGGTGTCGCCGCCCATTGGCTGTACAAGGACCAGTCCAAGGACATCATGCAGCGCGACGGCCGTCAGTACCGTTGGATCCGCGAACTTCTTGAAATTCTCGACCACACATCCGACCCGAAAGAATTTCTTGAGCACACCAAACTCGAAATGTTCCAGGATCAGGTGTTCTGCTTCACGCCCAAGGGGGAAATCATCGCCTTGCCAAGCGGCGCGACTCCGGTGGATTTCGCCTATGCGGTCCACTCCGAGGTCGGCAACACCTGCGTCGGCGCCAAGATCAACGGCCGCATGAAACCGTTGCGCACGGTGCTGCAAAACGGCGACCAGGTGGAAATTGTCGGCTCCAAGGCGCAAACGCCATCGCCAACCTGGGAATGCTTCGTTGCAACAGGCAAGGCGCGCAGTGCCATTCGCCGCTTCATCCGGTCCCAGGAACGCGAGCAGTATGCTGATCTCGGCCGGGCCATCGTGCAAAAGGCCTTCCGCCAAGCTGGCCAGGGGTTCGACGAAAAACCGCTGCAAGCTGCGCTGGCGCACTTTCGCTACAAAACCGTTGAAGACCTGTACGTGGCGGCGGGTGAGGGCGTGGTGACCGGCCATCAGGTCATCGCCGAAGCATTCCCCGACGTCAAGGTCAAACAGGCCAAAACAGTATCCCTGAGCCGGTGGCGCTCGAAACGCGACAAGCCGGACGAAAACGCCGTGCCCATCCGCGGCTTGATTCCCGGCATGGCGATGCATTTCGCCGGCTGTTGCCATCCGTTGCCCGGCGACCGCATCGTCGGCATCGTCACCACCGGCAAGGGTGTCACCATCCACACCATTGATTGCGAAACCCTGGAGACCTTTACCGACAGTCCCGAACGCTGGCTCGACGTGGCCTGGGACAAGGACAACGAAGATCAGAGCAATCATCTCGGTCGGGTCGTTGTGGTCGTCAACAACGCGCCCGGCGGCCTCGGCACCTTGTCCATGGTCATCGCCAACAACCACGGCAACATCAGCAATTTGAAAATCACCAATCGATCACTGGAGTTTTTCGAGATGATCGTCGACATTGAAGTCCAGGACGTGAAACACCTGAGCAATATCATCGCCGCCCTGCGGACGACGCCGGTGATCAGTTCGGTCGAACGGGCTCGCGGCTAGATCGCAACAAAGAAAAGGGACGCTATTGCGCCATGACTGACGAAGCCATGACCACCGAGCAGGTTCTCGACGAATTCCGCGCCGCCGACGCCTTGCTCCAGGGCCATTTCCTGTTGAGCTCGGGCCTCCATAGTCCGGCCTACCTGCAGTGCGCCCGCGTGATGATGGATGCCGACCGCGGCGCCCGCCTGTGCGCCGAGCTGGCCCGAAAACTCAATATCGCCATCGGCGAAGGCGCCATCGACATGGTGGTGTCGCCGGCCATGGGCGGCGTCGTGGTCGGCTATGAAATGGGCCGCCAGCTGGGCGTGCCGGCGATCTTTACCGAGCGAGTCGACGGTGGCCTCGAACTCAGGCGCGGCTTTTCCATCGAGCCCAGCGCCCGGGTGCTCATGGCCGAGGATATTGTCACTACCGGCAAGTCGTCGCGCGAATGTATCGACTGCATAACCGCCAACGGCGGTGTAGTGGTGGCGGCAAGCTGCCTGATTGATCGCAGCGACGGCGCCGTCGACCTCGGCATGCCCCTGGTCTCCCTGGCCGGCCTGGCGGTACCCGCCTACCCTGCCGACGACCTGCCGCCAGAACTGGCCGGCACACCGGCGGTAAAGCCGGGCAGCCGCCCGCAGCCCTAGGCGAAGAGACGAAATGTTTCGCCGGCGCGGACAGCAGGGATGGGGAAGCCGCCTTCGCGATTTTGTGTGGCCCCAAAGCGGATTTCGCCGCGCCAGCACCTATGTGCTCCACCGGGTCCGGCGCCTGCCGGGTTCGCCCTATAGCATCGCGGCAGGGTTCGCCTGCGGGGCGGCCATGTCGTTTACCCCTTATATGGGTTTCCATATATTAGGGGGTGGCTTGTTGGCTTGGTTGATCGGCGGAAACGTCATAGCCGCCGCCATCGGCACCGTGGTCGGCAATCCCTGGACGTTTCCCTTTATCTGGATCGGTGTCTACCGGCTGGGCTGTTTGATGACCGGTTGTGACGCCGGCGAGGCGCTTCCCGATGACCTGACCCTGGCGTATATCTTTGATAATGCGACCGCGATATTATTGCCTATGAGCGTCGGCGCAATTCCGGCGACGGTGGTGGCTTGGTTTGCCTTTTATTGGCCAGTTCGGGAACTGGTCGCTGACTATCAGATATTGCGCCGCCGTCGCCGCGAGCGACGCCGGGAAGTTTTGCGCCAGAAAGCTAAAGCAACCAACGAGGAAAAATCCACATGAGTGAAAAGCTTCGCCTCGGCGTCAACATCGACCACGTGGCGACCATTCGTAATGCCCGTGGCGGCGAGCACCCCGACCCGGTGCGCGCCGCCCGCATGGCCGCCGAGGCCGGCGCCGATGGCATTACCGCCCACCTGCGCGAGGACCGCCGCCATATCGAAGACGACGACATCGGGCGCCTGATCAACCAGATCGACCTACCGCTCAACTTCGAAATGGCGGCGACCGACGAGATGCAGGATATCGCCCTTCGCCATTTGCCCCACGCGGTCTGTCTGGTGCCCGAGAAGCGCGAGGAGAAAACCACCGAAGGCGGCCTCGACGCCGCTGGGGGTCATAATCACCTCAAGCCTCGCATCGCCGAACTGGCCGACGCCGGTATCCGTGTTTCCCTGTTCATCAACCCGGAAGACTTCCAGATCGAAGCCGCCCGGTCCCTCGATGCGGCGGTGGTCGAACTTCATGCCGGTGCCTATTGCGAGGCGCCGCCAGGACCGGAGCGCGATGAGCAGTTCGAGCGCATCGCCAGCGCCGCCGCCCTGGCCGGCCGTCTGGGTCTCGAATGCCATGTCGGACACGGCCTGACCTTCGACACCGTGGGCGCGGTTTCGGCGATCCCCAACGTTGTCGAACTCAACATTGGCCATTTCCTCGTTGGCGAGGCGATCTTCGGCGGTCTCGACAGCACCATCCGCCGCATGCGGGCGCTGATGGACAACGCCCGCGCCGACGCAAGCGGCGCGCGCAGCGCCTAGAACAGGACCGGCAATGATTATAGGACTGGGCAACGACATCATTGATATCCGTCGTATCGAACGCACCTTCGAGCGTTTCGGCGATCGTTTTGCCAACCGCATCTTCACCGCGCTCGAACAACAGAAATGCGACCGCCGGGCCCTGCGGATCGCCAGTTATGCCCGTCGCTTCGCCGCCAAGGAAGCCTGCTCCAAGGCGCTTGGCACAGGCTTCCGAAAAGGTGTGTTCTGGCGCGACATGGGGGTGGTCAACCTGCCGTCGGGCAAGCCGACCATGCAACTCACCGGCGGCGCCGCCGCGCGTCTTGCCGAACTGCTCCCCGAAGGCATGACCGCGCAGATCGACCTGACCATCACTGACGAACCGCCCCAGGCCCAGGCCATCGTATTGATCTCGGCTGTCGCCATCGGCGAATTGTGATAGATATCGCGCCGCGAACCCCGGCTTTCCTTAAATTGATTGTGAAGTTTTCTTGATGTCAGACGATTCTGAGCGGGACGATATGTCCAAACCCAGCCATTTAACGGGACTTTGGGAAACTCTCAAAACGGTTCTCTACGCCGTCGTCATCGCCCTGACGATCCGCACCGCCGCCTATGAGCCATTCAACATTCCGTCAGGATCAATGATCCCGACGTTACTCGTCGGCGATTACCTATTCGTGTCGAAGTACCCTTATGGCTACAGCCGTTTTTCCTTCAGCTACTTCGGCGAACTGGTCGGCCTGAGCAAACTGGTCGAAAGTTTCAGCGGCGAGGAGCGGCGCATCTGGTTCGATCCACCGGAACGGGGCGATATCGCCGTGTTCAAACTGCCGCGCGACAATTCCATCGACTACATCAAACGCATCATCGGCCTACCCGGCGACGAGATCCAGATGATCGACGGCGTGCTGCACATCAACGGCGTGGCGGTCAAGCGCGAGCACATCGAGGACTACGTCACCACCGATCACTTTGGCAACACTCACCGCATCGCCCAGTATACGGAAACTCTGCCCAACGGGGTTAGTCATCAAACCCTTGATATGGACCCCATGGGCCGCCTCGACAGCACCCGGGTCTACGTGGTGCCCGACGGCCACTATTTTGCCATGGGCGACAACCGCGACAACTCCCTGGACAGCCGCGTGAGCAATGGTGTCGGCTTTGTTTCGGCGGAGAACCTGGTTGGCCGCGCCGAAATTCTGTTCTATTCCACCGACGGCAGCGCCGAAATCTGGGAACCCTGGTTCTGGTTCTCCGCGACCCGTTATTCCCGGCTGTTCCAGACCATCGACTGATGCCAGACCATCGACCGATGAGTGACAAAACCAGATCACGTCTCGATGTCGCCGCCACCGCACTCGGCCACGACTTCGGGCGGCCCGAGTTATTGCGCGAGGCCCTAACCCATACCAGCGCCCGCACCGGGCGGCGGAGCTATGAGCGTTTTGAGTTTCTCGGCGACCGGGTGCTGGGGCTGGTTATCGCCCATATGCTCCATGACGGCTTTCCCGGCGAGGACGAGGGTGCCCTGGCCAAGCGGTTCGCCGCCCTGGTGCGACGCCAGGCCCTGGCCCGGGTCGCCACGGAACTTGACATCGGCGATCTGATCGAAATCTCCAGGGGCGAAGAGGATAGCGGCGGTCGGGCCAATCCGGCTATCCTGGCCGACGCCATGGAGGCGTTGATCGCCGCGCTCTACCTTGACGGCGGTTTAAGTTTCGCCGAAGCGTTTATTCAGCGCCACTGGACCGTTATGATGGAAGCCATGGAAGCGCCGCCTCAGGACGCCAAGACGGAACTTCAGGAATGGGCCCAGGGCGCCGGGCGGCCGTTGCCGCGCTATACCACCATCGCCGAGCAGGGACCGGCCCACGACCCGGTCTTCAAGGTCGAGGTTACTGTCAGCGGCCAGGCGCCGATCACCGGTAAGGGGCGTTCCAAACGGGCCGCCGAGCAGGCCGCCGCCGGCGCGTTACTTGCCCAGGTAGGAAAATGACTGAAGACCAGACAACCCAATGCGGCTTTGTCGCCCTGGTCGGCGCCCCCAATGCCGGCAAATCGACCCTGCTGAACCTGCTGATCGGCGGTAAAGTTTCCATCGTCACGCCCAAAGTGCAGACTACGCGCACCCGCATCACCGGCATCTGCATGGCCGGCCAGACCCAGATCGTGTTCCTCGATACGCCGGGTATCTTCACGCCCAAGCGCCGGCTCGAGCGGGCCATGGTCACGGCGGCCTGGAGCGGCGCCCACGATGCCGACATTGTGGTCGTGCTGATCGACGCCAATCGCGGCATCGACCGTGACAGCCAGCGTATCATCGATGGCCTCGGCGAACAGAACCGCACGGCCATCCTGGCTCTCAACAAGATCGACACGGTGAAGCGCGATCGCCTGCTACCGCTGGCCGACGAGCTTCAGAAAACCGGCATCTTCACCGACACCTTCATGATCTCGGCCCTCAAGGGCGACGGCGTCGACGACCTCCGCGCCTTCCTCGCCGGGCGCATGGCAACCGGCCCGTGGCTCTACCCCAAGGACCAGCTCTCCGACATTCCTCTGCGTCTGCTCGCCGCCGAGGTAACCCGCGAGAAGCTGTTCCTGCGCCTCCACCAGGAGCTGCCCTACGCCCTGACCGTGGAAACCGAGGCCTGGGAAGAACGCAAGGACGGCAGCGTCATGATCGACCAGATCGTTTACGTGCTGCGCGACAGCCACAAGCCCATCGTCCTCGGCAAGGGCGGTCGCCAGATCAAGGACGTCGGCACCATGGCGCGCGAGGACCTGACCGAAATTCTCGGCCAAAAGGTCCACCTCTTCATCCACGTAAAAGTCGCCCCCAAATGGACCGACGACCCCAGCCAGTACCGCAACATGGGGCTGGAATTTCCGAAGTAGGGGGCGCAATGGCAGAAAACGGGCAACGGCGAAAATTACGGGTCGGCGCGGCTCAATTCGACGCGGCGGCCGGCGATTTTGCGGGAAATGTGGCGGCCCACGAACGACTGATCGACGAGGCCGGAGAGCAGGGCGTCGATGTCGTGGTCTTCTCGGAACTGTCCCTGCCGGGCTACGCCGCAACACTGCTCACTGAATCGCCGGAGCGCTGCGTTACCGACCCGGACGGCCCCGGCCTCGACCCCATCAGGCAAGCCTGCCGGCGAAACAACCTCGTCGCCGTGGTCGGCGGCTGCCTAGTCAACGGCCGAGGGCTGGGGCTTTCCGCAATGGTCATCGACCGCCGGGACGAGGTGTGTGCGACCTACGTTAAGCAGCATCTCGACGGTCCGGAGAAGGACTGGTTTGTCCCTGGCGCGACGGGATGCATTATCGACGTCGACGGTTGGCGGCTGGCGCTCGGCATCTGCTACGACCCAAGCTTTCCCGAGCATGGCCGGGCGGCCGTTCTGGAAGGGGCGGATGCTTATCTGGTAGGCGGCGCCTTTCCCCTCGGCAGTTCCGACAGGCGACGTGCCATCTATTTTCCGGCGCGGGCGCCGGAAAACACCATGTACGTGGCCTTCGCCAACTACGTCGGAAGCCACGATGGATTGGACTACGGCGGCCGCAGTGTCCTCTACGGTCCCGATGGCCGTATGATGGACGAGGCCGGCGAAAATAGCGCCGGCATCGCCATGGCCGATCTCGACGCGGAGAAGCTGCAGGCGACACGCGAGGCGTTGCAAATGATCCGCGACCGGCGGGCCGAACCACCGCCAATCCAAAACAGCGTCGCCAGATAGCATGGACTGGACCGACGACGGTATCGTATTGGCGGCGCGCCGGCATGGTGAGACGTCAGCCGTGGTGCAGTTGTTGACGGCGGGGCATGGCCGTCATGCCGGGTTGGTGCGGGGCGGCAGTGGATCGAAAGGGCGGGGGGTTTATCAGCCGGGCAATTTGGTCGCCGCTCATTGGCGGGGTCGTTTGCCGGAGCATCTCGGGACTTATACCTGTGAGTTGTCCAGGGGTTACGCGGCGGGGCTGCTTGACGATCCGGGGCGGCTGGGGGCGTTGACCTCGGCTTGCGCCGTGGCTGAGGCGGCGCTGCCCGAGCGCCATCCGTATCCGGCGCTTTATGGCGCCACCATCGCCTTGCTCGACGGCCTGACGAAGGAGGCGGAGTGGGCGGCGATTTATGCCCGTTGGGAACTGGGGTTGCTTGACGAACTGGGGTTTGGTCTCGATCTGTCGCGTTGCGCCTCCACCGGGGTCACCGAGGATCTGATCTATGTATCGCCCAAGTCGGGCCGCGCGGTGAGCCGCGAGGCCGGCGCGCCGTACCGCGACAAGTTGCTGGCGCTGCCCGGTTTTCTTACCGGCAGCGGCCAGACCGACGGGGCCTCGACCCTGGCCGCCCTGCGCCTTACCGGCCATTTCCTCAAACGCCATGTCTTCGAGCCGCACAATCAGACCACGCCACCGGCGCGAGACCGATTTGTTGATCGTTTTGCTCGCATACCCCCTATATCTGGTGGTATAAGTGGCGTATGAGCGCCCCTGTTAAACTCCGCAAAATCCGCACCGTCAGCCTCGCTGACGCCCTGAGCGAACGTTATCTGTCCTATGCGCTGTCGACTATTACGGCGCGTTCGCTGCCCGATGTGCGCGATGGCCTCAAGCCGGTCCACCGGCGGCTGCTTCACGCCATGCGTATACTCAAGCTCGACCCGACCACAGGTTTCAAGAAATGCGCCCGGGTGATCGGCGACGTCATCGGCAAGTATCACCCCCATGGCGACACTGCGGTCTATGACGCCATGGTCCGTCTCGCCCAGGAGTTCGCCGTGCGTTATCCCCTGGTCGATGGCCAGGGCAATTTCGGTAATATCGATGGCGATAATCCGGCCGCCATGCGCTACACCGAGGCGCGGCTGACCGCGGTGGCGTCGGCCCTGCTCGAAGGCATCGATCAGGATACGGTGGACTTCCGCGCCACCTACGACGGCGAAGAGGAAGAGCCGGTGGTGCTGCCGGCGCGGTTCCCCAATCTGCTGGCCAACGGTTCCAGCGGCATTGCCGTGGGCATGGCGACCAACGTGCCGCCCCATAATGTGGGTGAGCTGTGCGACGCCCTGGTCCATCTGCTGAAGCGGCCAAACGCGACTATGACGACCCTGGTCGAGAAGATACCGGGGCCGGACTTCCCCACCGGCGGTGTTCTGGTCGACGGCCACGACAGTATCGTCCAATCCTACAGTACGGGGCGCGGCTCGTTCCGTCTGCGGGCGCGTTGGGAGATTGAGAAGCTGCCGCACGGTCAGTACCAGATTGTCGTCACCGAGATCCCCTATCAGGTGCCCAAGGCGCGGGTCATCGAGAAGATCGCCGGCCTTATGGAGGCGCGCAAACTGGTGTTGCTGGGCGATGTTCTCGATGAGTCGGTCGAGACCGTGCGCATCGTGTTCGAGCCTAAATCGCGCACGGTGGAGCCGGAGACTCTCATGGAGTCCCTGTTCCGCCTGACCGACCTGGAAGTTCGCATCAGCCTCAATCTCAACGTCCTCGACGGTCACGGCGTACCCCGGGTAATGAACCTGCGCGATGCCCTGCAGGCGTTCCTCGATCATCGCCATGAGGTTCTGGTCCGGCGCAGCAATCATCGCCTGGCAACCATTGCCAAACGCCTCGAAGTCCTCGGCGGCTATCTGGTGGTGTTCCTCAACCTCGACGAAGTGATCCGCATCGTGCGCGAGGAAGACGAGCCCAAGCAGGCCCTGATCAAGCGTTTCAAGATTACCGACGCCCAGGCCGAGGCGATCCTCAACATGCGCCTGCGGGCCCTGCGTAAACTCGAAGAAATCGCCATCATCGAGGAACGCGATGCCCTTGAGGCCGAGGAATCCGGCCTCGAGGCGCTGCTGGCCGATGACGGTCTGCGCCGCGACGTTCTGATCGATGAGCTTAGGGACATTCGCGCCAACTTCGGTAAAAAGATTCCCCTGGGCCGCCGGCGCACGGAAATCGGCGCCCCGCCCAGTGAAATCAATGTGTCCACGGAGACCATGATTGAGCGCGAGCCGATTACCGTACTGTGCTCGGAGAAGGGCTGGATTCGCGCCGTCAAAGGCCACGGAAACGGCACCGAGACCAAATACAAGGAAGGCGACCGCGAGCGGTTCAAAATCACCACTGAGACTACGGACAAGCTGGTGGTATTCGCCACCAACGGCCGGTTCTACACCCTGGGCTGCGACAAGCTGCCACGGGGGCGCGGCTTCGGTGAGCCTTTGCGCCTGATGATCGATCTGGGCAACGACCAGGACATCATTGCCGTACTCGTTCACCAGGAAGGCCGCCGGCTACTCGTCGCCTCCAGCGACGGGCGTGGCTTCGTGGTCGGCGAGAGCGACGTGATCGCCCAGAAGCGCCAGGGCAAGCAGGTGTTGAACCTGGGCGCCGGCGCTGAGGCAGCGGTTTGCGCGGTGATCGACGGCGATACGGTGGCGGTTATCGGCGATAACCGAAAGCTATTGCTGTTCGGCCTCGACGACGTGCCTGTCATGACCCGGGGCAGGGGCGTAATCCTGCAGCGTTACCGCGATGGTGGCCTGGCCGATGCCAAGACCTTCAACCGCGCTGACGGATTGACCTGGCGGTCTGGTGATCGCACCCGGACCCATGGCGAGTTGGGCGACTGGCTGGGCGCGCGCGGCCAGTCGGGACGGCTCCCGCCAACTGGCTTCCCCCGTTCCAACCGGTTTTCGTAGTAGATTGTTTGATCATGGCACAGCCCCCGACGATCGAGACCAAACGCCTCCTGGTACGCGCCTTCAAGGATGATGACGTCGAAGGATTGACCTCCGTATTCGACGATCTGGAAGCCATGTGGGACGTCATCGCCATTCCCGGCATGCCTCGGGTTCCCCGTACCGTGGCCGAGAAGCGGATTACGGACAGCATTGCCGGCTGGCGCGACCACGACGCCGGATTCTGGGCCGTGGTGATCGCCGACGCGGAACTTGGGCCCGTGAGCGACATCATCGGCTATTGCGGGTTCGTCAATCCATCGGCGGGCGAGGCCAAGGCCGAATTCGACGATCACGCTGCCTTGGAAGTCGGCTGGGGCATTCATCCGGCCTATCAGCGGCGCGGCCTGGCCAGCGAGGCCATGAAATCGGTGCTCGACTATGCGTTCAACCAGCGGAACTGCGACCGCCTGATCGCTATAACCGATCCGGAAAACTACGCATCGCAGACGCTTTCGCTGCGTCTCGGCTTCGAATTCGATAGTGAAATCAACGCTTATGGGACGTTGCAGGAGCGCTACGTCCTTGAGCGGGACGACTTTCTAGCCCGCGTCGTCTAAATCCGGTTCCATGATGCGCCAGCCGGTCGGACCGAGCGCTTCGATCGGGCGGAAACGCGTTTTGTAGGCCATCTTGCGGCAATCGGCGATCCAGTAGCCAAGATAGACATAGGGCAGACCCAACTCGCGGGCCCGCTCGATATGCCACAACACGATATAGGTGCCGGCACTGCGTTGCGGCTGGGTCGGGTCGAAAAATTTGTAGACGCCGGAGAGGCCGTCGCTCAAGCGGTCGGTCAGGGAGGCGCCGAAAAATCGCCCGTCACCATCGCGAAACTCCACCACCGTGGTGTCGATGGGGGTGTCCTCGACCATGGCCTTGTAATCGCCCAGATTCATGGTCGCCATGCCGCCGTTGCCATGGCGCCACTGTTGATAACGGGCGAATACCGCGTATTGCTCGGCCGTCCCTTGGGCTGGCGATTCAACGGCGGTAAGATTCTTGTTACGGTGCCATACGCGCCGCAGCGAACGGCTGTATTCGAAGTCGGCCACCGGTACACGAACCGGAATACAGGCCTGGCAGCCGATGCAGGCGGGTATGTAAGCAAGGCCATGACTACGGCGAAACCCGGCGCGGCTGAGTTCTTCGTGTAGACCAAGAGCGCCACTGCCGCCAAGTTCGGTAACGATCTTGCTTTCCAGTCGGTTGGGCAAATAGGGGCACGGCTGCGGCAGCGTGCCGAAGAAGAACTGCAGGTCGCCGCTCAGAGGTTTCGTCATGGCGGCGACAATAGGGCGACGAGGGACGCCTGGCTAGGGCTCGCGAATCTCGATCCGCTTGGGCGCGATGATCGATATGGTTCCACAGAGATAATCATGGAAGGTACGGCCGCGGCTATTGAACAGGGCGACCAGCAAGATCAGCCAGCTCGTGAAAGCAATAGAGACATAGAACACGGCGGTCAAGAGCCCCGCCTGCAAATAGCTTGGGCGGTCACCCTCGATGCGGTGCACCTCGATACCGAACAGGCGCATGCCCGGAGTCGCCGAGTTAGGACCTCCAACGAAGGCGGTATGGTAGGCCAAGGGGATGATCGGCAACAAAGCGAAGAGGGGGCTGAGCAGGCCAAAGCTGAGAACCTTGAGCACCACCAACGCCGACAAGGCCAGTAAGGATGCTGCCAGGACGATCAAAAGATCAACCAGATAGGCCATCACCCGGCGCATGGTGATGCCATCGAAGAATTCGGGGTTGGCGATGGGGTCAAACGGATCGTCCAGTCGCTCGCCGTTGGCGGTGACCATTTCCCGGGCGGATGAATCAGACACGTGCCATGCCTCGATTGTGAATACCGCCCCTAATTTGGGGGCTGGCAGCGCCTTTCACAATGGTTGGCGCCACAAAAGAAGCGTGAGAATAGGCTTTATTGAATCGTGATGGCGTCCGCGGGGGCGTGGTTTTCACGAAGAATGAGTACGCTGATGCGCCTGTTCTCGGCGGAAAAGGGGTCTTCAACGTTGAGCGGTTCCTGGGCGGCCATGCCAACAAGCCTGACGGCTTACCCACATCCCTACAGGCTCAACAGCAACAGGAAGTTATGATAAATAGGATTCAGGCAGCATAATCAGCAACTGGAATACACCTTTAATCCGCTGCCAAACTATCCAACAATGTGGGATCACCTCAGTCTTACTGACTGGTTGAGCGACTGGAATTGAGAAATGAGCCAGAACGAATCAAGCTCTATCGATGTGCCGGCCATGAAGGCGCGTTTGCTGGAAATCCGCGCCGAGTTGGTTGATACCAGTAAAACCAGCGCCGAAAGCCGCCAACCGGTCGAACTGGATCAATCGCGCCTCGGCCGGATTTCGCGCATGGGCGCGCTTCAGGGCCAAGCCATGGCCGTGGAATCCGAGCGCCGCCGAGGTGTTGAAATCACCCGTATCGACGCCGCCCTGGCCCGTATCGATGCCAGCGACTACGGCTATTGCGTGGTCTGCGAGGACGATATCGAGGTTAAACGTCTGATGTTCGACCCGGCGACACCAACCTGCATTACCTGCGCGCGCGGACCGGGATAAAGGGTAACCATGACTGACACACACGAACTCCACAACGACGCCATCGTCATAGATGGGCTGATGTTTTACGGCGACGGCGCCACTGATGGTCTGATCGGGGCCGGCGTCGATGCCGTCAGCATTACGGTTTATGATTTCGAAGCGGACTTTGAGCTCGCCTGCGACCGGATCGCCGGCTGGCGTCAGGTGCTTAATCAGCCCGACGACAAGTGGCGGCTGATCGAAACGGTCAGCGATATCCAACTGGCCCACGATGATGGCAAAGCCGGTCTTATCATGAGCAGTCAGAACTGCCGGCCCATTAGCGACCAGTGTGACCGCTTCGATCTTTTTCACCGTCTCGGGCTGCGCATCATGCAGCTGACCTACAACACCCGCAATTATCTCGGCGACGGCTGCCTCGAATCCGAGGACGGCGGTCTCAGTAGTCTGGGCCGCCAGGCGGTCAAGCGTATGAACGATCTGGGCATCGCCATCGACCTGAGCCACGTGGGAGAACGCACCACCCTGATGACCGCCGAGGCCAGCGCCCAGCCGGTGCTAGTAACCCATTCCAACGCCAAGGCTATCGCCAACTGGCCGCGTAACAAGAGCGACGACGTCATCCGCGCCGTGGCCGCCAGCGGCGGAATCATCGGCGTGAGCATTTATGGCCCGCTGTTGTGGAACGGCGATCCGACGCGGGGGCCAAGTCTGGCTGACTTCATCCAACACGCGGAATATATCGCGGACATGGTCGGCATGGAGCACGTCTCGTTCGGCACTGATCTGTTCGCCGTGACCGACGAACCGGCTTATTGCAAAGACGTCAACATGGTCGAGGAACACAGCAACCCGGCGGCGGCGGCCTATGCCCAGGCGTTCGACGACACCATGATGGGCCGCTATCCGGCAGACTGCCGAGGCCTTGCCGAACTGCCCAACCTGACCGCCGCCCTGGTCGACGCCGGCTGGCCCGAGGATGATATCCGCGGTCTGCTCGGCGGCAACCTGATGCGCGCCCTCGGCCAAATTTGGGGCTAAGAGCGAGAATCTCATAATGAGCTGGATTGGTGTATTTACAGGCGGTGCAATCGCCGTCTTCGCCATGGCGAGCCCGTCGTGGGCGAATAGCGACGACGATGCCTCGTGCGATCTCGAGCACGCCATTACCGATGAAGCCGAACAAAAACCCGGCGGCGCCCTCTACCAAGGCAATGCCATGGCGAGCCATAGCCATGGCGATGACCAGATGGCGGACATGGACAGCGACGACATGGCCGGCACCCATGTGATCCACCTTGCCCGGCATGGCGGCGCGTTCTTCATGGCACCCAACAAAATCCATCACCTCGAGGCCGTCTACGCCGGGAAATGTGGTTTTCGGGTGTTTTTCTACAACGCCTTCACCGAACCCATTCGGGCGAACCGCTTCCAGGCGTTCATTGTCATCACACCAACCGACGAAGACGAACTCGAAATACGGCGCTTCCTGTTGCCCGCGCACCGGTTTTCGATCCTCGAAGCGCCAATCGACAATGATTTGTCGAGGCCGTTCAAAGCCGATCTATACGTCAGTTTCCCCGAGAGCGACGAACCCCGGCTCTTCACGGTACACGTCCCCGCCGACTGAACCGGTACTCTAGTTTTTCAACACCTCATCCACCGCCACCATCTCGTCAGCGTCCAACGTCCAACCGTTAATGGCAGCAACATTGCTTTTGATCTGTTTGACTTTGGTGGCGCCGGCAATCACCGTCGAAACCACCGGCTGGCTGGCGAGCCAGGCTAGGGCCAGTTCGAGCAGGCTGTGGCCGCGCTTGGCCGCCCAGGCTTCCAGGGCTTCGGCCCGGTCAAAATTGGCATCCGACAGCAGCGAGCGGTAGTAGTCGTCATCAGCGGCCAGACGGGTGCTCTTGGGCGGTTTCTTGCCGCGCTTGTATTTGCCCGTCAGCAGGCCGGAGGCCAGTGGGAAAAAGGGCATGATGCCGAGGCCGAAACGCTCGCAGGCGGGCACCACATCCGCCTCAATATCGCGCTCCAGCAGGCTCCACTCATTCTGGGCCACGATGAATTGCTGGTTGCCATCGATCTGGGCCTGCCAATCGGCATCGGCGATTTGCCAGCCCGACAGGTTCGAGCAGCCGATGTAGCGTACCTTGCCCTGGTCGACCAAGCGGCTCATGGCGTCGAGGGTTTCGCCGATGGGCGTCTCCGGATCCGGCGTATGGAGCAGGTAGAGATCAATGTAATCACTGCCGAGGCGCTTGAGGCTGGCTTCGCAGGCCGAAACCACATAACGCCGCGAGCCGCGATTGACGTCCTCGCGGGCGCCGAGGCCCTCGAGCATGGGCAGGCCGAACTTGGACACCACCACCACGTCATGGCGTCGTTTGCCGAGGGCGCGGCCAAGAAATTTCTCCGACAGGCTGCCGCCATATATGTCGGCGGTGTCAAACAGATTGATGCCGGCGTCGATGGCCGCATCGACCACAACCCGGGTTCCCTTTTGGTCGACCCGGCGGCCGAAGTTGTTGCATCCCAGCCCGGCAAGCGACACTTTCAGCCCTGAATTGCCCATATTGCGGTATTGCATTGAACGCTCTCCCAGAAAAAATTACGCCCTACCGCTAGACAATTCAGGGGTTCGCTGTCAAGGATTGGCGCTCACTGAGGGAACTGACCACATGACAATTTTGGGAGACCGCCTGGCGCGCGGCGACATCATCCTGATGGATGGCGGCGTCAGCACCGAAATCCAGAAACAGGGCGTGGATATGGATTCTACCGTGTGGAGCGGCATCGCCCATGTGACCCATCCGGATATAACCCGTGAGGTCCACGAGAGCTATTTGCGCGCTGGCGCCGAGGTCATCACCGCCAACACTTTCGCCACTGCGCGCCATGTGCTGGAAGGCAAAGACATGGGTGACGACTTCGAAATGATCAATCGCAAGGCGGTCGAAGTAGCCCAGCAGGCGCGCGACAACGCCGCCAGCGGCGACGTGCTGGTCGCCGCGTCGATTTCCAGCACGCCGACTTTCGATGGCGACCGGTATACGGAGCGGGGCGCCGCCGCCCTGCAGAATTATAAGGACCAGGCGGCCATTTACGCTGAAGCCGGCGTCGACCTCATCGTCCTGGAAATGATGCTCGACTTGGACGGCGCGATTCCCTGTACCACGGCTGCGGTTGAGTCCGGCCTGCCGGTCTGGGTCGGCTTCAGCGCCTCGCTCCGCGATGGCGCGGTGATCGGCTATCACGAAGGTACGCGGAAACGGCCGACCATTGATTTTGGCGAACTTATCGACACCATAATGGCCATCGGCGGCGAGGCGACCGGCGTCATGCACAGCTTCATGGAGACAACCGGCCCGGCCCTCGACGTCCTGGCTGACCGTTGGCCGGGCCCCAAGATGGCCTATGCGGAAACCGGCGCGTTCCGCAACCCCGACTGGGTCTTCGAGCAGGTCGTATCGGTCGAAGAATATGCCCATGCGGTAGATGGTTGGGTGAGGGACCAGGGGGTCCAGATCATCGGCGGCTGCTGCGGCACAGGGCCTGACCACATCCGGGCGCTGCACGAGCGCTTCTGCCAAGATTGAATGTACGGCGAACAGGGAATGACGACCACCATGGAACACGAAATTCACCCCGAAATGCTGGCCATGCTGGCTGAATTCGGCGCGGTGCCCGAGGGCGACACCATCGAGGAGAAGCGCGAAAACTGGCGCAAGTTCTGTTTCGAAACCCGGCGCCCGCGACCCGACGGCATGACCGTCGAGGACAGCAGCATTGCCGGACCGGCCGGCGATGTGGACATCCGTATCTACCGCCCGGCCGGTGTCGGCTTGCCGTCGCCTTGCGTGCTCTACATCCACGGCGGTGGCTTCATGACCGGCGATCTCGACACCAACGATACCATCGCCTGGAGCCTGGCCGAGGGCAGCGGCTGTGTGGTTGTCAGCACCCATTATCGCCTGGCGCCCGAGAACCCCTATCCGGCTGCGTTCGATGACAGCTATGGAGCGCTTTGCCACATTGCCGACAACAGCGCCGCCCTGGGCATTGACGCCAATCGCATTGGTGTCTGCGGCGACAGCGCCGGCGGCAACTTGGCTGCCGCCGTTAGCCTCGCGGCACGCGACCGCAAGGGACCCCGTGTGGTGGCCCAGGCGATTATCTATCCCGGCTTTCGCAGCGAGGGCACCTTGCCGTCGTTCACCACCTACGCCCATGCGCCGATCCAGTCGACGGCGGCGACCAAGATGTACCGCAAGACCTACATGCCGGATCCGGCGACCCATAGCGATCCCTACGCCTGTCCGCTGATGACTGAGCATTACCGCGATCTGCCGCCGGCCTTGCTCCATGTAGCCGAGGTTGACGCCGCCCGCGATGAGGGCAAGTTATTCGCCGAGCGCATGGCCGACGCCGGTGGCGACGTAACCTATCGTGTGGCGCCGGGCATGATTCACAGCTTCATGCGAGCCCGCTTCAACGGCCCGGCCTCGCAAGCCGAATTCGACGTAATTTGCGAATTTCTCGCCCGGTATTTGGTATCCAAATGACTGTGAACGACCGAACCACCCTTGAGGCGCTGGTCGCCCGGCAGAATCCCGGCTTCAGCCTCGAACAGCCGTTCTACGGCGACGAAGAGATCTTCAAGCTCGACCTCGAGCGCATCGTCTCCAAGCAATGGCTCTACGTGGATCACGCGTCGCGGCTGCCCAACACCGGCGACTACATCCTGTTCCCGGTGGGCGATGAAGAGATCATCTTGGCCCGCGACGAAGCCGGCGAGATCAACGCCTTCTTCAACGTCTGCCGCCACCAGGGCTCGCGCATCTGCCTCGAAGAATACGGCAACGCGCTCCGCCTAGCCTGTCCTTATCACGTCTGGACCTGGTCTTTGAGCGGCGAACTGGTGGCGGCGCAGCGCATGCCCGAAGGCTTCGATAAAGCCGACTACCCGCTTCATCGCTGCCATGTGTGGGTCTACGAGGGGATGATATTCATAAACCTGGCCGAGGGCGAGCCCACGGACTTCGACATCATCATCAAGACCCTGGATCCGTTCGTCAGCCACTTCGCCATCGGGCGTACCAAGATTGTCCACCGTGAAACCTACCCGACCCATGGCAACTGGAAGCTGGCGGTGGAGAACTTCCGCGAGTGTTATCACTGCGCCCCGGCTCATCCGGAATACACCATGGTCAACGCCTATGTGGCCACCAATGACAGGAAGGCCAGCGCCTATACGCCGACCGTCGAAGCGTGGAACGAGAAGACCGCGGCCATGGGCCATCCTACGGGTCGCTGCCGCAACGGCACCGACCTGCCGGGGCAACCCCATGGCGCCTTTCGCCAGCCGATCCGCGAAGGCTTTCTGACCTTGTCGGAAGACGGTCAGCCAGGGGCGCCGCTGCTCGGCGACATCAAGGAATTCGATGGCGGCGAGTGCATGGTGATTTTCGGGCCGTTGTTCTACCTCTATTGCGCCAACGACCACATCACCACTTTCCGCTTCACGCCGGTCAACGGCCAGCTTACCGACGTGGTGTTGACCTGGCTGGTCCGCGAGGACGCGGCAGAGGGCGACTACGACGTCGATCGCCTGAAATGGATGTGGGACGTGACCACCGTCCAGGACACCACTATTATCGGTGATAATCAGACCGGGGTGAATTCCTCGCGCTACTCGCCGGGGCCTTATTCCGAACGGGAACTCGGCACCATCGGTTTTATCAATTAGTACCTCAGCCAGATCAGCCCGGACGCCACCCAGCCCACGGCCTAAGATTACAACCAACCATCAGGGAGCGACTTTCATGAACGCCTTAACCGAGTTTTTTCGCCTCAGCGGCTCACTCTTCATCGACGGTACGGCGCGTGGCAGCACTACCACCGAGAGCCTCGATATCATCGATCCGGCGACCGAGGACCGCATCGGTGAAATGGCCGACGCCACCGAAGCCGAAGTCGACGAGGCAATCGCCATCGCCAATCAGGCCCAGAAGACCTGGAACGCCATGAACCCGCTGCACCGGGCCGAGTTGATGCACGAGGTCGGACGCGAAATGGCCAAGCTGACGCCGGTGGTCGCCGAGATGATCACCCGCGAGATGGGCAAGCCCTACAAGGAATCCGCCGACGAGATGCAGTGGGGCATCAGCGCCATCGACTACTATGGCGAAGTCGCCCGCCACGAAGCCGGCAAGGTGCTCGGACCGGTGACTGACGGTCAGTTCCACTTCACTCAGAAGAGCGCTATGGGCACGGCGGTGATCATCCTGCCGTTCAACTTCCCCATCGTGCTGTTCTGCTGGGAAGCGGCGGCGGCGTTATCCGCCGGTAACGCGGTCATCGTCAAGCCATCGGAAAATACCGCCCTTACCACCATCAAGTTCATGGAGGCCTTCAAGTGCCTGCCCAAGGGACTGGTCCAGTGCGTCACCGGCGGCGTCCGGGTCGGCCAGCAACTGGTGCAGAGCCCCGATACCCATGTGGTCGCCTTCACCGGTAGTATCCCGGCGGGCCAGGCCATCGCCACGGCCTGCGCCAAGACCTTCAAGCGGGTGCTGATCGAGGCCTCGGGTAACGATCCGTTCCTGGTCATGCCGTCGGCGCCCCTCGACATCGCCGCCCGGGGCGCCGCCTTTGCCGCCAACATGAACTGCGGCCAGGTCTGCGTCTCCGCCGAGCGTTTCTTCGTCCACGGCTCGATCTATGACGAATTCGTTGAGAAGGTCGTCGAGGAGGTCGCCAAGATTCGCATCGGCAATGGTCTCGACAAGGTCGACATGGGACCCATGGTCAGCCAGCGCGAGCGTGACCGCTACGAGAAAATTCTCGCCCGCGCCATCGAGCAAGGGGCCGACCCGGTGATCGGCGGCGGCCGGCCCGGCGGCTTCAACAAGGGCTGGTTCGTCGATGCCACCGTCCTGCGCGACGTCACCTCCGACATGGACATCATGAGCACCGAGCCGTTCGGCCCGGTGGCGCCCATGTGCCGGGTCGCCGATCTCGACGAGGCCATCACCCTGGCCAATGACTCCGAGATGGGGCTTGGCGCTAATATCTACACCACTGATCTCAAGGAGAGCATGCGGGCGGTCAACGAGCTTGAAGCCGGCATGGTCTGGGTCAACGCGCCGATTCTCGACAACGACGCCGGGCCGTTCGGCGGCGTCAAGATGACCGGCACCGGGCGTCAGCTCGGCTCCGAAGGGCTCGACCAGTTCCGCCACACCAAGATGGTGATGATCGATCCCAATTGTGAATCCCAGGACTTCTGGTGGTTCCCCTACGCCGACGGCGAATCCTATCCCGGAGGAAAATAGCCCCACCATGAACGCACCGAGCCCGTTCACCACCCG
The DNA here is from genome assembly GCA_964645285.1 of uncultured Alphaproteobacteria bacterium. GTDB lineage: Bacteria > Pseudomonadota > Alphaproteobacteria > JAAXGF01 > JAAXGF01 > JAYZAP01. The sequence continues at coordinate 21,177 of CAZYDR010000004.1, forward strand.
CCCCGAGATTTCGGGGCGGTTTGGTGTCGTCACCTCGACCCATTGGCTGGCCACGGCGGCGGGTATGTCGATCCTCGAGCAGGGCGGCAACGCCTTCGACGCGGCCATCGCCACCGGTACCTCGCTGCATGTGGTCGAGCCGCACCAAAACGGTCCGGCCGGTGAGACACCGTTGATCTTCCACAGTGTTGATCAGGGCGGGGGCAAGGTGATCTGCGGTCAGGGCGTGGCGCCCCAGGCGGCGACGCCCGAGGCCTTCACGTCCCTGGGTCTCGACGTGGTGCCGGGCAGCGGATTGCTGCCGGCGGTGGTGCCGGGCTCGTTCGGGGCCTGGATGCTGTTGCTCGCGGAATACGGTACCATGACCGTACGCGAAGTGCTGACACCGGCCATCGGCTACGCCCGCCGCGGCTTCCAGTTGGTTTACAATATTCCCACCATCGTCGGCAACATGGCCGAGATGTTCCTCAATGAATGGCCATCCTCGGCGGCGGTCTACATGCCCGGCGGTAAGCCGCCCGACCTCAACAAACCCTTCAAGCGACCGGCCCTGGCCGACACCTTCGAGCGCATCATCCGCGAGGCCGAGGCGGTCGGCGGCAACCGCGAGCAACAGATTGAGGCGGCCCGGCGCTGCTTCTACGAAGGCTTCGTGGCCGAGACCATCGACAATTTCTGCCGCGACAACGAACTCATGGACACCTCGGGCGAGTGCCACCGGGGCCTGTTGACCGGCGACGACATGGCCAAATGGCGGGCCACCATCGAGGATCCGCTGAGCTACGACTACGGCGACTACACGGTCTACAAGACCGGCCCCTGGGCTCAGGGGCCGGTGTTCCTCCAGCACCTCGCCCTGCTCAAGAGCTTCGATCTCGGCAAAATGGGGCCCAACAGCGCCGAGTTCATCCACACGGTCATCGAGTGCGGCAAGCTCGCCTTCGCCGACCGCGACGCCTTCTACGGCGACCCGGATTTCGTCGACGTGCCCCTGGATGTGCTGTTGAGCGACGCTTATAACGATGAGCGCCGGGCCCTGGTCGGCCATGACGCCTCCTTCGAACTGCGCCCCGGCAACGTACCGGGCTACAGCAATGAAATCGTCACCCGGCTCAAGGGCACCACCGACATCGCCCACGGCGAATCCCTCGACTTCGCCTATCCCCAACCGGAGATCTATGAGGGCGACACTACCCACTTCGACATCATCGACCACCACGGCAACATGATCTCGGGCACCCCCAGCGGCACCTCGCTGCACACCACGCCGGTGGTCGAGGGCCTCGGCTTCGGGCTCACCGCCCGGGGCCAGATGTATTGGCTCAAGGAGGGCCTGCCGGGCACTATCGCGCCGGGCAAGCGGCCGCGCACCACCCTGACGCCGACCCTGGCGCTGCGCGACGGCAAACCTTACATGGCCTTCGGCACGCCGGGCGGCGATCATCAGGACCAGTGGTCCATGGGCATGTTCCTGCGCCATGTTCACTTCGGCCTCGACCTCCAGGCGGCCAATGACGCGCCGGCCTTTCATACCAACCACCTGGCCTCCTCGTTCTTCCCGCGTGAATGCGATCTCGGCAGTTTGTCTGTCGAAGGGCGCCTCGACAAGTCGGCCTACGACGACCTCAAGCGCCGTGGTCATCGCCTCGAAGTCTACGGCGACTACGATCTCGGCTACGTCACCGCCGCGACAGTGGAGAACGGCCTGCTGCGCGCCGGGGCCAGCCCGCGCGGCGGTCACTGCTACGCGACTGGCAGATAGCGCGGCTTTCGTCAGCGGGCTATGGCGTGGAGGGCAGTTTTACCCTCGGCGAAGCTATTGTCGATAATTGACAGTATCTTCGGATTGATGTTGTGAGGGGTGGCTTTGAACATGCCGCATTTTGCCAGCCCGGTTCGCGTATCAATCGTCCGTCCCAGGTACTCAAGAACAACGCGCGCGGACGTCGGTAGACGGTCCGGCCGACTGGATATGCCGGTCACCAAGCCTGATAGGTAGTTGATGTGACTTCGGTGGGTGCGAAATAGAATACTTAGCGAAAAGCCGTCCTGTTGAAGTGAGCCTTGCTCGGCGATGACTATTCGATCCGCGATCGTGGTTACCAAACCATTGAATTTCTATATGAAACGCGCGTCATGTATCGGGTTTCTCAGGCGTTCGATTCTCTTGCTAAGTATCCGTCCTTGGTGTTCGTAAACACGCACCAATGACCGAATGACCCAATTGGGCCAGCCGAATGAGTATGAGTAGGAATGATACCAGCCGACGTACTTGCGAAGGCTGGGATCATTCATCGCCACCAGATTCTCCTGGCTCCTTCCGAGCCAACCCGCACCACCAAGTGAGATTTTCAGGACATTTGAATTCAACAGCGTTTCAAATTCGCTGGCGGGTAACATGAGGTCGGTTTCATGGACACCAAGAATCTCGCATATACGCCGCGAATTGTAAGGCGATGGCCGATAGGTGCCATTGAGGTATCGACCGAACTGTTGACGATTGATTCCGGTCAGTCGGCAAACCTCCGAAACAGAGCGGTGCGTGGTACACAGAGTCCGTAGATTTCGCGCAAAATCATCAACCCGCGTAGGTGTTGTAGGTTCAGGTTTCATCGGCCATTCACTTGTCGTTGGATATGGATTACGCTGGACAAAGCAGTAAATGCGCAAACCTGCGCAATTCTGCTGCGAAACGCGCACTATGCAATTAACGTTATCAAGATAGATCGGTAACACCAAAAAAAATCACACTGGAGGACACCATGGTTACGCGCGATCCTATAGACATGTTGCTATCGGGCCGGATGGACCGGCGCGCTTTTACGCAATCTCTTGGAGCCTTGGGCATCGGCCTGGCGACGACGTCACTGGCGTCTCGCAGTGTCATGGCCGCGGAGGAAGAAGCCAGCTACTTCACTTGGGCGGGCTACGATTTGCCCGAGTTCCATCAGGGCTACATCGATATACATGGCAACGCGCCGAATATCGCGTTCTTTGGCGGCACCACAGAAGCCATGCACAAAATCCGCGCCGGGTTCAAAACTGACATCAGCCACCCCTGTTCGGGTGGCGTCCCCATGTGGCACGCGGCCGGCATAATCGCGCCGTTTGACACCAGCCGCATGAAGCACTGGCCCGACTACTTCGAGGCCCTGCGGAATATCGACTCAACCCTGACGCCGACGGGCGAAAATCTTTTCGTTCCGTGGGACTGGGGCAATTCCTCGATCCTCTACAACACCGATTTTGTCAACCTGGAGGGTGAGGAAGAATCCTGGGGCATCCTGTTTGACGAGCGCTACAAGGGCAAACTGGCGACCTACAATTCGCCCCAGGCCGGCGTCCAAGTTGCTGCCCAAGTGCTCGGCTTCACCAACCTCGACACCCTGAGTGACGAGCAACTCGCCGAGATCAAGGTGCTTTTGAAAAAGCAGCGGGAGCTCCTGCGGTTCTACTGGGACAGCCAGTCCGAGGCCGGCCAGGGGATGGCGTCCGGCGAGCTGGTCGCGACCTACGCCTGGAATGACCTCTACAAGACCATCAAGGACCAGGGGGTTCCGGTCAAGTACGCGACGCCCAAGGAAGGGGCGCGCAACTGGGTCTGCGGCTTTGTCATGACCGCCCCCGAGTTCCGGGTCGCCAGCGACGATAAGGTCTACGACTTCCTCAACGCCATGATGTCAGCGGAATCCGGGGCTTATTTGATCGACGCCTACAGTTACGGCTGTGGCAACGCCAAGGCCTTCGATTTGGTTTCGAAGGAACGCGTCGCCGAGGTTGGGCTGTCAGATCCCGAGGCCTTCCTCGCCAAGGGCATCCTCAAGCCGATCCCGCCCGAGTTCGACCAGAAATACGTCGAGCTTTGGGAAGAAGTCACGCTCGGCATGTAAGCCGATAACGACCCTTGCCGGGCGCGCTCATGGCGCGCCCGGCATTTCTTTGTAGCGACGGACGGCGCCACGCTGCGACACACAGGACATCGAAAACTCATGGTTGCTGGAGACCGCCTTTTTACCTTCGCCGTCATCGCCGATACCCATATCACGGAGGCGGATGCCGTCGCTATCGGCGGTTACGACATCGACACCGTGAAGCTGGGTGCGGGGCGGTCGCGCTACGTGGTTCGCCAGCTCAACGACCTGGCGCCCGATTTCGTCGTCCACCTTGGCGATATCACCCATCCCGAGCCCGGCACCCCGGCCTACGAGGATTCAGCGGCCCGCTTTCACAAGGTCTATGCGGAACTCGAATGCCCGCTCTATTTGGTGGCCGGCAACCACGATATCGGCGAGAAGGCGTTTCCCGGTCAACCCCTGGCCCAGCAGGAGGCGCGGCGAACCGTCACCGACGATATGATCGCCGAGTACGAGCACCAGTTTCAGGCCCATTACTATTCCTTCGAACATCAAGACTGCCTGTTCGTCATCATCAACGGCATGATCGTCAATTCGGGCCTGGCCTGCGAAGAGCTGCAACGGCAATGGCTCGAAGCCCTGCTTGAGAAAAACCGGGGGCGGCGCATCTTCATGTTCTCGCACTACCCGCCGTACCTGTCGCGGCCCGACGAGTGCGAACACTACGACGCCACCGACGAGCCCGGCCGGTCGTGGCTGCTCGGGCTGTTCGAGCGTTATGAGGTCGAGGCCTACTACGCCGGCCACGTCCATAACTTCTTCTTCAATCACCACGGCCCGACCAACAGCTATGTGCTGCCGTCGACCAGTTTCCTGCGCCACGACTATCATGAACTGTTCCGGGTGGCGCCGGGCATGAGGCAAGGCCGCCACGACGGCGCCAAGCTCGGTTATGCGGTTGTCGATGTTCATGGCCAGGGCCACCTCAATCACGCGGTTCGCACCTACGGCCGGGCGCTCGAGGCCGGGGAAACAGCGTCCACGACGCAAAAACCGTTGCCGCCTGTCCATGGTCTACAGCCCGACCGCCACGGAGCCGGGCTCTACCTTCGCCAACCGTGGTGCGACAGCGCCGATATTCCGACCCCATGGGCGCTCGATTCCTTCAGGCGCAAGCGCATCCGCAACGACTATCCGCTCATGGCTCTGTGGGAGATGGGGGTGCGCGACCTGCGGGTACCGCTCGATGACCTGGCCGACCCGGAAACCGGCACCCGCATGGCCGAACTCGCCGCCCTCGGCCACCGTTTCACCGCCTATTCCTACGGCGCACCCAACGGCGCGGCAGCCGAGGCCCTGAAGACGCGAGGCGGGGTGCTCGCCGCCTGGGAAGTCATCGCGCCAATTACCAACGCGGTTGATTTGCTTGCCCCCATGGCGGCGATGAAGGGTTCGACAGCGGTTTTTTTCAATGCCTATCGCGCCCTAGTGGAGACCTTCAGCAGCAGCCACGGCCTGCAATCGGACGAACGCGGCGCGGTCGAGGCGTTGCTCGTGCTTGACGGCGCGCGGCAGGTTATCGACGGCGTGGTCTTCGGTGTCGCCTGGCAGGAGGCACCGGCCCCGGCCATCGCGGCGGCCCAGCGCAGCGTCGAAGGCCTTGGCGTCAAGGCGGCAATCCATGTGCAGTTCGGCCATCGCAATCCCCTGAACAAGGGCGAGAACGAACTTCTCAACGCCAACCGCGTGGCCGAGGCGGTCACTGCCGCCATGGTCCATCCGGATGTTTCGGTGACGCTCGACAACTTCACCGGCATTGACCGGGGCTATCACTTCAGCGGCGGCCTGGTCGACCGGCTCTACAATCCGCTCGCTGGCGCCCACATTGTCCGTCATCTCCACGCCGCTCCGACTGGTGGCTGCGAGATTACCGCCATCCGGGACGACGAGAACATCCGGGTCATCGAGTTGGGCGGGGCAGGGGCCTTGCTGTTGCCCAAGAGCAACCTCGACTCGGCGGATCAGTCCAATCTGCCATCCCGCGACGCCGGGCGCTGGATCGACCTGGCCAGTGGTGATACGGCGCCTAAAAGCCTCTCCGGCCCCACCTTGGTGCTGACCGGCGGCGACAGCGGGTGATTATGCTTGCCATCAAGGGAGCCTTGGTCCAAACATCGGCATCAATGGTGACGGGGTAACGGAAGGACAAGAAATGAAGCGCAACGGTTTGACAAAATGCGCTTTGGCCCTTGCGGCTTTTCTCCTCACCTCTCCCGCACTCGCTCACGAGCCGACTACTGGTGACGCCGACTTCGACGCCTGGGTCACCGCGTTGCGGGCCGAGGCTACGGCCCAGGGCATCAGCCACGAAATTCTCGACGCCGCCCTCGAAGGCGTGACGCCGATCGCTCGTATTATCGAACTCGACCGCAAACAGCCCGAGTTCACCCAGACCTTCGCCCAGTACATGGAAAAGCGAATTACCACCAAGCTGGCCGAGGAAGGGCGCCGTCATTTCGCCCTCAACCGGGCACTGCTCAAGAAGGTCGGGAAGAAGTTTGGTGTCCAACCGCGCTTCATCGTCGCCCTGTGGGGCGTCGAGACCCGCTACGGCACCTACACCGGCGGCTTTCCGGTTATCGCGGCGCTTGCCACCCTGGCCTACGATGGCCGGCGTAGCGACTATTTTCGCGGCGAATTGCTCAAAGGCCTGACCATTCTCGAAGAGGGCCACATCGCGCCGGTGGACATGATGGGCTCCTGGGCCGGCGCCATGGGCCAATGCCAGTTCATGCCGTCCAGCTTCCTCAACTTCGCCGTCGACTTCGACGGCGACGGCCGCCGCGACATTTGGACAACACAGGCGGATGTCTTCGCGTCAGCGGCCAATTATCTCGCCCGGTCGGGGTGGCGTGACGACCAGACCTGGGGCCGCGAAGTGACATTACCCGACGGCTTCGACCCGGCCTTGGCCGACCTTGATGTGGTCAAACGCCTCAGCGCCTGGCAGGCCTTGGGCGTGCGCCGGGCCGACGGTAGCGACCTGCCGAGCCGTGACCTCAAAGCATCGGTGGTGCTGCCGGGCGGCGAGGGAGAGCCTGCCTATGTGGTCTACAGCAACTACCAGACCATTTTAAAATGGAACCGCTCGCACTACTTCGCCATGTCCGTGGGACGGCTTGCCGATCTTATTGGCAATCGGTAAGATGCATATGTCGTGGCTGACGAGATTGACGACCACCAGATGATGGAATTGCAGGTTTGAAACGCCACAGTCGCCTTGGTCTATGCATGACTTTCGGGTTGCTCGCTCTGACCTTGGGTGCCTGCGCCGAAATTCAGCTCTTCACCCACGCCACCAAGGAAATCGCCCGCACCGCCAATCCCACCGACATCATGGGAACCTATAAGGTCGGCGACCCGTATCAAATCGCGGGTGTCTGGTACACCCCGGCGGAAGATCCTGATTACGTGGAGACCGGCATCGCCTCGTGGTACGGCGAGGCCTTCCACGGCAAGCGCACGGCCAACGGTGCCATCTACGACATGAACGCGCTGACCGCGGCCCACCGCACTCTGCCCATGCCCGTCAAGGTGCGGGTGACCAACCTGGATAACGGTCGCTCCATCGTACTTATCGTCAATGACCGCGGCCCGTTCGCCCGGGGCCGAATAATTGACGTGTCGCGCCGGGCGTCCCAATTGCTTGGGTTCCATGAGGCAGGAACCGCCCTGGTGCATGTGGAAGCCATCGGCGGCGAGGTCAACGAGCCGTTGCTTTCCGAAGCCCCCTACGATTCCGAAGCGCCGCCCTTGCCGGCTTCGCCAACCGGGTCCATCGAAGTCGAAGCCCTGACCGAGGTCGCCGCCGTCGAACCGGTCGCCACCACCGCCGGCGGCCATACCATGTACATTCAGGCTGGCGCCTTCTCCGACCCCGACAACGCCAGCCGCCTCAGCGCCCAGTTACTGCCGTTCGGCGACGTCAAGACCACCATGGTGACCATTGACGGCCGGGAAATATTTCGGGTTCGCCTCGGACCTCTGGAGACCACCGAACACGCCGCCGCGTTGCTCGACAAAATTATCGGCGCCGGCCACGCCAATGCCCATCTGGTCGTCGATTAGGTCGATCCCGGCGCGGTGCCGAAATATCACCACAGTTGGTTGCTATAGGCGGTACGCTTTCCCATAATCGATCAACTATTTTCCGACGAGGTTTCATGTCGTTGTTCCGCACATCCAAGTCATGCGCCACCATCCTGGCCGGGCTTTTCATTATGGCCGTCAGTGGTCCCGCCCTGGCACTCGAGACGCCGGCCAAACAGGCCATCCTCATCGACGATGTAACCGGCCGTGTGTTGTTTGAGAAAAACGCCGACCAGCTCATGCCGCCATCGTCCATGAGCAAGATCATGACCATTTATATGGTGTTTGAACGCCTCGGCGAGGGCAGCCTCAAACTCGACGATACCTTGCCCGTGAGCGAGAATGCGTGGCGCAAGGGCGGCTCGAAAATGTTTGTCGAACTCGGATCGCGGATCACCGTTGAAGAGCTGTTGCGCGGCACCATTGTCCAGTCAGGCAACGATGCCACCATCGTCATCGCCGAAGGACTGGCCGGCGAAGAAGATCTTTTCGCCTCGGAGATGACCGAGACGGCGCGGGGCCTCGGTCTCGACTCGAGCACGTTTCGCAACGCCAGCGGCTGGCCCGACCCCGACCATATGGTGACCGCCCGCGACATGGCGCTGCTCGCCCACCTGACAATTCACAATTTCCCCCAGTACTACGCGTACTATTCGGAATTGGAATTCACTTATAACGGCATACGACAGGGTAACCGAAACCCGTTGCTGTACAAGAAAATCGGCGCCGACGGCCTCAAAACCGGCCACACGGAGGCCGCCGGCTACGGCCTTACGGGTTCGACCGTTCGTAACGGGCGACGTCTCATTCTGGTCATCAACGGCCTTGAATCGGCGGGCCAACGGTCGCGCGAAGCGGAACGCCTGATCGAATACGGTTATCGCGAGTTCACCAACTACACCCTGTTCGAGGCCGGCAAGACCGTGGCCGACGCTGAAATCTGGCTCGGCGACAAGGCGACGGTGCCTCTGGTGCTGGAAGAGGGTCTGGTGACCACCCTGGGTCGCAAGGCGCGGCGCAAGATGGAGGTCAAGGTGGTCTATGACGGCCCGGTGCCGGCGCCCATCGCCAAAGGTACGCCAATCGCCCGGCTGGTCCTCTCGGCGCCGGACACGGAAACCACCGAACTTCCCCTGGTCGCCGGTGCCGACGTCAAGAAACTCGGCCCCATCAGCCGCATCGGTGCGGCTATCCGCTATTTGATCTTCGGCGCTGCAACGCCGTGACAGCAGGCCGCTTCATCACCCTCGAGGGCGGCGAAGGGGCCGGCAAATCCACCCAGGTCGAACAACTGTGCGAGGCCTTGCGGCAACGCGGCATCGACGTCGTCGCAACCCGCGAGCCCGGCGGCAGTGACGGCGCCGAGGCCATCCGCGCCTTGCTGGTGCGCGGCGATACGGAACGCTGGGATCCTTTGACTGAAACCTTGCTGCATTTCGCCGTCCGCCACGATCACTACGTTCGCACTATCGCCCCGGCGCTAGCCCGCGGCGCCTGGGTCGTCAGCGACCGGTTCGCCGATTCAACCATGGCCTACCAGGGTTACGGCCTGGGTGTTGACCGCGATGTCCTGCAACAGCTATACGAAACCGTGCTGGGCGATTTCGCGCCGGACCTCACGATAATCCTCGATCTGCCCGTTGACATGGGACTTAAGCGCGCCAGTGCTCGCGGCGGCGACGACCGCTACGAGCGCATGGACCTGAGCTTTCACCAGCGCCTGCGCGACGGTTTCCTGACGATCGCCGCTAGCGAACCGAAACGTTGTGCGGTAATTGACGCCGCGGCCGACGCGGATGCGGTCGGCGCCGCAATCCTCGCCCTGGTTATCACTCGCCTGGATGTGGTCAATGGCTGACGACGACACAGAGCAAATCCCGCCGCCGCCCCGGGAAAACCCGGAGCTCATCGGCCATGGCGCCGCCGAGAACGTCTTGCTCGACGCGTGGAATTCCGGGCGTCTGGCTCATGCCTGGATGCTTTGCGGTCCCAAAGGCATCGGCAAGGCGACCTTGGCCTATCGTTTCGCCCGTTTTGTGCTGGCCGGCGGCGGTAGCGGCGGTTTGTTCGGCGATGCCCCCGACGGCCTCGCCATGGAGGCAAGTGATCCCGTCTTTCGCCGGGTCGCCGCCGGTGGCCATGCAGACATGATGGCGGTAACACCCTCCTTTGATGACAAACGCAAGCGCTGGCGCGAAGAAATCGTCGTCGACGATGTCCGCGCGCTGGGGCCCTTCATGAGACTGACCGCTTCGGAGGGCGGCTGGCGGGTGGCGGTGGTTGATGCCGCCGACGATATGAACATCAACGCCGCCAACGCACTTCTAAAAATACTTGAAGAACCGCCTAATAAGACATTGTTATTGCTGATAAGTCATTCGCCCGAACGTCTGCTGTCGACAATCCGTTCGCGGTGCTGCCGTCTTAACATGCAGCCTCTCGACGAAACGCAGGTCACGGAATTCGTCGAGCGCTGTAGACCTGAACTGGCCACTGGCGAAGCGGCGGCGCTGGCCCGCCTGGCCGAAGGCAGCCCGGGCCGGGCCCTGCGTTTGGCCGATGCCGGCGGCCTGGCGCTCTATGGCGAGATGATCGAGATGCTCGCCGCCGTGGACGGCCTTGATGTGGCGGCGCTCCATGCTCTGGGCGACCGCATGGCCCGGGCCAACGCCCGCGATGCCTTCGCCACGTTGATGGAATTGCTCAGCCAATGGCTGGTCCGCATGGTGCGCACCGGGGCTCATGGCGCCGCGCCCCATGAGGTGATGGCGGGGGAGGCGGCGGTGGTCGAGCGCCTGCTCGGCCGCGCCAGCCTTGAACAATGGACCGAGGTATGGGAAAAGACGGGCCGCCTCGTAGCCGACGTGGAGCGTATCAATCTCGACCGCAAGCAGGTCGTGATCAGCGTCTTCAACACGCTCGAGGCCACTGCCCGCAACTAGCCTCCCACTTTACCGCCTTATTTGGGGAGCCCGGAATGTCCGCGCCCACATATTACGTCACGACGCCGATCTACTACGTCAACGATTCACCGCACATCGGCCACGTCTATACCACCGTGGCCTGCGACGCGTTGGCGCGATTCATGCGGCTTGACGGATACGACGTGAAATTCCTCACCGGCACTGACGAACACGGCCAGAAGGTGGAGAAGGCGGCGCTTGACGCCGGCGAGGCGCCTCAGGACTTCGTCGATCGGGTTTCCCAGCGCTTCCGTGACTTGCGTGAGCCCATGGGCTTCACCAACGACGACTTCATTCGCACCACCGAAGACCGCCACACCGTCTCGGTGCAACAGTTGTGGCGCGAACTGGTCAAGCGCGACCAAATTTACCTCGGCACCTATGCCGGCTGGTATTCCGTGCGCGACGAGGCGTTCTATGCGGAATCCGAACTGGTTGACGGCATCGCGCCGACCGGTGCGCCGGTCGAATGGGTCGAGGAGCCGAGCTACTTCTTCCGTCTATCAGCCTGGCAGGACCGGTTGATCGAATACTACGAGACCAATCCGGATTCAGTCATGCCCGCGTCACGGCGCAACGAGGTGATAAGCTTCGTCAAGGGCGGATTGCTTGATCTTTCGGTGTCGCGGACCAGCTTCAAATGGGGCATTCCGGTACCCGACGACCCGGACCACGTGATGTACGTGTGGATCGACGCCCTGACCAACTACATCACCGCGACGGGTTACCCGGACACGGCGAGCGAAGACTACAGCAAATACTGGCCGTGCGACGTTCACATGGTGGGCAAGGATATCCTGCGCTTCCACGCGGTCTACTGGCCGGCGTTCCTCATGGCCGCCGGGCTGGAACCGCCCAAGCGCATCTATGCCCATGGCTGGTGGACCAACGAAGGTCAGAAGATTTCCAAATCCCTCGGCAACGTCATCGAGCCCCTGGGGCTGGTCGAGAAATTCGGCCTCGACCAGGTGCGTTATTTCATGCTCCGCGAAGTGCCGTTCGGTAATGACGGTGATTTCTCGGAACGCGCCATGATCAACCGCATCAACGGCGACCTGGCCAACGACTTCGGCAATCTCGCTCAGCGTACCCTGTCGATGATCGCCAAGAACTGCGATGGCCAGGTGCCGACAGCTGGAGACCATAGCGACGACGACAAGGCCTTGCTGACCGCCGCCGACGACCTGTTGGATATTATACGCGGTCACATGCAGCGCCAGGAATTCCATCTGGCGCTGACCGAGCAGTGGCGCGTCATCGCCCTGGCCAATCGTTATGTGGATGCCCAGGCGCCGTGGACTCTGCGCAAGACCGACCCGGCGCGCATGGCGACGGTGCTCTATGTGCTGGCCGAGGTTATCCGCCGGCTGGCTGTTCTCGCCCAACCGGTCATGCCCGGCGCCGCTGGCCGTATGCTCGATCAGCTCGGCGTTGCCGAGGATGCGCGGCGCTTTACCAATCTTGGCGGCGATAGCGCCTTGGCGCCGGCGACGCCGCTGCCCAAGCCCGAAGGCGTGTTTCCGCGCTATGTGGAGGAGGAGAGCACCTAGTGCTGGTCGACAGCCATTGTCACCTCGACATGAAGGGGCTCGCCGACGAGCTTGATGACGTCATGGCGCGGGCCGCCGCGGTTGGGGTCGTTATGGCCCAGACCATCTGCACCCGGCTGACCGAGTTCGACCAGATTCTGGCCCTGACGCGACGCCGCGATGATCTTTACTGCTCGGTGGGCATTCACCCCCATAACGTGGAGAGCGAGCCCGCCGTCACGGTGGAGACCCTGGTGGAACTGGCCGGAGACCCCAAAGTCATCGGTATCGGCGAGACTGGTCTTGATTACTTCTATGACCACAGCCCGCGCGAGGCCCAGCGCGCCAGCTTCCGGGTCCACGCGGCGGCGTCCCGGGAGACCGGACTGCCGCTCATCGTCCACACGCGTGACGCCGACGACGACACAGTGGATATTCTGGCGGACGAGGTAGGAAAGGGAGTGTTTCCGGGATTAATTCATTGCTTTAGTACTACGCCCGAAGTCGCGGAAAAATCGATTGAATTAGGATTCTATATATCCATCGCAGGCATCGTTACGTTCAATAGTGCCGAATCCCTTCGCGAGACAATGCGGAATGTGCCACTGGGGCGTCTTCTGGTCGAAACCGATGCGCCCTATCTGGCGCCCGTACCCATGCGCGGAAAACGCAACGAACCGGCTTACGTGGCCCATGTGGCCGAGCGTATGGCGCAGATCAAGGGCATTACGACCGAGGCTTTGGCCGAGGCGACCACGGATAACTTCTTCAAACTATTCAATAAAGCTAGCAAGACCAACGCACGTTTGACCGACTCTCTGGCGCCATGCGCGTAACCATACTCGGCTGCGGGCCGTCCGGCGGCGTGCCGCTGGTCGGCTGTGATTGTGTGGTCTGCACCTCGAAAAACCCGCGAAACCGGCGTTCACGGCCGTCCATCGCCGTTGAACAAGGCGACACACGGTTGCTGATCGACGCCGCAACGGATCTCCGGGAGCAACTGCTGGCCAACGGGTTGAGCCGCTTCGATGCGGTTTTTCTGACCCACGAACACGCCGATCACACCAACGGTATCGATGATCTGCGCTCCATCAATTTTCAGATGGGTCGACCGCTCGACGTCTACAGTTCGCCAAGGACTCTTGAGTTGGTGCAACAGCGCTTCGGCTACGCCTTCGAGCCTAACCATCCGGACCGCGGCTGGCACAAGCCTGAACTGATGCCACGCGCCCTGGACCATGGGCCTGTAACCATTGGCGACATTGAGGTTCTGCCGTTCAGCCAGGACCATGGACCGCTGGAGACTCTTGGGTTCCGTTTCGGCGACGTGGCGTATTCCACAGACACCAACGGATTGTCCGAAGCCGCATTTGAAGCCCTCAATGGCGTCGGCCTGTGGATTGTCGACTGCCTGCGGCGGGGGAGAAACCCCATGCACGCCCATCTCGATCTCGGTCTCGAGTGGATCGCCCGGGTGAAGCCCAGACGGGCCATCCTGACCCATATGAACCATGAGTTCGATTACCGTAAACTGGCAGCTGCGCTGCCTGAAGGCGTGGAGCCGGCATATGATGGTATGGTTGTGGAATGGTAGCTAAGCCTCAGTCGTTATTTCGTATATTATATTTCCCATAATATCTCTTATGCGTTATTCATATTTATCACACCGTCAATATTTAGACTGTCTAACGGTTCGACACCGTCGTCCGTTCCCCTCTCGTTTGCTTGCCTGGAGAACCCGATGAGCGCAATGGGTCAACTTCTTGAGGTCATGGCCCGACTGCGCGATCCCGAGAACGGTTGCCCGTGGGATGTGGAGCAGACCTTCGCCACCATCGCGCCGTTCACTATCGAGGAAGCCTACGAGGTTGCCGACGCCATCAGTGACGAGGACTGGCCTGCCCTGCTCGATGAGCTCGGAGACCTGTTGTTCCAGGTGGTGTTTTACGCCCAGATGGCCCGCGAAGCCGGTCGCTTCGATTTCGCCGCCATCGCCGCCGGCGCCGTGACCAAGATGGTGCGCCGCCATCCCCATGTGTTCGAAGACAGCAATATCGCCACCGCCAAGGCGCAAACTCACGCCTGGGAAGCGCAAAAGTCCCAGGAACGAGACGCCAAGGCGGCGGTCGAGGGCCGCGCACCCGGCGCTCTCGACGGGGTGACCCGCGCTCTGCCTGCCCTGACCCGCGCAATCAAACTGCAAAATCGCGCCGCGCGCGTGGGCTTCGACTGGCCCACCCTGCCCCCGGTGATCGAAAAAATCGAAGAAGAAATCGCCGAGGTGCGCGAAGAACTGAATGACGGTTCTGACCCGGAGCGTCTCACCGATGAAATCGGCGATCTGTTATTCGCCTGCGTCAATCTGGCGCGCCACGCCGGGGTCGATCCCGAAAGCGCCCTCCGTCAGGGCAATGGCAAGTTCGAGCGCCGTTTCCGCCGCATCGAGGAATTGCTAGCCGAGGACGGCCGAAGCCCCACGGTATCCGGTTTGGCCGAAATGGTCGGCCTGTGGGAACAGGCCAAGGCGGAAGAGCGCGGCCAATAACACCAAAGGCAAGTTACGCGTCCTTGAGCAGGCGTATAAGCGCAGTGTTATCCAAGCGGTCCTCGCCGCGTTCGTGCAGGCGCGCGTATTGTTGTTCGATGGCCGCCGTGACAGGCAATAAAGAGCCGTTACGCCCGGCCTCATCGAGGCAGATGCGCAGATCCTTGCGCATCCAGTCGGCAGCGAAGCCGAAGTCGAACTCACCCTGGATCATGGTGCCGGCGCGGTTGTCCATCTGCCATGACTGGGCGGCACCCTAGGAAATCATTTCGACCACCCGTGTCACGTCGAGCCCGGCCTTCATGCCGAACGCGAGCGCCTCGGAGAGACCCTCGATGATGCCGACGCAGCAGATCTGATTGCACATCTTGGTCAACTGTCCCGACCCCACCGGACCCATGAGGGTGACCGCCTTTGCAAAACAATCGATAACCGGCTGGGCGGGCTCGAAATGAGCGTCGTCGCCACCCACCATGACCTTCAGCACACCGCCCTCGGCGCCGGGCTGGCCACCGAATACCGGAGCGTCGAGGAAACCAATACCACTTGCCGCCGCTTTCTCCGCAATCTCGCGGGCGACACCAGCAGAGGCGGTGGTGTGATCGACCATCAGACCCCCTCACCCATGCCGGCCAGTGCGCCGGCATCGCCGTAAGCAACACTGCGCAGATCATCGTCGTTGCCGACGCAGATAAAGACCACCTCGGCGCCGGCCGCGGCCTCGGCGGGAGTCGCGAACGCGCGGCCCTGATGCTGGCCGGTCCAGCTCTCGGCCTTGACTGCTGTGCGATTGTAGACGGCGACGTCATGACCGCCGGACGCGAGATACCCGGCCATGGGATAACCCATATTCCCGAGACCAATGAATGCCACTTTCATGGGTTAACTGCTCCGTAATACTTGGTGAAATGAAGATGGATCAGCAGCCGCCAGCAATCACTGCCTCTACCCAGCGTGAATTTATAGCAGGTGCATAATCCGGCAGGACCGCGGGAATTTTGCGTTCCGCCATGAGAAACTCCGAGGTGAACCTGAGCGCCCGCGCGGCGCCGCCGCTGATACCGCCACCGAGCCATTGAGTTGAAGCCTGCTCGGCAAGGGTGGGGAAATCATAGAGTTCGAGCACGCCCGAAACGTTGGCAGCCTCGCCGCCAATCAGACCGACGATGGCCTGGACTTGATCGGACTCCGGCGTCCAGCCCTCCGGGTCGTCGCGGTAGTTGGCGTCGGCGGCGGCCAGGGTCTTGACGAACTTGCACATGAAGTCGGGGTTGGCGGCGGCGAATTCGCGGCTCGCCACCATGCCATCAAAAGTCGCCTTGCCCCAACTGGACAACAGGCCGGAGGTAATCAACACCTTGCCGGTGTTCTTGAGTTCGCCGAGAGCCGGATCCCAGACAAACGCGGCATCGATCTCACCGGCAGCCCAGGCCAGGGTGATTTCGGGCGGCTGCAGGCCGCGAATGGTCAGCTCTCCGGGATCGATGCCGAACTGCTCGAGGGCGAACAGCAAGTGGAAATGAGTGGTCGAGGCAAGCGGCACGGCGATGGTCCGGCCGCGCAACTCCTGGGGCGACGTGATACCTGAATCGTAGCGCACCACCAGGGCCTCGGCATCGGCGATGTCCTCGACGATCCAGAACAACTCCATGTCGATGCCGCGGCTGAGACCGGCGGCGATGGGGCTGGAGCCGGACATGGCTATATCCACCTCGCCGAGAGCCAGGGCGTTGATAACCTGGGCGCCTGACTCGAATTGCCGCCATTTGATGGAGTGGCTGGTCGCCGACGCGAAGGCGCCGCTGGTAATCGCCACCTTCCACGGATTGTAGACCAGTTGGTAGCCAACGGTGACGGGGCCGTCATCATCGGCAGACGCACCTACCCACGGCGTCAGCACACCGAGGCAGATAATCGCTGCCCACATAATTCGCTTCATGACCCGCCCTTTGCCGACCCGATCAGCAGAGCCGAATTGGCCGCATCATCTACCTGCCGGTAGCAACCGGCAAGGGGTTTTACGAAAAAGGGCCGCCCTGTCGCCAGGGCGGCCCTTGGATCGCAATTGAATGTCGCCCTAAACGGTCCCCAAGACCTCGCGCAGGGTGTCGATCATGAAGTCGATCTCGCTCTCGGAGATAACCAGCGGCGGTGACAGCAGAATGCAGTCACCGGTCACCTTGACCAGCAGGCCCTTTTCATATAGCCGCTGCAGCGCCTCGTAGCCCCGAACCGAAGGCGCCGGGTGGGGCTTCAGCTCGATGCCGGCGAGCAGGCCGTGGCCCCGGAGATCGTCGATCACATCCATACCCTGGAGGGACCACACCGCGTCGAGGAAATAGGGCGACAACTTGCCGGTGCGCTCGAACAGGCCTTCCTTCTCGTAGATACCGAGCGCCGCGAGACCGGCGGCGCAGGCCACCGGAGAGGCTGAATAAGTGTAGCCGTGGAACAGCTCGGTGGTAGCACCGTCGGCGGCGGAATCGATGATCGAGTCGTAGATTTCGTCGCTCACCGCCACGGCACCCATGGGCACCACGCCATTAGTCAGACCCTTGGCCAGGGTCATCATGTCCGGGATCACGCCAAAGGTCTCGGTGGCAAAACCCTTGCCGGTACGGCCGAAGCCGGTGATGACCTCATCGAAGATCAACAGGATACCGTTGGCGGTGCAAATCTCGCGCAGGCGCTCGAGATAGCCCTTCGGCGGCACCAGAACACCGGCCGCGCCGACCACTGGCTCGACGATGCAGCACGCCATGTTCTCGGCCCCGTGAAGGTCACAGAAGCGCTGCAGATCGTCGGCCAGTTCGGCACCGTGTTCGGGCTGGCCCTTGGTGTAGCGATTCTCGGGCAGCCAGGTATGGCGCAGATGGACAACGCCAGGCAGGCCCATGCCAAAGGCTTCTCGGTTCTTGACCAGGCCGGCCACCGAGATGCCGCCGTAATTGACGCCGTGATAGGACTTCTCACGACCGACGAAACGGGTGCGGCGGCCATCGCCCTTGGCCCGATGATAGGCCATGACGATCTTGAGCGCAGAATCCACTGCTTCCGAACCGGAGTTGCCGAAGAATATGTGATTGATCGAGTCCGGCAGCAAGCGAGTCACCTTGGTGGCGAACTCGAACGACGCCGGATGGCCGAACTGGAACGGCGGCGAATAGTCGAGAGTGGCGAGTTGCTTGGCGACCGCATCGACGATCTCGGGACGGGCATGGCCGGCAGTGACGCAAAACAGACCGGCGGCGCCGTCGAGCACCTTGTCGCCGTGATTATTGGTGTAATACATACCCGACGCACTCTCAAACAGCCGGGGATTCTCCTTGAAATTCCGGTTGGCGGTAAACGGCATCCAGTGATTTTCGAGCGTGTTGGCGGTGTATTGCATGTCCTGATTTCCTGGCAGTTCCGAACGGCCTTCCCACCCCTACGGGGATTGGGCCGCGTGAGAATATTTCCCGTCGAACCTACTTTCTTTGAACGGGTCCGGATAGGGCAGAATTTCCTAATTTCGCTGGCGGATATTATCGCGCCTCGATAGTCACATAATCGCGCGGGCCGGGGCCGATGTAGTGGAGGCGCGGGCGGATGAGGATGTTTTGATCGGCTTGTTCGAGCACCTGGAGAGTCCAGCCGGGCACGCGGCCGACCGCGAAGATTGGCACGAAGACATCCTCGGGAATGCCCAGCAGGTAGTAGACGACGCCGGCGTAGAAATCGACGTTCACGTTGACCCCGTGGCGGGCATAAGGCGACATGGCCTCGACCAGGGCTTCGAGGATTTCATACCACTTGGGCTGGCCCATTTCGATAGACAGGCGCTTGACCCCATCGCGCATGTGACGCGCCCGGGGATCTTCGGCACGATAGACCCGGTGGCCGAAACCCATGACCGGCTCGCGGTTTTTGCGCTTGGCCTTGACAAAGTCGGCGGCCCTGGCCGGATCACCGATCTCCTGGGCCATGTGCATGACATCCTCCGCCGCGCCGCCATGGGCCGGACCCGACAGGGCGGCGATAGCGGCGGTGACGGCGGCATGGAGATTGGCCTCGGTGCTGGTCACCACCCGGGCGGTGAATGATGACGCGTTGGAGCCGTGCTCGGCATGGAGCACCATATCGGTGTTGAGCAGGCCGGCGGCCTCGTCGCTGGACGGCTCGCCCAGCAACATGGCGAGGAAGTTGGCGGCGTGGCTCAGAGAGGCATCGGGCGCTACCGGCTCAAAGCCGTTGCGGATACGGTGATGGGCCGCGGCGATCATCGGCACCTGGGAGGTCAGACGGATACTCTTGGCCAGGGTCGCCCCATGGGACTTGTCGTCAACGTCGGCCTCGAACGCCGCCAAAGCCGAGACACCTGTGCGCAGGACATCCATGGGATGGGCATGAGCGACCGTGCGGATGATATCGTATAGCGCATCGGGTAGCTCGCGCGCGGCCTTCAGAGCGCCGTCGAACGCGTCGAACTGGGCTTGGGTCGGCAACTCGCCGTAAAGCAGCAGATATGCGGTTTCCTCGAAGCTCGATTGTTGCGCCAGATCGTGGATCGAATAGCCGCAATAGCGCAGTTCGCCAGCTTTACCATCGATGAAGGTGGTCGGCGAACGGTCGAACACTACGTCCTTGAGGCCGCGGCGAACCTCGACCTTTTCCTCGTTGTCGGTCATGTTTCAGCCTCCGGTTAGTGAATACCAAGGAATGCCATGGATATCATTGAACGCCTGACGGCCGCTGCCAAGGCCCATCACGGAACCCTGGTGCTGCCCGAGGGCGACGACCCGCGCATTGTCGCTGCGGCCCGGCGCCTGGACGACGAAGATATCGCTCATGTGGTCGTGCTCGACGCCCACGCTATGGCCGATGATGAGCGCGCCGAGGCCTACGCCGAAGCCTACGTGGCGGCGCGGCCGAGCAGTGATCTCAAGGTCGCCCGCCGGTTGCTGCGCAAGCCGCTTTATTTCGCCGCCATGATGGTTCGCGCTGGTGATGCCGACGCCATGATCGCCGGCGCCGCCAACCCGACCCGCCGGATTATCGAGGCCGGCCTGCTCGGCGTCGGCCTGGCCGACGGCATCGAAACGCCATCGAGCTTTTTCCTCATGGCGGTACCCGACTTCATGGGCCAGGGCCCGCGCCTGTTTGTCTACGCGGATTGCGCGATCAACGTGGATCCGAACCCGGCCCAACTGGCCGACATTGCCCTCGCCTCTGCCGCCAGTGCCGCCCGGTTGCTCGATGAAGAACCCCGCGTCGCCATGCTGTCTCTGTCGACCCGGGGCAGCGCCAATCACGTCCGGGTCGACAAGGTGCGCGAGGCCCTGGAGATCGCTCGGAAACGGGCGCCGGACCTGGCCATCGACGGTGAGTTTCAGGCTGACAGCGCCCTGGTGCCGGCGGTGGCGGCGGCCAAGGTCAAGGGCGACAGCGCCGTGGCCGGGCGCGCCAACGTGTTGGTGTTTCCCGACCTCGACGCCGGCAACATTGCCTACAAGCTGACCCAGTACATGGCCGGAGCCCAGGCCGTCGGACCCATCCTTCAGGGCTTCGCCAAACCGGTGAGCGACCTCTCGCGCGGCGCCACGGTCGACGATATCGTGGCCACGGCAACCGTGGTCATGGCTCAACTTCAGGTCACCGAGTAATCCTTGTACTTGTCGAGCATGCGCACCGGCTTCTTGAGAGCGTCGCGGCGGAACGGGTCGCCGAGTTCCTCGGTCGCCATGATTTCCAGCACCGTGCATTTGCCGGATGACGTCGCCTGCAACAGAGCGTCACCGACCTGATCCGGATGATCGACGGTAATGCCGTCGGCGCCGAAGGAACGGGCGACTTCGGCCCAGCTCGGGTTTTTGAGGTTGGTCCCGATATAGCGGTCGTCGTAGAAGTCGACCTGGTTTTTCTTCTCGGCGCCCCACTGCTTGTTGTGGAAGACCACGGCGGTGACGGCAATTTCCTCGCGCACGCAGGTCAGCAGCTCGTTGAAGCTGATGCCCCAGGCGCCGTCTCCCACATAGGCCACCGCCGGCCGGTCCGGCGCACCGAACTTGCAGCCGATGGCGGTCGGGAAGGCATAGCCGCAGTTGCCGAAGCTCATGGCGGCAAAGAAGCTGTTGGGCTCATTGAAGCGCAGGTAGCTGTTGGACACCGAACAGATATTACCGATGTCGGTGGAGACCATGGCGTTCTTGGGCATGGCTTTCTCAAGCTCGCGCAACAGGCGGCGCGGCGCCACCGGGGTGCCGTCGTCCTGGCCCCAGGTGTTGAGCTCGTCCTCCCAGTCTTTCTTCTGCTTGTTGATTTCGGTCATGCGATCGTCACTGTTGCCGTGACAGGCCAGAGGTTGGTTGCGCAGACGCCCGACCAGATCGGCCGCCGCCAGCCCAGCATCGCCGAGCACGCCCGTATCGATATCCTTGACCAGACCAAGGACCCGGTGATTGACGTCAACCTGAATAATCTTGGCGTCCTTGGGCCAATAATCGATGCCGTGCTGGGGCAAGGTGCCGAACGGTCCCAGGCGGGTGCCCAACGCCAGCACCACATCAGCCTGGGCAATGGTCTTCATGGCCGCTTTGGAGCCCTGATAACCGAGCGGACCCATCCACAGCTCGTGGTCCGACGGGAATGAGTCGTTGTGCAGATAGGTGTTGCACACCGGCGCCTTGAGCAGCTCCGCCAGTTCAATAGCCGAGGCCTGGCCGTCGCCCATGTTGATGCCGCCGCCGGCGAGAATGACCGGGAATTTGGCCTCGGCCAGCAGCGCCGCCGCCGCCGCCAGACTCTCGGGCCCGCCGGCCGCGCGCTCGATGCGTTGGGGCTTGGGAATCTCGACGTCGATGTCGCCGTAGAATTCGTCGCGGGGAATGTTGACCTGGACCGGGCCGCGCTCGGCCATGGCAAGATCGAAGGCCCGGCTCATCTGCTCGGCGATGCGGTCACCGCGGCGAATGTCCGCCTGGTATTTGGTGATCTTGGAGAAGATGGGGATCTGATCGGTTTCCTGGAAGCCGCCCAGGCCCATGCTGTTGGAGCCGGTCTCGGGGGTAATGCAGACCACCGGCGAATGGGCCCAATAGGCCGCCGCCACAGCGGTCACGTAGTTAGTGATGCCCGGGCCGTTCTGACCGATGCAGACGCCGTGACGTCCGGTGACCCGTGAATAGCCGTCGGCCATGTGGCCGGCACCCTGCTCGTGGGCCACGGCGATAAACTTGATGCCGGCAGGTTCGAAAATGTCGAGGGCGTCCATATAAGCCGAACCGACAATGCCGAAAACATATTCGACGTTGTTGGCGACCAGGGTTTCGACGAAAGCCTCGCTCGGTGTCATACGGGTCATGGTGGTCTCCCCAAAAGATGCCGGTTCCCGTTCAGCGGGTTTCCGGCGACGACGATATAGCTCCTTGGTATAGCGCCACCGACGCGCTCACAAGTGCCAATGTCGGGTGCCCGATTGGGCCAGATACCAACTCATCTTGGTCCAGACAAAAAAGAAGGGCCGCGACAAGCGCGACCCTTCCATGGTGTGGCCCCAATTCGGAGCCGGGCATTTTGGTTGACGGACTAGAAGCCCATGCCGCCCATACCACCCATTCCGCCCATGTCCGGAGGGCCACCGGCCCCGGGCATCATCGGTTCTTTGCTCTCAGGACGATCAGCGATCATCGCCTCGGTGGTCACGAGCAGGCCGGCAATCGAAGCCGCGTCCTGCAGCGCGATACGCACCACCTTGGTGGGATCGACGATGCCCGCTTTGAACATGTCGCAGTACTTCTCTTCCTGAGCGTCGAACCCACGGGTCTGGTCCTTGCCCTCGAGAAGCTTGCCGGCAACCACGGCACCATCGACACCGGTGTTCTCAGCGATCTGCCGAACCGGGACCTCAAGCGCCTTGCGGATGATACTGATGCCGACGTTCTGGTCGTTATTTTCGCCCTCAAGCTTGGCCAGCGAGCGGATGGCATAGAGCAGCGCAGCGCCACCGCCGATGACGATGCCTTCCTCAACCGCCGCGCGGGTTGAGTTCAGCGCGTCCTCGACCATGTCCTTGCGCTCCTTGACCTCAACTTCGGTCGCGCCGCCAACCTTGATGACGGCAACGCCGCCGGCCAACTTAGCCAGCCGCTCCTGAAGCTTCTCGCGGTCGTAGTCCGAGGAGGTCTCTTCCACCTGAGCCCGGATCTGCGTGCAACGGGCGGTGATCTCCTTCTTGACGCCGGCGCCATCGATGATGGTGGTGTTCTCCTTCGAGAGCTCGATGCGCTTGGCGGTGCCAAGCATTTCGGTCGTCACGTTCTCGAGCTTGATACCGAGGTCTTCGCTGATGACCTGGCCGCCGGTGAGGATAGCGATATCCTCGAGCATGGCCTTGCGACGATCACCGAAGCCGGGAGCCTTGACGGCCGCGACCTTGAGGCCGCCGCGCAGCTTGTTGACCACCAGGGTGGCCAGGGCCTCGCCCTCGATGTCCTCGGCAATGATCATCAGAGGACGGCTCGACTGAACCACCGACTCAAGGATCGGAAGCATCGCCTGCAGATTGGAGAGCTTCTTCTCGTGGATGAGGATCAGCGGATTGTCGAGCTCGGTGAGCATCTTGTCGGGGTTGGTGATGAAGTACGGCGACAGATAGCCGCGATCGAACTGCATACCCTCAACGACTTCCAGCTCGGTCTCGAGGCCCTTGGCCTCTTCAACCGTGATGACGCCTTCCTTGCCGGCCTTCTCCATGGCCTGCGAGATCATGTCGCCGATGTCGCTCTGACCGTTGGCCGAAATGGTGCCAACCTGGGCAACCTCGGCGGCGGTCTTGACGACCTTGCTGCGCTTCTGCAGCTCCTTGACGACGTGACCAACCGCCAGGTCGATGCCCCGGCGCAGGTCCATGGGGTTCATGCCGGCGGCCACGGCCTTGGTGCCCTCACGAACGATCGCCTGGGTCAGCACCGTCGCGGTGGTGGTGCCGTCGCCAGCCAGATCGTTGGTCTTGGACGCGACTTCGCGAACCATCTGGGCGCCCATGTTC